>CADCVI010000081.1:421-12072 GCA_902806105.1 uncultured Rubrobacteraceae bacterium
ACTCTTTGTCCGGGATTCTAGGATCGTTGAGGACATCGTTGGTCAGGAGAGGCTGCCTCTCCTGGGCGATGCGCCCGATCTTGAACTCCCCAGCTGGCACGCGGCCGTGAGGGCCGTCGAGGTGGGTGTACGTCCCGGCGCTGGCCCGCAGTTCCAGCACGTTTTCTTCCTCGTTCAGGGTCCAGATGCGGGCGAACGCCGCATCGAGGCGTCGCACCACGCACTCGGCGCAGCGCTGGAGGATGTTTCGCAAGGCCCCGCCTTCGCCGAGAGCGGCGCTCACGTCCGCCCGCAAGGCTGCGTGACGTACCTGCCTGCTATTCTCCTCCTCCGCACGCTTGCGCTTCGTTGCGTCCCTGACGACGGCGAGCACGAAACGCCGCCCCTCGGCGACCGCCTCCGGTAGGGGATCTACGGGGCTGAGCGTCAGCTCTATCCGTATCTCCTCGCCCCCCTTGCGAACCGCGGGCAGGTCCAGCACGTCGTAGGAGTCGATGTAGGGACCGTGGCCGGTGTCCTGGTAGCGGGAGAGCCCCGCCAGATGCCTCTCCTTGAGATGCTCGGGAACCAGGGACTCGACGTTGAGGCCATCGAGCGCCTCCTCGGGCGAGTAGCCGAAGATCTCCGTGGCCGCAGGGTTCCACAGCACGACCCGTCCTGTGGAGGCGTCCGCGACGATCACGGCGTCCCGGACGGTCTCGAAGAGCATGCCGATACCGAGGTCTTGCGGTCTCACAACCATGCCGTCGGGACGTGCCATACGCTAGGCGGTCCTCCTGCCCCCGTTCCTCCGAGGCCCCGGTCTCTACACGAAAGACGGCATCTCCCTGGCCAGGACGCCGCAAGCTTCATCATTGCCATATTCTACTCTCCGAGCCCGCCTCCGTAACACAGGATTCTTCCCACCAGGCGTCGGGCACAGATCCGGGACCTGGATGCATCCATGGTCCGGGCCGCCCCCTCGTCGGCGAGCATCGCCGCAGGAGAACAGCCGGGAACGACGCGTAGAAAGCTCAACAGACGGTCGTGCCAGACAACCAGCAGGTCGCCCACGAGGCTCCCGCCGCCCATCCGAATCCCCCGGACAGGACGATGCCACCTCGCGCGGGGCGACCGCCGCCACGACGACACCCCGCTCCCTCGGGCTCTACGTCCCGAGCAGCATCCCCCGGAGGGGAGTCGAAGCGTAGATCAGGGCGGTGATCATGCCAACGCCGAGACCGAAAAGGGTGGTGTTCAGGCCCAACCTCAAGATCCCGAGAGCCAACATACGCATCAGGTCCCCCTTCCCCGGCGGCTCCCACCTGCCGAGGAGCCAGAGGGCCGCCAGCAGCAGTAACTTCGCCTGGGAAACCAAAAGGCCACGAACGAGAGTGCGGGCAACTCGCCGCGGCGTGCTCTGAGGCTACGAGTTTGGTGCCGCGGGCGAAGACCATCGAGAGCAGGGAGACCTCGGAGAGGAGCGCCCGCCCAAGACCCGCCGTTCTACGAACGTGCGGCGTCGCTGCCGTCTGCCAGCTCCCGGGGAGGTGATGGAGGTGTCTACAAGGAGGCGTAGCCCAGCGACAGGCACGGCGGACTTTCGATCCTCGGATGATGTCAAAAATGCAGTAATGAGGACCCCGGACAAACCCCGGGCCCCTTCTCGTCATCCACTTCTGCGGGGATCTCTCAGTAGGGGCGGTGGGACTCGAACCCACACTGTGCGGATTTTAAGTCCGCTGCCTCTGCCGTTGGGCTACGCCCCCGTGGACTCCTTCTTTGAGTATAGCAACTACCCTCTCTCCTCCATGAGCCCGACGCACTCGGGGCATCTGGCGGGGTCGAGGTAGGTGCTCTCCACATGGCTCAGCGTCCATTCGGCTACCGGGTTTGGGAGTGCGCCGGAGACTTGCAGGGCGGTGAAGGCATGGAGGCATTTGACGCGGCCGGGGGCGCCACCCGCTCCGACGCCCGCTACCCGGGAGCCGTAACGCCGCATGTGCTCGGCGTGGACGCCCTCGACGGCCTCGGCCCCGAGATCCTCCTGCGCCTGCCTGACGCCGCCCGCGGCTTCTATGCGCGAGATCGCGGCTGCGAGGCTCGGGCACGTAAGCCAGAACGTGGTCGGCATCTCGCGGCGGCGTTCGTTCTCGATCACGCTCGGCCGGCCCGCCGGGCACCGGGCCGCCACCCGAAACGGCGCGGGCTCCCGACCGAGCTGTCCGGCCACGATCCCGCGGTCCTCCTCCGACGCCCGGGGCCGGTCGCGTTCCCCGTTCATTCCCGGTTGCCCGGGACCAGGAAGACCTGCTCGCCCGGTTCGATCATGCCGTACCGCTCGCGGGCGGCGCGCTCGATCCCCTCCGGGGTCTGGAGTTCCTCAACGGCGCGGCGGCGCGAGGCGTTGTCCTTCTCGAGCTCGGAGATGTCGTTCCGGAGGCCGGCGATGAGCGGCCTGCTCGACACCATGTCCTGGAGCGGGGCCACATAGGAGGCGAGGAGGAGGCCGAGCAGGGCAGCGTAGAGGACGACCTTCAGAGAACGCAAGGTCGCCCTGCCCACGGGGTTCCCCTACGCCTGTTCGCCTATGGTGTGGAGCTTCAGCATGTTCGTCGAGCCCGGGGTCGCCCCGAGCGAGCCGCCCGTCAGGAGCACCCGGTCCCCCTCGCTCACGAGCCCGTTCTCCCTGGCGGCGTCGATCGCCTCCTGGTAACGCTCCTCCATGCCCCCGCGCTGGTTGCCGGAGACCGCCGTGACCCCCCACACCATCGCGAGCATGCGCACCGTCTCCTCGACGGGGCTGACGGCCAGGATCCTGTTCGGCGGGCGGAAACGGGCCACCCTTATGCAGGAGAGACCGCTCTGGGTGGACGTCACGATCGCTCGCAGGTCAAGGTCCTCCGCCAGCTCGCAGGCAGCGTGGGTCAGGGCGTCGTAGACGTCGCCCCTGCCCCAGTTCGCCGAGGCCACGATGTCCCGGCCGTAGTTTATGGCCCCTTCCGCGGCCCGGCAGATGCGGTCCATCTCTCCCACGCTCTGCAACGGGTAGCGCCCTATCGCCGTCTCGCCCGAAAGCATCACGGCGTCGGTCCGGTCGAAGATCGCGTTGGCGACGTCCGAGACCTCGGCGCGCGTGGGCCGGGGGTTGCGGATCATGGAATCGAGCATCTGTGTGGCGACGATCACCGGCTTGCCGAGGCGGCGGCAGCGGGCCACGATGCGCTTCTGCTCGATCGGCACCCGCTCGGCCGAGAGCTCGACCGCGAGGTCGCCTCGCGCCACCATGATGCCGTCGGAGGCGCGCAGGATGTCCTCGATGTCTTCTATCGCCTCGTGCTTCTCTATCTTCGAGATAACCGGAACGTCCCCGCCGAACTCGCGGATGCGAGCCTTGATCTCCCGTACCTCGTCCCCGGAGCGCACGAAGGAGAAGGCGATCCAATCGGGGTGCAACTCCTCGATACCGAAGCGCAGGTCCTCGATGTCCTTGGGCGTCAGCCCCTTGATGGAGAGGGACGAATCCGGGAAGTTCAGGCCCTTGTGCGAGGAGATGGGCCCTCCCACCACCACCACGCACACGAGCTCGCCGTTCTCGACCTCCTCGACCCTGAGCTCCAGGAGCCCGTCGTCGATGAGCACCCGGTGGCCGGGCTCGACGTCCTCGGCGATGTTCTCGTAGGAGGTAGCGAGCCGGCTCGCATCACCCAGAAAGTCCCCCGGCGCTATCACGACGCGGTTGCCCGTGATGAGCTCGGTCTCCCCGACGACCTCGCCGGTCCGTATCTTGGGCCCCTGGACGTCCTGCATCACCGCGACGTTGCGGCCGAGCTCCTTGGCCGACTCGCGCACGAGTTGGGCGTTCTTGAGATGACCCTCATGCCCGCCGTGGCTGAAGTTCAGCCGCGTGACGTCCACCCCGAAGCGGACGAGCTCCCGGATCATCTCCGGCGTCGAGGTGCCGGGGCCCAGGGTCGCGACTATCTTGGTGCGGCGATCCACAGGTCAGACCCCCCGTCCGGCGCGCACCCTGGGGTTGAAAGCATCCCTCCCCGGGTAGTGCGCCGCCCCCCCGAGCATGTCTTCTATCCTGAGAAGCTGGTTGTATTTAGCAACGCGCTCCCCGCGCGCGGGCGCCCCGGTCTTTATCTGCCCGGCGTTCACGGCGACGGCGAGGTCAGATATCGTGGCGTCCTCCGTCTCCCCGCTGCGGTGGCTGATCATCGTCGTGTACCCGGACTTGTGCGCGAGGTCCATCGTCTCGAACGTCTCCGTGAGCGTCCCGATCTGGTTGACCTTGACGAGGATGGAGTTGCCGACCCCCTCCTCTATCCCCCGCGCCAGGATCTTCGGGTTCGTCACGAACAGGTCGTCCCCGACAAGCTGGAGCTTTTTCCCGAGCTCCTTCGTGATGAGCGACCAGCCGTCCCAGTCATCCTCGGCGAGCCCGTCCTCGATGCTCAGGATGGGGTACTCGTTCGAGAGGCGAACGTAGTACTCGACCATCTCCTCGCTGCTCAGCGACCGGCCCTCGCCCGCGAGCTCGTACTTGCCGTTCTTGTAGAACTCCGACGCGGCCGGGTCGAGCGCGAACGCGACCTGATCCCCTAGCGAATACCCAGTCCTCTCGATGGACTGGGCCATGAGCGCGAGCGCCGCCCCGTTGCTCTCCAGGTCGGGAGCGAAGCCGCCCTCGTCCCCGATGCCCCCGCCGAGGCCCTTCTCCCCGAGCAGCTTCTTGAGATCCTGGTAGACCTCGGCGACGCAGCGCAGGGCCTCGCCGTAGCTCTCGAAGCCGACCGGCACGATCATGAACTCCTGGAAGTCTACGTTGTTCGCGGCGTGCGCCCCGCCGTTGAGAATGTTCGCGCACGGGACGGGAAGCGTATAAGCCCCCGGCCCGCCGAGGTAGCGGAAGAGCGGGAGACCGGCGGACTCCGCCGCCGCCTTCGCCGCCGCCATGGAGACGCCGAGGATGGCGTTCGCCCCGAGCCTGCCCTTGTTCTCGGTGCCGTCGGCCTCGATCATGGCGAGGTCGAGCGCCCGCTGGTCCGTGACGTCCATGCCCAGCACGACCTCGGCCAGCTCGACGTCCACGTTCTCGACGGCCTGCGAGACACCCTTGCCCCCGTAGCGCCCGCCCTCGCCGTCCCGCAGCTCCACGGCCTCGTTCTGACCGGTCGACGCCCCCGACGGTACCGCCGCGCGCCCGACAAAGCCGCTGACCGTACCGATCTCCACCTCGACGGTGGGGTTCCCCCTGGAATCCAGAATCTCACGCCCGCGAACCGCCACAATCTCCGTCATCAGCACAGCCTCCCCATCCGTCGCCACCAGGACGTCCACCGACCAGGTGTGTTTTCCCCCGGCCGCGTAACTCTACGCTGCCAGAGCCCGGAACGCCAAGAAGCGGCGGCGGGAGACGACTCGTCCCCCGCCGCCGCTTCTCCCCGCTACTCCTGCGGCTGCTCTCCCTCGGGCGGAGCCGCCTCCTGAGGAGCGCCCTCCTCCGGAGGAGCCGCCCCTTCTGGCGGAGCTGCCCCTTCCGGCGCTACGCCTGGGGGCGCTTCGACGGGGGCGTTGGGGTCGTAGCCGGGGAGGTACTTCACGTTGCGCTTCTCCAGCTCGTCCTGCACCCAGGTCTGGAACCCGGCGCCCTGCTGCTCCGCCGTGATCTGCTCCTCGATCTGCGGGGCGACCTCCTCGAACGGGGTCTCACCGGCCTCCTGGATGTCCGTGACTTCTATGAGGTGAAAGCCGAACTCGGTCTCGACCGGCCCGAGAAGCTCGCCCTGCTTCGCCCCGAACGCCGCGTCGTCGAACTCGGGGACGAACTGCCCCTTCGGGACGCACCCGAGGTCGCCGCCCGCGTCCTTGTTGGAGGGGTCCTGCGAGTGCTCCGCGGCGAGCGCCGCGAAGTCGCCGCCGTCCTCGAGCTCGCCCTTCACGTCGTTGGCGAGATCCTCCTGGTCCTTGTTGAACAGGATGTGGCGGATGCAGCGCTGCTCGGGGTTGGTGAACTGGGCCTCCTTGTTCTCGTCGTAGTAGGCCCGCACCTCCTCATCCGTCGGGGCCTCGCCGCCGGAGACCTCCTCCTGGACCTTCTGAACCGTCAGACCGGTCTCGACCTCCTCACGGAAGGAGGCTTCGGTGAACCCGAACTGCTCAAGCGCGGTCTGGAACAGCTCTTCGGGGTCGCCCTGCTGACCCGCGGCCTGCGCCTGCTCGGCGACGGTCTGCTTGGTGGCTTCGATCTCGGACTCGACCTCCTCGTCGGAGACGGTGATGTCGTTCTCCTCGGCGTAGGTTCTGGCGAGGTTGGTGGCGAGAAGCTGCGGGACCACCTGGGTTTTCGCCGCGTCGAACTCCGGCGACCCCGGCTTGACCTCGGGCGCCTGCTGCCCCGTCTGCGCCGCCGACTGGGTGTTCAACCGCTCGACCCCCTCGACGACCTCACCCTCGGTGACCTCCCCCCCGTCGAAGGTCACGACCTTCTTGGCCCCCGAACCGACCTCGTCCCCGGAAGGGGCAGCGCCGCACCCCGCAAGGAGGAACATCGCCAGAAGCGCCACGGACGCACCAAGGAAAGTCTTGCGGAAAAAAAGGTAGATCAAGGCTGCGGTTCCCATCTCTCGACTGCACGAGGGCCGAAAAACCTGTCAGCCCCCAAACCGCCGCGATTATAACACCCGATTTTTCTTTCCCGGCGCGACGAACGCCGCCGGGAAACACCGGAGACGTGCCCTAAAGCGCTCTCGCTTCGATCCCCCGGGGAAAACGGGAGACGCGCCACCGGCGCGCGTCAGGCAGCTTGCTTCAGGGCTTTCAGCACTTCTTCGGCGAGCTCCAGCGGCGGTAGAGACGAGTCACGCAGCGTGACGCGGCCCTCCCGGCCCCCGACGGTACCGCCGGTCGCCTTTCTGACGAAGGCGGGGGCGGAGGGCCCTGCCGTTACCCCGGTGACGTTCAGCGTGCCGGAGCGGAAGTTGACGGAGGTCGCGCCCATTCCACGGGCGAGAAGCTTGACGCGGGAGAGGCCGAGGAGGTTCAGGGCGGGCTCGGGCGGCTCGCCGAAACGCTCGGTCAGCTCCTCCGCGAGGTCTTCAAGCTCGGCGGTGGTGCGCACGCCCGAGGCGCGGCGGTAGAGGTCGACCCGTTCGATCTCGTCGCGCACGTAGTCGACCGGCAGGTAGGCGTCGAGCCCGAGCTCCACGATGACCGGATGCGGCTCGTCCCCCTCGATGGGCTGGCCCTTGGCGAGCGCGACCGCCTCTTCGAGGAGCCTGAGGTACATCTCGAAGCCTACGGCCGCGATCTGTCCGGACTGCTCCGCCCCGAGCAGGTTGCCCGCGCCCCGGATCTCCAGGTCGCGCATGGCGATGGCGAAGCCGCTCCCGAGCTCGGTGAAGTCCATAAGGGCCTCCAGGCGCTTCTGAGACTCGGGCGTTGCCCCCACCGGGGCGAAGAGGTACGCGTAGGCCTGGGCCGCGGAGCGGCCGATCCTGCCTCGAAGCTGGTAAAGCTGGCTGAGGCCCATCATGTCCGCCCGGTCCACGATCAGCGTGTTCGCCGTCGCCACGTCGAGACCGCTCTCGACGATCGTCGTGGTGACGAGCGCGTCGGCCTCCCGGTCGAGGAAGCGGCGCATCGAGTCTTCGAGATGGCGCTCGCTCATCTGCCCGTGCGCGGTGACGAAGCTCGCCCCCGGGACGAGCGAGGCGAGCTTCTCCGCGACCTCGTCGAGCGTGTCGACGCGGTTGTGGACGAAGAAGACCTGCCCGCCCCGGCCGATCTCCTTCTCTATCGCCCGCTTCACGAGCCCGTCCTCCTCGGGCCCCACGTGCGTGAGGATGCTCCGCCGCCCCGTCGGCGCGGTCTCGATGACGCTTATGTCCCTCAGGGAAGCAAGCCCCATCTGCATCGTGCGCGGTATCGGGGTCGCCGTCAGGGTCAGGAGGTCCACAGAGGCCTTGAACTCCTTGAGGCGCTCCTTGTGCTTGACCCCGAAGCGCTGCTCCTCGTCGACGACCACGAGCCCGAGGTCCTTCGGCCGGACCTCCGCGCCGAGCAGGGCGTGCGTCCCTATGACTATGTCGACCTCGCCCGCGGCGAGGGCCTTGAGGGTCGCTTTCCTCTCGGCGGCCGACGAGAAGCGGCTCAGGCTCTCGACCCTCACCGCGAAACGGCCGAGGCGCTCCTTGAACGTCTTGGCGTGCTGCTGCACGAGGATGGTCGTCGGGGCGAGCACTATAACCTGCTTGCCGGCGAGCGCGGCCTTGAACGCGGCCCGCACCGCAACCTCGGTCTTGCCGAACCCGACGTCCCCGCACACCAGCCGGTCCATCGGCCTTGCTGCCTGCATGTCCGCCTTGACCGCGGCGATGGCGGCGGCCTGATCCGGGGTCTCCTGGTACGCGAAGCTCTCCTCGAGCTCCCGCTCCCACTCGGAGTCCTCGGGGAAGGCGAACCCCTTGGCGGATGCCCGAGCCGCCTGGACCCGGAGCAGCTCCCCGGCGAGCGCCTTGACGCGCTTTCGGACCTTGTCCGTGACCGCGGCCCAGGTCCCGCCACCGAGCTTGTCGAGGCGCGTCCCCTCGCCGCCGACGTACTTGTGCAGAAGCTCCATCTGCTCGTAGGGGACGTAGAGCGTGTCGCCGCCCCGGTAGTCCACCTGCATGTAGTCGCGCGTCGCCCCGAGAACGGTACGGGAGACGAGCCCCTCGAAACGCCCGATCCCCTGCGCCGAATGGACGACGAGGTCGCCCGCCTTGAGGTCTGCGAACGAGGAGACGGACGAGGATTTCGTCCTCGCGGTCTTGGTCTTGCGCCGCCCGAGCAGGGCATCCCGGCGCACGACGGCCACTCCCCCGTCGGGGTACGAGAACGACTCTGCAACCTCTCCCGGTACGGCGTACATCCCCGGCGGCAGCGACGCATCGACCCGCTCTGCGTCGCGCATCGTCCGCCCGACCTCTCCGAACGCGTAGGCGGTCCGCTTGGCCTCGCCGACGGAGCCGCACGCGACAAAGACCCGCAGGCCGTCCTCGACCAGAGCCTCCATCCTGCGGCTAGACTCCCGCAGCGTGGTCGAGTGCGCCACCACGGGCGGTGCAGAGACGACCTCCGCAGCCGCCCCTTCCTCGTCGTCCGCCGTGGAGACGAAGCGGGTGTCGGGCGAGGGCCTCTCCCAGTCGTAGAGCTCCTCGACGACGTCTGCGTCCTCCGGTAGCCCCTCTCCGGTCTCCTCCGACCATACCTCCATGCCTTCGGGCAGCAGATCGCCCGGCGAGACCGGGCTCAGGTCGAGGAGCAGCCGGTCGAGGCCGGGGAGCCGCACGCCCAAGCGCGCCTCTTCCCCGTAGTCCTCGTCGCTCGCCGCCGCGAGGGCCGCGAGGTCGCCCTCGCGAGCCGCGAAGATCGAGGCCCCCGCAAGCTCCCGCACGACCCGCTGCGTCGCGAGGGAGACGGCGCGGACGCTCTCGACCTCGTCGCCCCACCACTCGACGCGCACCGGCGAACGGCGGGTGCTCGGGAAGACGTCGACGATCCCGCCGCGCACGGCGAACTCCCCGTTGCGACTGACCCTGTCCACCCTCTCGTACCCGAGCTCGACGAGCCGGGAGAGGCAACGGTCCAGCTCGATCTCGGTCCCCTCCGCGAGCGTGAGCGGCTCGTAGAGCGGCGTCTTCTCCGCGAACGCCGTGGGCCCCGCGACCACGATCCCGGCCTCCCCGAGCGCGTGCAACGCCCGCTGGCGCTCCCCCACCCGCGCGACGGGCGGCGCGAAAACGTCACCGTAAGGGATGCCGCGGGAAGGGAGGTGCACGACCGGCTCGTCCGTGTACGCACGCGCGTCGCTCGCGTAACGCTCGGCCGCATCCTCGCTCCCGGCCAGGAGCAGCACGGGACGCCCGGCCGTCGCGGCAAGGTAGGCGCGGATGCGCCGGGGGGCCTGCAAATCCATAGAAGTAACTCGATTCTGCACCCGAAGAGTGTAACCTCCACGCCCGTTTTTAAACGTGAGTCTTTCCACTAGACTTGTAGGTCTTGTATACTTTGCGACAATGTAAACGGGGAAAGGAATGGGTACATGAGAAGAAAGACCTTGTTCGGGGTTATGCTGGCGATGGCGCTGTTATCGGCGGCGATGCTCGGCAGCGCGTTGGCGCAGACGAGCACGGAAACCTTGCAGCTCACGCCGAGCCGGGACTCCGGGGTCAGCGGTACGGCGACGCTCACGGACACGGGTGCCGGGGTGGAGGTGCAGCTCGACGTTCAGGGTATCCCTTCGGCGGAGGGCACCGAGCACATCGCGCACATCCACGAGGGCGCGACGTGCGCGGACGATCGGGCAGGCATGGGCGCCCCGGTCGAGTTCCCGCTCAACTCGGTCTTCAACGAGGGCGGCTCGGGCTTCAGCACCACCACGATCGAAGATACGCTGGCCGAGCTCTCCGGCGACGTGCCCCACTACGTGAACGTCCACGCCGAGATGACCGAGGGTACGCCCCCCGGCGTCGCTTGCGCCGACATAGTCGCGGCCACCATGCCCGCCACCGGCGGTATCGTCTCGCCCTTGACGATGCTCGTCCTCGGCGGCGCGGCCCTCGTCGTGTTCGCTACGGCGGCCGGCGGCGTCCTCGTGAGGCGGCGCGCCTAGCGGAAAAGGGTTTCCGGGCCCTCGGGCACGGTTTCGGGGGCGGGGCTTCGGCCTCGCCCCTCTCTCGTCCTCCGGGGCCTGCATCTTCTGGAAGAATGGAACGGCTCTTGTATTCGTGTGGGAGGATAAACCGTGTCGCTTCTCGATAATCTGAACGGGCGTGGAGACGGCAAGCTGCCGGGTCTGATCGGCCTTGAGGTCCTGGAAGCTGGAGAGGGTTTTCTGAAGAGCCGCCTGGAGCTCCGCGACGAACTCCTCGCCCCGAACGGCTACCTGCACGCGGCGACGATCGTGGCCCTCGCCGACACGTCCGCGGGCTACGGCTGCTTCGTGAACCTCCCCGAAGGCGCCGAGGGCTTCACCACCGTAGAGCTCAAGAGCAACTTCCTGGGGACCAAGCGCGAGGGGGCCATAGCGTGCGAGGCGAACCTCGTCCACGGCGGGCGGGCAACGCAGGTGTGGGACGCGACCGTCACCGATGAGGGTTCCGGCAAGAAGCTCGCGCTGTTCCGCTGCACCCAGATGATCCTGTACCCCCGCTAGGACCGCATAAGTTCATCCCTTCGCGCGGCCGACCCCCGTAACGAGCGCGACGGCGAGCAGCACGATCCCGAGCCCAAGCGCCGTCCCGGCCCCGAAGGGCTCATCGAGCAGCAAGACCCCGAACAGCACCCCGAACCCGGGCGCGAGGAACGTGACGGTAAAGGTGCTGGTTGGCCCGACCCTGGCGATAAGAGCGAAGAACAGCAGATACGCGAAAGCCGTGCACAGCAGGGCGAGCGCCACCGCGGAGAGGGCGACGGTAGTGGAGGGTTGATCCCCCGGCAGCGTCGCCGCCGCCAGGGGCAGCAGTAGCGCCGACGCGCCCGCCTGCTGGCCGAACGCCATGGTTAGGGGGCGGACCCCGGAGAACGTCAGCTTGATGTAGTTGCCACCCAGGGCATAGCAGAGGGAACCGAGGAGCATCGCCCCGACCGCCGTCAGGACGGCGCCGTTCACGGGCAACGGGTCG
>CADCVI010000082.1:0-5430 GCA_902806105.1 uncultured Rubrobacteraceae bacterium
CGAGGCGGGGAAGTATGACCTGGGTCTAGGGGTCCCCGAAGCGGCAGTTGAACTCCAGGGCTTTCGGCCCGGTCTCCGTGACCATGACGCCGGCGTAGAGCAGGCCCGTGTAGGGCGCCCCTATAAGAGACAAGTGGTGGATGGTGGGGCGGATGATGTCCTCGAGGATGGCGGCGTAGGTGGCGGGCTCCATCCACATGATCGGGGAGTACGCCCCCATCCCCCCGGTGTTCGGCCCCTCGTCCTCATCAAAGGCCCGCTTGTAGTCCTGGGCCGGGAGGAACGGCAGGATCTCCCGCCCGTCCGTTACGACGAAGATGGAGGCCTCCCTCCCCTCCAGGTACTCCTCTATGACGATCCTCTCCCCGGCGGCCCCGAACTTGCCGGCGAACGAGGCCCTCACGGCCTCCTCGGCCTCCTCGCGGTTGCGGGCGATGGTGACGCCCTTGCCCGCCGCGGTTCCGTCGGCCTTCACCACGACCGGGAAGTCGCGGCGGGTGGAGAGGTAGGCGAGGGCCGCCGCCTCGCGGTCGAAGGCCTCGAAGTGGGCCGAAGGGACGCCGGCCTGGCGCATGAGCTCCTTGGCGAAGACCTTGGAGCCCTCTATGCGGGCGGCGGCGCGGGAGGGGCCGAAGACCTTCAGGCCCTCCTCCCAGAAGCACTCGCTGATGCCCCCGATCAGGGCAGATTCGGGACCTACCACGGTCAGGTCTATCTCGTTCTCCCTGGCGAAATCGCGCAGGGCGACGAGGTCGTCCACGGGGATGTCCGCGGTCTGCGCTATGCGGGCTATCCCGGGGTTGCCCGGGGCGGCGAACATCTCGGGTTCGAGGGGGCTCGCGGCCAGGGCCTCGACCAGGGCGTGCTCCCGCCCCCCGCTGCCGACGACCATCACCCGCACGGCGCTAGGTCCCGATCCTCTCCACGATCGCCTGGTCGCGCTCGGGCCCGACGCTGATCATGCACAGGGGCGCCCCAACCTCGGCCTCCACGAACCCCACAAAGTCCCGCGCCGCCTCGGGCAGGTCCACCCGCATCCTGCACCCCGTGATGTCCTCGCCCCACCCGGGCAACGTCTTGTAGACGGGGCGGGCGTGGTGCAGATCCGTCTGGTGCATCGGGTAGCCGTCGAAGGGCTTGCCATCGACCTCGTAGCCGGTGCAGATCTTGACCTCGTCTACGCAGGAGAGCACGTCGAGCATCGTCAGCGCGCAGTGTGTGATCCCGTTAAGCGAGGCGGCCCACTTTATGGCAGGGAGGTCCAGCCACCCGACCCGCCGGGCCCTTCCTGTCGTCGTCCCGTACTCGCCGCCGACCTCCCGGATCCTCTCCCCCACCTCGTCGAAGAGCTCGGTCGTCATCGGCCCGTCCCCGACCCGCGTCGTGTACGCCTTGGTCACGCCGACGACGTATTCCAGCTGCCCGGCCGGGATGCCAGAACCCGTGACGGCCCCCCCGACGGTCGGGTTGGAGGACGTCACGAACGGATACGTGCCGTGGTCGTTGTCCAGCAGGGTGGCCTGGCCGCCCTCGAGCAGGACCTTCTCGCGGCGCTCTAGGCCGTCGCGCAGCAGGGTTCCTGTGTCGGCGAGCATCGGCCGGATGAATTCCTCGAAGCCGCGCAGCCAGGAGGCGAGATCGGAGACGTCGTAGGGCTTCTCGCCGTAGACGTTCACAAAGATCGAGTTCTTCTCACGCAGCGCCGCCTTGAGCTTCGTCTTGAGGATTCCCTCGTCCGAGATGTCCTGGACGCGAACGCCGTAGCGGGCGACCTTGTCCTCGTAGGCGGGGCCTATGCCCCTGTTGGTGGTGCCGATGCGCGCATCGCCCAGAGCTATCTCGCGGTGGGAGTCGAGCGCTATATGGTACGGCATGATGAGGTGAGCCCGGCCGTCGATCTTGAGCCGATCCCTGACGCTGATCCCGCGCGCCTCGAGCGCCTCTACCTCCTCGACGAGCACCTCGGGGTTCACCACGACCCCGTTGCCGATGGTGCAGACGACGTCCTCGCGCACGATGCCGGAGGGGATGAGGTGGAGCTTGAACTCCTCCTCGCCGACGCGGACGGTGTGCCCGGCGTTGTTGCCGCCGGAGTACCGCGATACATAGTGGGCGTCCGAGGCGAGGGCGTCGCAGACCCGCCCCTTCCCCTCGTCCCCCCAGGCCAACCCGAGCACGACCGTGGCCGTCAAAGCTCTACCTCCGCGGTGATTGCAGGACCTCCGGATGCGCGTGGCAGGGAAAATCGAGTACGCCGGACCGGGAGCCGAAATCTCTCGTCATCGGGTCGGGACCGCCGCTCTCTGCCACGCCCGCAGCGTAGCACATGGTTTTACCGTTTTGAAACGCGCCGAGGAAACCGCCCCAGCACCCGGTCGGGCGAGGTTCTCGGGTTTCGGGGGCTCGCACAAAAACTGGCCGTTGGCGGCGGACGTCTGTGCGCGGGGGTCGTGGCCCCACCAACGCCTCCCCCTGTTGCCCGGCGGGGCCCCGCCGGGGGTACGCCCCTTCACGTCCCCCGGATTGGCCACCTGGCATATCGATCCGGACGTCATCCGCTGCCACACTCCGGGTGGAAGTAAGAAAGGGCAAACCCGTCGCGAGGCGGGGACGCAAAGCCTACGAGCCTCTAGGGGAGGTGGTCGGGTTGCCGGAAGGGCGCGCACGCAAAGGGGCTGCCATACGCCAAAAGTTCGTAGCGGAGGGCAAGATGGCCGTCGGTCCCTCCGAGCAGTTCTTCGTCTTCCTGGACGGGGAGTACCTGGGCCAGACGCTGGTGGACCACTTCCGCCTGCCCGAAGAGAAGGGCTACACCGACCTGGGACGCGTGCGCATCACGGTGGAGCAGCTGGAGGATCCTCAGGCCTGAGACGATCGTTCGCGCGACGCCGCTTCGTGGGTTATCGGGCCGTTGGGTAGCGTCCCCTTGACTCGACCCCCACGGACGCGCCCCCACGCGTGGGGCCCAGGACCCGAGGCCTTATGACTCGGTACCCCTATGCCTGGTCCGCTATGTTTTGCAGACCTTTCTGAAGGTTGGCCAGCGCCTCGTCCACGGGGACCTCGCCCTTGAGGGCGGCGTTGAACTCCTCGGCCATCTCCAGGGACATGTCCGAGTAGAGGGGCGAGACGGGGCGCGGGCGGGTGTTCTCCAGGGCCTCGCGGCCGAGCTTGGCGACCGGCAGCTTGTTCAGGACCTCGTCGCTCTCGTAGAGGCTCTTCAGGGTGGGCAGGCGGGCACTCTCGACGGCGAACGTCTGCTGCTGCTCGGGGGCGGACATGAACTCGATAAAGGTCCATATCTCCTCGATCTTGTCCTCCGCGCCTGCGTTGACCATAAAGTTCCAGCCGCCCAGGCCGCTGAAGCTCGTGTCCCCCTCGTCGGCCACCGGCAAGGCCCCGATGTTCACCTGCCCGGGCTTCACCCTGGAGGTCTCGGGGTCGGAGAGCAACCCGTACACGAAAGGCCAGTTGCGCATAAAGACCACGTCGCCGTTGGTGAAGCTCGCCTGCGACTCCTGGGTGGTGTAGTCCCCGGAGGCCTGCGGCGCCACGCCGTCGGTGATGAGGCTCCGGCGGAGCTTCAGGCCCTCGGCCGACTCGGGGCTGTCTATGATGACCCTGCTCCCGTCGAGGACGTCGCCCCCGGCGTTCCAGATGTGCTCCAGGGCGTCCACGACCCCGCCCTCGTCCTCCGCCCCCTGGAAGACGTACCCGAACCTCGTCCCGCTGTCCGACCTGGCCTTCTCGGACATGCTTTTCATCTCTTCCCAGGTCTTCGGCGGTTCGGAGAAGCCGGACTTCTCCAGGAGGTCCGTGCGGTAGTAGAACATCCCGGCGTCGGTAAACCACGGGACGCCGTAGGTCTTGCCCTCGAACTGGACGGCCTGGACCGGGCCTTCGAGGTACTTCCCTTGCATCTTTTGGGTAAAGCGCTCGGAGAGGTCCAGGATGTAGCCGTTGGCGGCGAACTGGGCGGGCCAGACCACGTCGCCCGCGATGATGTCCATCGTGCTCTTTCCGGACTGGAGCTCGGCCTGCATCTGCTCGAAGAACTCGGCGCTGGAGGCCGGCATCTGGCGCCACTTTACCTGGATCTCGCCCCTGTTCTGCTTGTTGAAGCGGTCTAGCAACGTCTGGAGCCCGCCGGCCTCGTCGGGTATGAAGCCGAGCGTGATCTCGACCGCCCCGCCCGAGCTCTCCCCGCCCCCGCAACCGGCCAGCGTACCGCCCCCGAGCACGGCGGCCCCGGCGAGCCCACCCATCTTCAGAAAGCCGCGGCGGCTGACGCCCCTCGCGCGCCGCATCGTCGTCCCGCCCATCGCGCGTACTCCTTCTGCTCCGCCGCCGGAAGGCGCAAACGTACGCGGCCCCCCGGCGATCCTCGGAGACCGTAAGGGCGGACATCGACTCGCGCGACGACCCCCCACCCCGCTCTCCCCGTTGGCCGTTGGTTATACCCCCGCCGCGCTCCGGCTACTCGCCCCGGCTACTCAAAGAGGACGACGGGCTCCCGGTAGTAACGCACGCGGTTCTCGGCCCAGCGCTCCGAGACGAACCTCCTCAGCTCGACGTTGCGGGCGCGGGGTTCACCTTCCATCATCCTGCCCAGAGGGTAGCGGACGCCAAGGACGCGCTCGCGCACCCGGAAGCGGGTGACGCCCGCGGGCAGGACGGCGCCGGAGCCCACGATCTCGACGAGCTCCTCGGGGGAGAACGGGCGGTAGCGGACCAGGGCCTCCCCTTTCATGAGGCGCACGGCCACGTCGGGCTCCACCCGCCTCACCGCCGCCGCCTCCGGGTAGCGGGCCTGCAACGCCCACATGGCCCTGGACCGGGCCAGGGGGCCGACCCCCAGTGACCGGACGGAGACCGCCCCGCCCCCGGCCGTCTCGATCTCGGCGACGGCCTCGCCTTCGGCCTCCTCATCCGGCGCCTCGGCAACGACGAGGCCGTCCGCGTCGCCGATGGCGCCCATGCCCCCGACGACGTGGCCCCAGCCCTCCGCCCGCTCCGGCGGCTCTACCACCTGCACGAGGACGAAGCGGGCGCCAAGTTCGTCCATCGCGCGAACGCGGTGGGCGCCGTCGAGGACGAGGAAGCGGTCCCCGTAGGGCGAGGCCACAACGGGGTTGCGTTGTTCGTGCTCAGAGGTTATGCGCTCCTTCAGGCGGGCGAGGCGGGCCTCGTCGTGGGCCTCGTGCAGGAGCAGGCACCCCGGCTCAACGAGGCGCAGGTCTTTGAGGGAGGGGATCACGCGCGGGGGTCAGAGCGGGGCCTACACGCCCCTGCTAGGCGTCGCCCCCGCGGCGGCCCCAGATAAAGTCCAGCATCAGGAAGCTGCCGAAAAAGAAGGCCGCGATGACGACCATGAACCCAACGATGCCGAGCAGCAAGTAGATCGTGTCCAAAACTCTTCAGGCCTCTCCG
>CADCVI010000082.1:5440-11938 GCA_902806105.1 uncultured Rubrobacteraceae bacterium
TCCGTAAACGGTTCTTGAGAAAGTCGGGACGGCCGGATTCGAACCGGCGACCACTCGGCCCCCAGCCGAGTGCGCTACCAGACTGCGCCACGTCCCGACGCGCGTCTTTGCAGGGCAGAATCATACCAGACGGGGGCCGTGCTATCATGGATTTTCAGTGCCCCGAGCCGCCATCTACATCCGCACGGACCCCGCCGGAACGCCGCCCTCCCGCCCAGAACAGGAGGCGGCCTGCGAGGCGTTCGCCGCCGAGCACGGCCTCGAGGTCGTGGCCCGCTACGAGGACCCCGACGCCCCCGGCGCCCTCCTCTACCACAAGCCGGCCCTAAAAGAGGCGATAAACAACATCAAGGAAGAGGAGGACTGGGAGGTCCTGATCGTGGCGCGGCCTGGGTGCGTCTCGGAGGACGCCTCCGCGGTGCACGAGCTCGTACACAAGTTCTCGCTCTACGGGAACCGCCTGGAGTCCCCCGAACGCTCCTGGGACGAGTTCCTCGCCGCCATGAAAGCCTACCGCCGGTCGATGGCCGGCAGGTAGGGTGGCCGGTAGGCGGCCCGCGTGCCAACCGGTTCAGGGTCGGGTAGTATTGCGGGGTGAGCTTTGTCCTTACGGTTGTCGGCGTGCTGCTGTTGTTGGTCTGCCTGGCCGGCATCACCCTCGGCCTCTACATGGCCTCCGAGAGCATGAATCGCGAGGCCGGGCTCCTCTTCGCGCTCTGCTGGGTCTCTGGCGCCGCAGGCGCCGCGGGCGTAGCGATGCGGGACTGGGTGACGTTCCTCGTCGGGATGGTCTGCTTTCTCGTTGCCGCTGCCGCCTTCGTGCTTTTCGGCGGCGTTGAGGGCGGGTCCAGAAGGCGGGAGAGGGTCAGGCCCACCGGCCGCGTGCCGGAGGGGTCGGAGGAGACCACCAGGGAGAACAGGTCGGACGGTAGGCGGGCCGCCTCCCAGAACGGCGCCCGCGGAGGGAGGTAAATGTCGCTTATTCGCACGATCCTGGGGTTCGTGATCATCCTGATCCTGATCCACGTCGCCCTCGTCTACGTCAACATCAACGCGGGCGCGAACACCGTGACCCGGGCCGTCTACAGCCTCGGCGTGCTGCTCGAATCCCCGGCGGCCCTCCTCCTAAACGCCGTCCCCGACCTGCAGCGGTACCTCGACCCGGGCAGCCTCTTCACCGTCGCCCTGACGGCGGTCGGGCTGTACCTGATCCTCTACCTCCTGCTGGGCATAGGAAACAAGAGCTAGTCAGCCCCGCTTCGCCCTCAGCCGCAAGCTATCAGCAAGTCGTCTGGAGGCGCCACGCCGCCTGTCGCCCGGACCGTAGCGCGGGACGCAGGGTGCTAATTAGCCGTACTCCCGCACGAACCGCCGGTCTATGAGGTGCTTGAGGCGCAGGGCGGGGCGGCTGCGGTTGGCGAGCGGGCCGTAGATGGCGAGGCCCGTCCCGTCGCCAAGGTCGAGGACGTAGAGGTAGTGCCTCTGCGGTCTGTAGGCGGAGAGCGGCTCCCCGCGCAGGGCGGCCTGGAGGTTGTGGTAGAGGACGGGCCCCTGGCGGATGGCGAAGACCCCGAACCGGGGTAGCCGGCCCCCGCGGAAGGCGACCGCGTCCCCGCCGCCGAAAACCCGATGGTCGTTGGGGCTCCGGAGGTGGCGGTCCACCCACAGGGCACCATCATCGCCGGTGGCGAGGCCGGAGTGGGCGAAGACCCCAGGCGGGGAGACACCCGTGGCGGCGAGGGTGAGGTCGGACCGTAGCTCTTTCCCGTCTTCGAGTACTACGCCGCCGTTCTCCGCAACGGCGCGTCGGCCCAGGATCACACCAACCCCAAGGTCTTGAAGGTGCCCGCGCATGATGCGGCGGGCGGTCTTCGGGGAGGTGGGCAGGAGATCCGGGGCGGCCTCGACGAGCTTGATCTCGGCGCCCAGCCCGGCCCCCCGCGACAGGGCGGCCAGGTTGACGGCGACCTCGCAGCCAGCCGCCCCGCCCCCCACGATGACTATTCCCGGGGCCGCGCCGGGCTCGGCGGCGAGGAGACGCTTCCTGACGCGTTCGAGGTTGGAGACCGGCTTCACGGGTACCGTGCCCTCTTCGGCGCGCGTCCCGCTTCCCAGGCAGAAGGAGACGGCGTCGTAGCGGACGGTGCGGCCGTCCTCGAGGAGCAGGAGGCGGTCCCGGTGGAGCACCTCGGCGACGCGACCCTGCACGAAGCGGCCCCCGCCCCGTTCGACGAGGTTGCGGATACCTACGCGGTTCTCGTCCGGTCTGTGGGAGCCGGAGAGCACGCCCGTCGCCATGCCCGAGTAGAAGAGGTGTTCCGAGGGGTCGACGAGGACCACGTCGAAGCCGCGGCCGGTCAGCTCTCCCGTGCGCCGCAGCGTGTGGAGGTTGGCGTGGCCGCCGCCGGCGAGGGCTATCGTGGGTCGGGAAGTCTCCGTGCTCACGCGCACCTTTGTATACCCCGAGACGGGTATGTCTGTCGGATGCTTGACTCTACACCACAGGAATGCCGTATACTTTTCCTAACCGTTCCCGATGGCTTAGGAGGGTCGATGATCGTACCCGCAGAAGCGCGCAAGGACCGCGGGGAGT
This sequence comes from uncultured Rubrobacteraceae bacterium, assembly GCA_902806105.1. The sequence continues at coordinate 8,034 of CADCVI010000082.1, forward strand.
TCTTCCCCTGGGCCCACAGGAGATGCAATGATCGAGTTTAAGAGCGTCAGCAAGACCTACCCCGGTTCCGAGAGGCCGGTGGTCAACGACCTCTCCTTCGAGGTTCCCGAAGGGGAGGTCTGCGTATTGGTCGGGCCTAGCGGGTGCGGCAAGACCACCAGCATGAGGATGATCAACCGCCTCATCGAGCCCTCCGAGGGCCAGATACTCATAGACGGCGAGCCGAACACGTCGATGAGCGGGACGCAACTCAGGCGCAAGATCGGGTACGCCATCCAGCAGATAGGCCTCTTCCCCCACCGCACCATCGCGGAGAACATCGGGACCGTGCCCGGCCTGATCGGCTGGGAGAAGGGCCGCATAAAGTCGCGGACCGAGGAGCTTTTGGACCTCGTCGGCCTCGACCCCGGCAGCTACCGCGACCGCTACCCGGCCGAACTCTCCGGCGGCCAGCAGCAGCGCGTCGGGGTTGCGCGGGCCATGGCCGCGGACCCCCCGATCATGCTCATGGACGAGCCGTTCGGGGCGGTCGACCCGATCACCCGCGAGCGCCTCCAGGACGAGTTCCTGCGCATCCAGGACGACATAAAGAAGACCATAGTCTTCGTCACCCACGACATCGACGAGGCAATAAGGATGGGCGACAAGATCGCCATCCTCAAGGAGGGCGGCATCCTCGCCCAGTACGACACGCCGGAGAACATCCTCGCCGCCCCCAACTCCGAGTTCGTCTCCTCGTTCGTGGGGAGCGACAGGGTCCTCAAGCGGCTCTCGCTGACGCGGGTCGGGGATATGGAGCTCGAGCCTGCCAATGGGCAGCCAGACGACCTGCCCCGACTCTCGAACCAGACGAGCCTCAAGGACGCGCTCTCCGAGATGATCGGGGCGGGGGCGGAGCGCAGCGTGGTCGTCTCCAACGGCGACGTGCTAGGCTCGCTCACGCTGGACGCGATCCGGCAGCTCTCCGGCAGAGCCACCAAGTAGCCGTGCCTATCGTGGCTTTGCAGAGCCTGCAGCCAGAGTTCTTCGACTGGGGTTGGCTTAGGGAGAACTTCTTCGAGGAGGTATGGCCCGCCGTCATCGGGCACCTCTACCTGTCGCTCGTCTCCGTCGGCATCGCGTTGGCCATCTCGCTGCCGCTCGGGGTGCTCGTCGCCCGCTACCGCAGGCTCTACACTCCGGTGCTCTTCGCGACGGGTTTCCTGTTCACGATCCCGAGCCTGGCGCTCTTCGCCTTCCTCGTCGCCATGGGGGTCGGCCTCGGGCAGAAGCCCGTGATCATCGGGCTCGTCTCCTACTCGCTGCTGGTCCTTATTCGCAACGTGGTGACGGGCATAGACGCCGTGGCCCCCGAGACGATAGACGCGGCCCGCGGCATGGGCCTGACGAACCGCCAGATCCTCTTCCGGGTCGAGCTGCCGCTGGCGCTGCCGGTGATCGTGGCCGGCATCCGCATCGCGACGGTCACGGTGATCGGCATCGCCGTCATCGGCGCGTTTATCTCGGGCGGCGGGCTCGGGCAGTTGATATTCGACGGGATAGACCGGAACTTCCCGACGCTGGTGTTGACGGGGGCGGTGATGGCGACGCTCATGGCGATCTTCGCGGACATCGCCCTGCTCCTCGTGGAGCGTTACATGAGGCCGTGGGCCCGCCGGGCCAGGGGGGCCAACTGATGCTGGACGGCATACTCCAGACCCTCCAGCGTCCGACGTACCCAAGCCTCGTGTGGACCCACATCCAGCTCTCCGTGCTCGCCACGCTGCTGGGCATCCTGATCTCGGTCCCCGTCGCGCTCGCGGTGCGCAACACGCACCTCGGATCCGCCATCGCGATCAACGTGGGCAACCTCGGACGCGCCATACCGTCGCTGGCGCTGCTGGCGATAGTGTTCCCGTTTCTGGGCTTCGGGTTCGCAGCACCCCTCCTGGCGCTCACCGCGCTGGCGGTACCGCCGATCCTGATCAACGCGTCCACCGGCCTCCGGGAGGTGCGCCAGGAGGTCGTGGACGCCGCCCGCGGCATGGGGCTGTCGGAGGGCCAGATCCTGTCGCGCATCCAGCTCCCCATAGCGGTGCCGGTGATCTTCGCCGGGATCCGCACCTCCGCGGTGCAGGTGGTGGCGAGCGCGACGCTGGCGACCTTTATCGGCGGCGGGGCGCTCGGGGACCTGATCGTGGAGGGCTTCGCCCGGGGCGACACGGCCATCCTGCTGACCGGGGCACTCTCGGTGGCGGCACTTGCTATCCTCACGGAGGTGCTCTTCGAGGCACTCGAACGAACCTTTACCCCGAAGGGGCTGAAGATCGCGCAACAGAGGCGCTCCGGATAAACGAAAGAGAAGGGAACTAGATGAAGAACAAGACGAAGCTGATCCGCGCGGTATCCCTGCTGTTGGGGACCCTCGCGGTCTTCGCCGTCGTCGCCTGCGGCAACGTGGGCAGCAGCAGTAGCGGAGGCGACTCCGGTGGCGGGGGCGGCAACGGTCCTACCATCGCCGTGGGCTCGAAGAACTTCACGGAGCAGTACATCCTCGGCAACATGTACTCCGAGGCGCTCGAGAACGCCGGCTTCAACGTCGAAAGGAGCCTGAACCTCGGGAGCGAGCAGATCGCCGACCGGGCGCTCCAGAACGGCGAGATCGACCTCTACCCCGAGTACACGGGCACGGCGCTCGTGGCGATCCTCGACTACGGCGAGGAGAAACTTGAGAACCTGGACAGCCCCGAGGCTACCTACCAGGCCGCGAAGAAGCTCTACGCCCAGCGCGAGACGCCGGACACTATGCTAAAGGCGGCAAGCTTCAACAACACCTACGGGATCTTCGTCCGCTCGGACGTGGCCGAGGAGCGAAACCTCAAGACCCTCGCCGACCTGGCCGAAGCCTCCCCGGAGCTCACCTTCGTCTCCTACTCCGAGTTCCAGAACCGCTCGGACGGCTACCCGAACATGCAGGAGAACTACTCGGCCTTCGACTTCGAGAAGATCACCATCGCCAACCAGCTCGGGCTGCGCTACCAGGGCATCACGGGCGGCGACGAGGGCGAGGTCGGCGTGGGCTTCCTGACCGACGGCCAGCTCGCCTCCGATGAGCTGACCGTGATGGAGGACCCGAAGAGCATCTGGCCGTTCTACAACCCGGCCCCCGTCGTCCGCTCCGACACCCTGGAGAAGAACCCGAAGATGGAGAAGGTCCTTAACGAGGTCACCGCGAGCATCGACGTGGAGACTATGCGCGAGTTGAACGGCCGGGTTGACCTCGAACAGGAGGACCCCGAGGACGTCGCCCGCGAGTACCTCGAGGAGGAGGGCCTTATCGAGTAAGTCGCCCGGAAGCAGCCCCGCTACTAGAGGAAGGTTCCCTCTGCTCCGTGCATCGGCTTTGATGCTGCTCATATTTTCGGCGGTCGTCGCCGGCTGGCTCTGGCGGGCCGGCGACGGGCCGCTGCAGGCCGTTGCGCCCCCCGAGGTGCGGAACGCGCCCGAGCCGTTCTCGCCGGAGAAGAGGGCGGCCTCAGAGGAGATGGCCGCGCGCTGGGAGGCGAGCGGGCGGATGCGGGTAGGCAGCTTCGAGCGGCCGGAGACGGTACCCGAGTACGACGTGCTCGACGAGCGACGGGACGCGCGCGATGGCGCGAGGGGCGCGTGGCTCATGATAGACACCCGCTCGCACAGCGAGGAGGATTACGTTCTGATCACCCGCAACGTCAAGGCCGAGTACGCGGACCTCGACGCGGTCTCCGTCGAGTTCGTCGACATCGGGGGCGCGACCTTCTATCGGGGTGGCGCCCTGATCTTCAACACCGTGGCCGGCGCCAACTACATAGGCTACGTCTACGGCCCGCCGAACAACGAGGGCTACTACGTCGAGGCGACCGGATGAGAGAAGCCGCCGAATTCGCACC
>CADCVI010000083.1 GCA_902806105.1 uncultured Rubrobacteraceae bacterium
TACATCGTATGGGTCGTGCTCGTGGTCGGAGGGACGCTTACCATCGCGTTTACCTACCTCTTTGGCATAGGCCCCGCCTGGCTGCACGCCGTGACGGTCGCGGGATTGACCGCGCTGGTCGCACTCATCCTCCACGTGGTCGGTGTCCTCGACTACCCCTACAACAGCGGCGTAAGGGTGGAGCCTGATGCTTTCGAAGTAGTGCTGCGCGCGATCGGCGGCAACGGCGGAGGTCCATGAAAAGTTGCGGCCTCCGGGCCCCTACGATGGCACCGGCGGGGCTTCCGGGTAGCATGGTACTCCTGGCAATCAGCTGACGGGTCGAAGTAAACTCGCAGAAGGATCCCGAAGGGGGCAATCCCCGATCTCCGTTACCTCGACGACACAGGCTGGTGGGCCGCCGCCGATCAGAACTGCCGCTCTGCCGCGACGGCCACGAGCCGCATCACAGGGCGGCCGGAGAAGCTGCCGACACCCCCAGGGGCAAGCAAACCGCATGGCGGAGCATAGGAATAGACCGCAGCGCTCCCCCATGATGAGGCCTAGTTTCCGCGTCCGGCTTTCTGGCCCGGGCGCCCCCCCCCTCGTCAGGCGCGGGTGATGCGCAGGATTACCCGGTTCTCGTCGCCGGGCTTTTTCAGGAGGCGCTCGATGCCCATCACCACCCGGTACTCCAGCCCGTACTTCCCGCGGATGATCCCGGTCAGGCGCTTCCGAGCGGCCTCGTCCGTTACAATCTCCGCTACCCCGGCGACGGTCTCTGCGCCGTCCTTCACGCGCCCCATCCGGCTGCAGGGGCACAGTTCGACGCGCGGGCTGTTGCGGATACGCTTGACCTTGCCGCTAGTTTGCGGGGTGGTCACGACGAGGGCATCGCCGTCGCGTCCGACCCACACGGGGGTCGACACTGGCTCACCGGACCTGCGGAACGTCGTGAGGGAGACGAACCGCTCGTCGCCCAGGAGGTCTGCCAGGGCGGAGTCAGCGGACATCACGAACCTCCGCAGGGTGTGGCTTCTCGCTGGGCCGAGGGCCGTAAGAGGGGTGAAGTATCTTCATCCCGTGCCGGGGCTCGTGGAAGACGCCGCCGCGAGCATCCGTTGAAACGTAAAGAGGGGTCATGCGTCGGGATCAGCGATCCTGTTGCAGGCGCTGCTGTATGTTCGCGAGGAGTTGGTGTAGCTCGTTCTGCTGGAGGCTCCCGGTCTGGGCGATGACCTTGTCGAGGGCGGAGCTTCCGGCGAGGCCGAGCTCGGAGGACTGCACGAGGACGGTCCCGTTCCCGGTGAAGTCGAGCTGCTTCTCCTCGCCGCTCGTCCGGCCCCCTATCATCGAGCGCGCCGTGCCGAAGAAGCCGCGCATGTAGGAGAAGTCGTAGCGGTAGGAGGGCGAGGGCATGTCGGCCCAGCCGAGTAGCGCGTCCTCGTCAACCCGGACCGGGGGCTCGAGAAAGTGGACGGGGCCGTTGGAGGAGGCTATGAACTTGCCGGTCCCGATGAGGGTGAGGTAGCCGGGGACCGTCGACTCCTGGCAGACGATGGACGAATCGAAGCCGAGGACGTTCGAGGAGCGGACCGTGAGGTTGCCGTCCTCGAGATCGTAGGAGGCTATATCGTTGCCGCGGTCGCCGAGGATGAGCCTGCCCCGCCCGGTCGCGACCACGAAGTCGTTGGCGTACAGCGGGGAGTTGAAGGACTTCTTTATGAGGCTGTCGTAGGCGCCGGCGCTCAGCGACTCGAAGCGCAAGGAGCCGTAGTAGGCGATCATCTTCCCCTTCTGTATAAACACCTCGCCCGAGACGTCCTTGCAGAAGGCGTAAGGGTTGACGTTGTCGTCGGCGGGGAGGTTTCGGGCGTTGAAGATCACCGGTTACCCCCCCTCTCGGCGGCCTGGATGTACACGGCGCCCCCTCCCGTGAACCGGAGCTGGTAGGACTCCCCCGAGGACTGCCCGACGAGCGTCTTCCAGCTCACGTCGGTGACGAGGTCGCTCCGGAGCCTTCCGCGGTGTCCTATGTAGGCCTGCGGGTCGACCGAGACGGGGCGCTCGGGCGTGACGTCGAGGGCGATGGCGCCGCCGTCGGAGACGATGGCGAGCTCGCCGTAGCCGGTGAGGGTCGTGGTGAAAAGGCCGCTGCCGGTGGCCGCGCCCCGGACGAGGCCGCCCACCCCTGAGGAGCCGAGAAACTCCGTCCCGCTCGTGAGCCTCGCGTCGTAGGCGAGGAGGCTCTCGCTCTCCGCGTAGAACGTCTCCCCCGAGAGAGAAACCATCGTCACGCTCTTGCCGTCGTAGGCGTAGAAGACCTCGCCGGTCCCGCGGGCGCCCATGAGGGTCATGCGCTCGCCGGTGACGGTGCGCCTCGCCATCCCGGAGAGACCCTCAGAGCCGGAGGTGGACGGGGCGAAGTCCACGCTTCCGGTGTAGGCGATCATGGCCCCGCGCTTGGCGAAGACCTCCTCGTTGCGAAGGGCGACGGAGAGCATCTTTTGGTTGATCTGGGTGTACTCGGGCATCTCTCCCCTAGCGCCTCTCGCTCGGCTGGATGTACACGACGCCTCCCCCGGTGAACTTGAGCTGGTAGGACTCGCCGGATGACTGCCCGACGAGCGTCTTCCAGTTCACGTCGAAGACGAACTCCTGGCTGACGTGGCCCGTGTAGCCGACGAAGGCGTCCGGGTCCACGAAGAGTGGCTCGTTCGGGGTTACTTCCAGGGCGATGGCCGTCCCATCGGAGATCGCGGCGACCGTGCCGGTGCCCGTAATCGCGGTGGTGAACAGCCCCTGTCCCGAGGAGGCCCCGCGCAGCCCGGCGAAGACGGTCTCGCTCTTCATGCCGGAGTCGAAGGCCAGGAGGCTGCTCGACTCGACGAACATCCGGTCGTTCTCCAGGTTGACAAGCAGGATCTCAGCCGCGTTCTGCGCCACATACAGCGTCCCGGCCCCCGTCACGGTCATCAGGTCGAAGCCCTCGCCGCCTACCCTGCGCTTCAAGGCCCCGAAGAGCCCCTCGCCGCCGAGGATGGCCTTCTCGAACTTCATCTGCCCGTCGTAGGCGACCATGGAGCCGGCCCGCGCCATGACCTTCTCGTTGTGCAGCTCTACCTCGAGGAGCCTGCTGCTCCCTAGCCGGAAACGCGCCAAGCCGTCCCTTCCCACCGCGTCATACGGGTCGCCACCTCTCAAAAGACCACGGGTCGCCCGGACACCCTACCCCGCAACCCCCTCCGGCGCAACGGAAGCCCCCCGGCGACCGGCGTATACTCAACCGCACAACAAGCAGCGAACCATAAGCATCCGGGAGGAGAACTATCGTGGATCGAAAGACCATAGTCGTCATGGGGGGAGACCAGACAGGCCAGGAGCTGCTCGAAGAGTCCCTGCGCGTCCTCGACCCCTCGGTGACGGGCCTGAACACGGAGTTCAAGCGTTACGACCTCTCGCTGGAGAACCGCCGGGCCACCGAGAACAGGGTAGTCCACGAGGCCGCAGAGGCGATGAAGAAGCACGGCTTCGGCATAAAGGCCGCCACCGTCACGCCCGAGGTACAGGGTGACGTGGGCTCCCCGAACGCGATCCTCCGGAGCGGCATAAACGGCACCGTCATCGTGCGCACGGGTCGGCGCATCCCCGGCGTCAACCCGATCGTCGGGCTGCACGCCCCCATCTCCGTGGTCAGGATGGCCGTCGACGACGCCTACGGCGCGAAGGAGTGGCGCGAGGGCGAGGACCTCGACGAGGTAGCTTACCGGACCGAGAAGATCTCGCGGAGGGTCTGCCGCGGCGTCTCGGAGTTCGCCTTTATCCAGGCGCGCAAGATGCGCGCGAAGGTCTTCGGCGGCCCCAAGTACACGGTCTCCCCCATCTACGAGGGGATGCTGAAGGAAGAGATGGACCGGGCCGCGAGCCTGAACAAGGACATTCGCTACGACCCGCAGCTTATAGACGCTACCTACGCGCTGCTCCTCTCGACCTACGGCGAGCCGATGGTCATCCCGACGCTCAACCGCGACGGCGACTGCCTCAGCGACCTGGTGCTCCAGATGTTCGGCTCGATCGCCGGCGCCGAGTCCCTCCTCATCGCCCTCGACGAGGACGAGAACCCGGAGACGGTGATGGCCGAGGCCCCGCACGGCACCGCCCCGAGCCTGGAAGGCAAGAACGTCGCGAACCCGATGGCCATGATCCTGGCCGGCGCCGCCCTCCTCGGCTTCTTCCACGACGAGGCCGCCGACCGGGTCTCCCGCGCGATCTACGAGGCCTGCTTCGAGAACGTCCTCGAAGGCACCCGCACCGCCGAGCTCGGCGGCTCCTCCGGCACCCGCGAGTTCGCCGACGAGGTCATCCGCCACGTCAAGAACAAGCTCGAAGTCTGGAGCGCCCTGGCGTAGAAACGAGAAGCAACCCCCTCGCCCCCAACCACCCGCGCCGAGGGCCGGCGCGGAGCCCCAGAAGGCCCCGGCAAAACACGAACGTCCGAAGCACGTCCTCAACGGACCAGAGTTCTCCACAGCTCCTCCGATCACCCCACCACAGGCCGAACCCCGTTGTACACAACCGGTTCCCACCATCGGTTGCACGCCCCTCATATCCTCACCTCTTCCCCTTCGCTTCGACGCCCTACTAGGCTCAGACGCGCACTGCGCTTGCTCCTATTGACTCAAACACGAGCTTTTGTATACAATCCGCCGCGGGGATGCCCGTCGGGGATCCGGAACAAGGGGAGCCGCGATGCTTATCCGAGAGGGAATCTATCTGCTGGGGGGCACTTTCCCCGGAGCGTCGGGTGGGAGGTAGGGGCATGGGGGCTCGTCGAGGTATGGAGGGCGGGCTCTTCGAGGGCGGGACGGGGCTCGAGCTGCGGGGCGTGGCGGACGGGGCTGGTCGGGCCACGGTCCTGGACCGGCTCCGGGACCTTATCCTGGTCGGGGAGTATAGGCCCGGGGAGAGGCTGATCGAGGAGCGCGTGGCTGCCCGGTTGGGGGTGAGCCGGACGCCCGTGCGCCAGGCGCTGGCGATGCTGGAGGCGGAGGGTCTCGTCGAGATGACGGCGAACAAGGGTGCGGTGGTCCCTTCTTTCGGCGCGGAGGAGGTCTGGGACGTGTACGACCTTCGGGCGGTGCTGGAGGGGCACGCGGCGCGCAGGGCGGCGGGGAGCATTCGGGGTGAAGAGGTCGCGCGGCTCCGGGAGCTCGCCGGGGAGATGGAGGGGATATCGCCGGAGCTCTCGTCGGACCACGAGGCGGAGGTCCGGCGGCTCGTGGCTTGCAACCAGGAATTCCATGGGACGATCGTGCGGGCTAGCCGCAACGCGCGGCTCGAGAAGCTCGTGGGGCGGACCGTGCAGGTGCCGCTCGTCTTCAAGGCGTTCTTCTGGTACGGGCCTGAGGACCGGGCGATCTCGAACCACTATCACCGCCAGATCGTGAAGGCGCTCGAAGCACGCGACGCGGAGCGGGCCGAGATTATCATGCGAGAGCACGTCTACGAGGGGAGGGATTTCGTCATCAAGGCGCTAGAGGAGGATAGGAGATGAGCGAGGCCCGGAACGGTGCACCACGGCCTTTAGAGGGTGTGCGCGTGGTGGAGATGGGGAGTCTTCTGGCGGGACCGTTCTGCGGCCAGCTTCTCGGGGACTTCGGAGCGGAGGTCATAAAGGTCGAGGCGCCCGGCAAGGGCGACCCGATGCGCGTCTGGGGCCGCCACCGCAAGGAGGACCGCACGCTGTGGTGGCCCATCATCGCGCGCAACAAGAAGAGCGTCACGCTCAACCTGCGCGAGGCCGAGGGGCAGGATCTCGCCAGAAGGCTCATCGCCGAGGCCGACATCCTGATCGAGAATTTTCGCCCCGGGACGATGGAGGGCTGGGGATTGGGGTACGAGGACCTCAGGGAGGTCAACCCGGGCCTCGTCATGGTGCGCGTCTCGGGCTACGGGCAGACCGGGCCGTACCGCGAGAGGGCGGGCTTCGGCTCCATCGGCGAGGCGATGGGCGGCATCCGGCACGTCACCGGGTTCCCGGACCTGCCGCCGCCGCGAGCGGGCATCTCGCTCGGCGACTCCCTCGCTGCGACCTTCGGCGCCCTGGGTGCGCTGACGGCCCTGTACCACCGCGACGCGCACGGGGGACGCGGGCAGGTCGTGGACATAGGTATCTACGAGGCGGTCCTGGCGCTGATGGAGAGCACGATCCCCGAGCACGTCCTCACCGGCCACACGCGGGGGCGCACCGGCAGCGTCCTGCCGTTCGTCGCGCCCTCGAACATCTACCCGACCCGTGATGAGGACTACGTCCTGATCGCCGGCAACGCCGACAACGTCTTCCGCAGGCTCGCGGAGGCCGTCGGGAGCCCCGAGTGGGCCGAGGACGAGCGGTACGCAACCCACCACGCACGGGGGGAGAACATGAAGGAGCTCGACGCCATGATCTCGAACTGGACAAAACAACGGACCGGGGAGGAGGTCCTCTCGGTGATGGCAGAGGCCGGGGTGCCCGCGGGCAAGGTCTTCACCGCAGCCGACATGATGGAGGACGAGCACTACCGGGCGCGGGAGAACGTCGTCGAGGTCGAGGACCCGGAGATAGGGCCGTTCCCCATGCAGAACGTCGTGCCGCGGCTCACGGAGACCCCGGGGGAGGTCCGCTGGACGGGGCCGGCCCTCGGGCAGCACAACGACGAGGTCTACGGCGGGGTGTTGAAGCTAGGGGAGAAGGAGCGCGAGGCTTTGCGCGAGAGGGGGATCATCTGATGCGCGTCGAGATCGTGGACGTGGGCCCCCGCGACGGCCTCCAGAACGAGCGGGAGACCCTGACGCCCGAGACCAGGGCCGAGCTCTGCGACGGGCTCGCGGCCGCCGGGGTCCCGAGGGTCGAGGCGGCGAGCTTCGTGAACCCGAAGAGGGTGCCCCAGATGGCGGGAGCCGAGGAGGTGATGAAGGGCCTCCGGCGTCGCGGGGGGACGGTCTACGCGGGGCTCGTCCTGAACGAGAAGGGCTACGAGCGCGCCGTGGAGGCGGGCGTCGACGAGGTCCGCTATGCCTTCCCGGTCACGGAGACCTTCGCGAGAAAAAACCAGAACACTACCGTCGCGGACGCTGCGGCGCTCGCCGGCAGGCTCGTGGAGCGGGCGCGTCTCGACGGGGTCAGGGTCTCCATAACCCTGAGCGCGGCGTTCGGGGACCCGTTCGAGGGGAAGGTCGAACCGGGGCACGTCCTCGGCCTCGCCGAAAAGATCGCGCAGGCGAGGCCGGACGAGATCGTGCTGGCCGACACCATCGGCGTCGGGGTGCCGCGCGGGGTCCGCGAGCTCGTGTCGGGCATCGCGGCGCACGGCGTTACGGTGGGCTGCCACTTCCACGACACGCGCAACACCGGCATGGCGAACGCCCTGGCGGCGGTCGAATCCGGGGCGACGGTGCTCGATGCAGCCGTCGGGGGGACCGGGGGCTGCCCCTTCGCGCCGAGGGCGACGGGGAACATCGCCACGGAGGACCTCGTGTACCTGTTGCACGGCATGGGGCACGAGACGGGGATCGACCTTTCGGCGCTCGTGGAGGTGGCCGCCTGGCTCTCGGGTAAGCTCGGCAAGGAGCTGCCGGGGCAGGTGTACAAGGCAGGCGTCTTCGAGCCGGTGGCCGGATGAAGAGCCCGGGGGCACGCCGCTTCCGGCGCCTCGTCGGCAGGAGGAGAGCGGTTAGCGGTCCCGGGCCTCCGGTGGCGTACCCGCGAGGTGCGTGTCGACCGGCGCTCGTGGGGGAGCCGGAGCCGGCACGAAATACCCGAAGCCGGCGGGCCGAAGTGCCGGTCGGCTGAACAGCTTCCGATCAGAGGGAGAAAAACGTGGCTTACAACGTGGCGGTGGACGTCGGTGGGACGTTCACGGACGTGCTGGTCTTCGACGAGGGTTCGGGGGGGCTGACGGAAGGGAAGGTCCTCTCGACGCCGGACGACCCTTCAAGGGGGGTGGTAGAGGGGATCGAGCGGGCGTGCGGGAAGGCCGGGATCTCCTTCTCCGACCTCAAGCTGCTCTTCCACGGGACGACCGTGGTGACGAACATGATCCTGACGAACACCGGCTCCCGCGTGGGGCTCCTGACGACGAAGGGCCACGAGCAGATCCTGTACCTCGCCCGCGCCTGGACGCCCGGCCCGCTCTACGGCTGGATGGCCCTCCAGAAGCCCGACCCGCCCGCCGACCCGACGGACACAGTCGGCATCTCCGAGCGCATGGCGGCGGACGGTAGCGTCATCGCGGAGCTCGACGAGGACGAGGTTCGCGCGGCCGTGGAACGCCTCGTGGAGCGGGGCGTGGAGTCCCTCGCCATCGGCTTCCTCAACTCCTACGTCAACCCGGACCACGAGCGGAGGGCCCGCGAGATCGTGCGCGGGGCGTACCCGGACCTTCCGGTCTCCATCTCGGCGGACATCGGGCAGGAGTACGGCGAGTACGAGCGGACGCTGACGACAGTAGTGAACACGGCGGTGCAGCCGAGGACGATCCGGTACATGCGCGGCTTCGAGGACTCGATGGAGGAGAAGGAGTTCGCGGGCCGCCTCTCCATCGTCCGCTCCGACGGCGGCGCGATGAGCACCGAGGCGGTGGCCGAGCGTCCGATACAGATCGCGCTCTCGGGACCTTCCGGTGGCGTCACGGGCTCGGCTTATCTCGCCCGCGAGATCGGGGTGCCCGACGTACTAACGCTGGATATGGGCGGGACGAGCACGGACGTTGCGCTGTGCGTAGGCGGGGAGACGCCGCTACAGCGGGAGATCTCGCTGGGTTACTTCCGCTTCAAGGTCCCCTCGACGGACGTGCACAGCGTCGGCGCGGGCGGCGGCTCCATCGCGTTCCTCTCCGCGAGCGGCGCCTTGCAGGTAGGGCCTGCGAGCGCGGGCGCCGACCCCGGCCCCGCTGCATACGGGCGCGGCGGCGAGGCCCCGACGGTAACCGACGCGAACGTCGTCCTGCACCGCATCCCGCCCGGCGTCGCTTTAGGCGGCACGCTGACGATGGACGAGGAAGCGGCGAGAAAGGCCGTCGGGACGATTGCGAAGCCTCTGGGCATGAGCGTGGAGGAGGCTGCGGAGGCGATCCTTGAGATCGTCAACGAGAACATGCATGCGGCACTCAGGGTAGTGAGCGTCGAGCGCGGGCACGACCCGCGAGAGTTCGGGCTCGTCGCGTTCGGGGGCGCGGGGCCGATGCATGCGTGCGCCCTCGGACGCCTGATCCGCTCGAAGCCCGTCGTCGTCCCCCGGGCTCCGGGCGTTATGAGCGCGTTCGGCTTTCTCTCGTCGGACATCCAGAACGAGTTCCCCGAGACGTATCTGCGCACCGCCGAGAAGACCCCGGCCCCGGAGCTCAAGCAGACGGTCGAGGGGCTCGTCGCGCAGGCAGATGCGTGGCTGAACGGCGAGGGGGTCGAGGAGGCCGACAAACGCTTCGACCTGTACGCCGACTGCCGCTACTACCTCCAGAACATCCAGATACCCTGCCGCTTCGAGCTCGGGGAGCTCGTGGGCGAGGATTGCGGGTTCCTGCGCGAGAGGTTCGAGGAGGCCCACCGCCAGCGCTACAGCTTCGAGCTGCCGGACTCGCCGCTGGAGATCGCGACCCTGCGCGTCATCGGGCGCGGCACCATCAAGGGCGTGAGCCTCGTCGAGGGCGAGGACGGGGCGGGAGAGGACGCATCGAGCGCCGTGATGAGGACGGAGAAGGCATACTTCGGCGGCTGGGAGGAGACCCCGATCCTGGACCGCAACAGTCTCGCGCCCGGGAACGTGGTCTCGGGGCCCGCGGTAGTCGTGCAGGACGACACCACGACGGTCATCGAGCCGGGCTACAGGGGTGCCGTTGACCGTTTCGGGAACATCCTGATCGAGGAGGCGTAGAGGTATGGTGCTTCAAAAAGGTTCCCTGCCGGACTTCGTGCGCGAGCACGACATAGACGGCGTGACGCTGGACATCATCGAGAACTCGCTGAAGAACATCCGCTACGAGATGGACCGGGTGCTGGTCACCACCGCCGTCAGCCCGATCATCCGCGAGCAGGCCGACGAGTTCCCCCTTATAGCGGATCGCCAGGGACGCATGATCGTGGGCCAATTCGGAAGCCCCGTGGATACCGTCCTCGAAAACTCCCCCTACAAGGTCGAGGAGCTCAAGGACGGCGACGTGATCGCCCTGAACGATCCCTACATGATGGAGGGCTCGACGAGCCACCTCCCGGACATCCTGCTCGTCCGCCCGATCTTCCACGGCCAGGGCGACGATTCCGAGCGCGTCGGCTACGCGTTGCAGTGGGGCAACCTCATGGACGTCGGCGGCTCGACCGCGGGCTCCATCCCTATCGACGCCCGTTCGATCTACGAGGAGGGCGTGCGCATGCCCCCCGTCAAGCTCTACGACGGCGGCAAGCTGAACGAGGAGGTCTTGCGCTTCTTCTGCCACAACTCCCGGACGCCGCGCGAGACGCAGGCAGACGTGATGGCGATAGCCGCCGGGACCGCCGCAGGCGCCCAGCGCGTCAAGGACATCTGCGACCGCTTCGGCAGGGAGACGTACCTCGAGGCGTGCGACGCGCTGCTCGCCCGGACGCGCACGAGCATCATCGGTCTTATACGCCAGCTTATCCCGGAGGGTCAGACCTTCGAGTTCGAGGACTACACCGACGACGACGGCCTCGGCAACGGCCCGATCAAGCTCAAGCTCACGATGTGGCGCGAGGGCGATTCCCTGAACCTGGACTGGACCGGGACCGACGATCAGGTACCGGGACCCGTCAACTTCCTGCTGAACAAGGAGATGTTCCAGATGTTCGCGGGGGTGTTCCTGATCTCCGCGGTCGATCCGACCATCCTGTTCAACGACGGTTACTCGGACGTCATCAGGGTGACGATCCCCGAGGGGAGCGTCCTCCGCCCGAAGTTCCCGGCACCGCTTAGCAACCGTCTCGTGGTCATGGCCCGCCTCTTCGACGTCCTGGGCGCGGTCTACGCCAAGGCCATCGGCTTCAACGTCTCCGGCTCCTACGGCACGAGCCCGAACTTCGTGTACTCGGGGGTCAAGGAGACCGGCGAGACGTTCCAGACCATGGAGATCCTGTACGGCGGCATCCCCGCCATCCCCGGCAAGGACGGCCTCGACGGACACTCCTGGTGGCCGGAGTTTATGGCGGTCCCGGCGGAGTACATGGAGACCTACTACCCCATGATCGTCGAGGAGTACTCGGCGCGCCCGGACTCCTGCGGCGCGGGCCAGTTCCGGGGCGGCTGCGGCATCAAAAAGGTCTACCGCTTCCTCACGGACGGCAGCATCACCTACCAGGACGACCGCGCCCACACCTTCCCCTACGGCGTCGCGGGCGGCAAACCCGGCAGCCCGTCGAAGAAGACGCTGATCCGCAAGAACGGCGAGGAGATAGACCTCCCTTCCAAGGTCAGCGACGTCCCCGTCTTCGAGGGCGACCGCCTCGTCTTCGAGACCGCCGGCGCGGGCGGCGTCGGCGACCCGCTGGAGCGCCCGCCCGAGGCCGTCGCCAAGGACGTACGCTGGAACCTCGTCGGCCAGGAGGCCGCCGGAAACGAGTATGGCGTCGTCATAGGTAGCGACGGCTCCGTTGATGCTGGGGCGACCGACTCCAGGCGCGAGGAGCTCAGGGCCAGCCGCGGCGAGTCGCCCGCCTTCGACCACGGCCCGCTCCCGCCGCTCGACGAGCAGCGTCGCGTCATCGCCGAGACCCGCCGAAGCTTCAACGAGTGGCTCTCCGGC
>CADCVI010000084.1 GCA_902806105.1 uncultured Rubrobacteraceae bacterium
ACGGCGTCGTGGTTTCGGAGCAGGATCTGCTCGGCGGCGCGAAGCTACCCTAGGTACACGGAGCCCTTTCGCGCCTCCTATGCCTAGGGAGCCAGGCCCGGCTTCTCCAGCACGACGAGCCGGAAGAAGCCGCGCGGCGGGAGCTCCTCGTCGGAGAGGGCGCGGAGGTCCGAGGCCCCGGCCCGTATCTCGGAGAAGCGCCGGTCGGCGTGGGTGGCGACGCGTCCCAGGACACCGCCCAGGGCGCGCGCCGCCGAGGACCTCGGGCGCTCCTCGGGCCAGAAGTGGTCCAGGACCACTACGCGGGAGCCGGGCCGGGCGACGCGGGCGGCCTCGGCGAGAGCGCGGGAGCCGTCGGGGACGACGCTAACGAGGAGCGGCAGGAAGACCGCGTCGAAGCTCCCGTCGGGGAAGTCGAGGTCCTGTGCGTCCATCTCGCGCAACTCGAAGTTCGGCATCCCGATCCCCGCCCTCAGCGCGCGGGCGCGGCGGAGCATCCCACCGCTCAGGTCAACGCCGACGCCCCGAATATCACGCGGCAGGTGAGGCAGGTCGAGGCCGCTCCCGACCCCGACGAGGAGGAGCCTCCCCCCGGGACCGAGCCCCAGGGAGCTAGCCGCCCTCTCGCGGGCGCGGCCGGAGACGGGGCCGATTATGGCATCGTAGAGCGGTCCCACACGGTCGTAGAAGGGCAGGCTCGACCGGGGGCTTGCAAGAAGCTTGTCGCTCAAATCTCGTCGCCGCCTTTCGGGGAGCGCAGGGTGAGGACGGAGATCTCGGGCCGGCAGTTCGCGCGCAGCCGGGAGAGCACCGTCCCGAGCCCCCGGCTGGTGTACGCATACATCCCGCGTACCTCGTTCAGGCCGTCCGGGTACGTACCCGAGTGCCGCGGGTAGAGCAGGGCGCCGAAGAAGGGCAAGCGAACCTGCCCGCCGTGGGAGTGGCCCGAGAGCTGGAGGTCGAAGCGCCCGGTGGCTGCGCTCGAAAGGGCGAAGTCCGGCTCGTGGGCGAGGAGCACGGCGGCGCCGTTCTCCGGCAGCCCGTCCAGGACGGCGCCCAGCCCGTCCTTGCCCATGTACATGCAATCCACCCCCGCCACGCTGAACGCGGAGGGGCCACGTTGGATCCCGAGTACCTCGTTCGCGAGTTCGATAATGCCGGCATCCCGTAGATGGGGCCGCACTTTCTCCGCGCCCGCGCGGTGGTCGTGGTTGCCGAGTACGGCGACGACGCCATCGGGGGCTCGCAGCCCGCTCAATGGGGCGGTGAGGAGCGGGGCGAGGTGGGCCGTGGAGGCTAGCTGCGAGAAGGTTACGAAGTCGCCGGTCGCGGCCACGAGGTCCGGACCCTGGTCGTTCACGAGGCCGACGATCTTCGTGAGGCGCCGCGGGGTCATCCAGCGGTCCATGTGTATATCGCTCATGTGGACGATCCGGTAGCCGTCGAACTCGGGGGCGAGGCGCGGCAGGGTGAGCTCCAGCCGCCGGACGGCGACCCACCCGGGCTCGACGTAGCGCGCGTACACGAACGCGCCCAGGAGCAGCGCCCCGGCGCCAAGCCGGAAGAGCGCGCGGGAAGGTGCGTTTTTCCCCATAGGTCCTCCCCGCAGAAGTCGCATCCGGCCATTCTAGAACGGCCTCGCGCGTGTTTCAGAGGACGGCGGGGATCGATGTGACCACACAACACGCCCGTAGAAAGCTTGCAGGGACGCGGACATACCGCAACAGAAGGCCGGGCTAGACCGCTCCTTCCTCGCCCCTTTCCTGGTTTATCCACCGCTCTTGGACACACGGCCCCAAGATAGGGCAACGGAGAAGAAGCCCGCCGGGACATACCGACGATCTTGCTCCGGCGGGTGCGGGGATGTCCCTAGAGGGATTCCTTGAGGCCGTTGCCCGCGCTGAAGGCCGGGGACTTGCTCGCCGGGATCTGCATCTTCTTTCCGGTCTGCGGGTTCGTCCCCTCCCGGGCCTTGCGCTCCTGGACGTAGAACTTGCCGAAGCCCGTGATCTGAACCTCCCCGCCGCCCTTGAGCGTCTCGGTCACTATGCTCTCGAAAGCCTCGAAGTACCTCTGGGCCTCCGCCCTGGACGCGTCGGTCCGCTCGGCAAGCTTCTCGATCAACTCGGTCTTGTTCACGTCTCTCCTTATGCTCGTCTTGCCCCGCGTTCGCACGCAGCCCTGCCCCCTCGTCCTCATGCTTCTACGGAACTCATCACCCTTTCCAAACCCCCAACCTGCCGCGACGCGGAGCTTCGGGCTGCTGGCAGGAGGGGTAACGCCGCCTCATGGGCCTAGCATGGCTCCGAGAGCGCTCTTCTCAGGAGGCATTCCCGGGGTTCGCGGACAGGAGCCTCACTACGAGGTGGAGCCTCTCGACCTCGCGACGGGCGTGACCGTGGTCGAGCTCGGCCCGATCCCTCGCCTCCCTCAGGGCGCGGTGCTCGTCGGTGTCGAGCACCCCTTCGAGGTACAGGTTCGCGGTGCGCTCGTTCTTCGCCTCCAGAAGCGCCTCGGCATTGTCCAGACGCGCCCTCCCGACGCTCTCGGAGAGCGCCCGATCCGCCCTCGCCAACTCCTCGGCCGCGTCGTGTAGCTTCCCGTATGCCTCGTCGATCTCACGCAACAGCCTCTCGTTCATCCGGTCTCCTCTCGTCTCGGTCGCTCCCTCCGCGGGAAGCGCGGCGGCGCCGGATGCCGCGGTACCCGGATCGGCACGCCAGTTCTACATCTGCGGCATGTAAGCCTCTGACGCCACCGTACCGCGAACGCGGGCCGTTATCCTGGAGCGGCCCGCGGCGGTTCGATGGGCAAAGACCTTCGGCGGTACGCGAGGGCGGATCGTGAAACTCGTCCGCGTGTGGCGCCTGGGTCGCGGGTCCGCGCCTCCGGGTCAGCTGCCGAGCAGGACGCCGACGCAGTACAGGAGGCCGAACGCGGCGTGGAGGCCGGCCGTCTTCTTGACCACGGGGTCCAGGCGTTCGGGGACGCGCGCGGACGAGATGCCGCGCCAGAGGCCGGGGAGGAGCGGGGCGCTGGCGAGGACGAGGGCGGCACTCAACGGTACGAGCCCCAGCACGACCAGGGCGGCGACGGAGACGTAGGCTTCGAGCAGGAGGGCCCGGTAGACGAAGATACCGGCGCTGCGCCCGAGCACGATGGGCAGCGTGCGCCTGCCGCCCCGGCGGTCGGACTCCATGTCTCGGATGTTGTTGGCGAGCAGGATCGCCGCCACGGGCCCGCCTATCGGGAGGGCCGCCAGGAAGACGCGCGGCGTGAGGTCCGTGGTCTGCACCGCATACGCGATAGCCACGATCAGGACGCCCATGAACAGGAAGACGGCGACCTCGCTGGCCGCCGTGTACGCGAGGGGGCGCGGCCCTGCCGAGTAGACGTATCCGCCGAGCGCCGAGAGCAGCCCGAGAGCCAGGATCGTCCAGCCCCCGACGGAGACGAGGTAGAACCCGAGGACGGCCGCCACCACGTAGCAGACCAGAGCCCCCAAGAGTACCGCGCGGGCGTGCATCCGGCCCCCGACGATCGAACCCGCGATCCCGACCGAGTCCGCCGTGTCGAGGCCGCGCTTCTCGTCGTAGAACTCGTTGAACATGTTGGTGGCCGCCTGTATGAGCAAGCTCGCCACGAGCATCGCCAGGAAAGGCCCCCAGGCGAAGGCCCCGTCGGAGAACGCCAGCGTCGTCCCGAAGAGCACGGGGACGGCCGCCGCCGTCAAGCTGAACGGACGGGCCAGCCAGAACCACTCGGCCAGCATCGACCCACCGGCGCGCGCGGAGCTCAAGATCCCACCGGAGGACCGCCCGCAGACAGCCCGAACGCCGCGAGACCATAAAATCCGGTCCCGTTACCGGCACTCTGCCCGGCCTCCCCCGCGGCGCCATGCGTGGGCCATGCGTCTCCGGGCCGCGTCGCACCGGGTGCCCGCCGGGGGCGGCAGACGGCACCGGCAGGTTGCGAAGGTAGTCCTCCTGAATACATGCGGCGATTATATTGAAGTTCGCAGGCGCCAAGGGTTACGGCGCACACACGCCCGCGGAAGAGCGGCGGCCCCGGGCCACGACTCCCGGGGCCGCGGTGCTCGCCGGTTAGTGGCGCACTATCAGGACGGGGCAGTGGGCGTGGCGGACGACGGAGTCAGAGACGCTCCCCATGAGGGCGCGCCTGAGGCCGCCGAGGCCGCGGCTCCCCATGACGATCAGCCCGGCCTCGATCTCGTCCGCGAGGTGTACGATCGCCTGATCCCGGCGCTCGTCGGTCTTGAGGTGAACACCCGCCACCCTTCCGCCGGCCCTCTCGACCTTCTCGACCTGCTCGTCGAGGATGTGCCGGGCGTCGCTCCTCACCGCCTCCATCGCCTGCTCGTAGGTCTCGTAATTGAAGCTGGCCTCGTGCGTCGCATACACAGGATCCGGAACCCCGGGCGCCGCGGTGATTACGTGCAGCTCGGAATTCGTGCTGTTCGCCAGGTCCACCGCCGTCGTGAGCGCCAGATCCGCATCCGCGGAACCGTCAGTAGCCAGCAGGATCTTCGCCGGAAAGATGCTCATCCCTGACCTCCTGTCTCGCCAGTTTTCCTGTGCCTATTGTATCATTAAGCCTGGTCAAAAGGCTAGTTTGTGTCCCCCAAGACACTGCGGGAGAGAATTTTTTCGGCTCGGCTTTCAGCGCCGGAAGCTTCCCTCGGGCCGGGCGCCGGCGCGTGTTCTCGAAGCCCTTGGAGGGGGCGACCCGGCGAGGCTTCTGGCTCGTTTCCCTAACTTCCAACCTGGAATATCCTTGACATCCTGTGGACGGATCCCGCGCCAGCGACTTCGGCGAGGCGGGCTTGAAGGTGCGAAACGTCGCCTTTGAGCTCGAAGGGGCGGAGACCGGGATGGAGAACCGGGAGACGGAGCAGCGCGAGCCCGTGCAGGAAACCCCGCCGGAAGAGGTCCGCAGCACAAAGGAACAGGAAGCCGAGCGGGGTTCTTCGCGAGTGCCTTCGGGTAGGAGAACGTCCGGCGGCGCCGGTACGGGCGGGACAAAGCAACGGCGCCTCGCCTGCGCGGGGCTGTCCGCGTGCCTTGCGGTATCCTGGTTGCACGCCGTCACGGCGTACGACGCATGTCTTGTCATCCTGGTGTACCCGGACCACGGCGGGTGCTTCGGAAACGGTAGAAGGAGGTCGCGGGCAAACTTGGGCTCCAGCGGTACGACGACGGGGTCGGTCCCTTACCTGCGCGGGACGTTCCCCTTCGGCTGCGCGAAGGAGATGCGGGCCGATCCGCTGGGCCTGCTCCTCAGGGCTCGGGAGACGCTGGGCGACCTCGTCAAGATGCACCTCGGGCCCTACCCCATCTACATGCTGTTCCGCCCGGAGCACGTGGAGCACGTGCTACAGAAAAACCCCGCCAACTACCTCAAGGACGGCTACGAACACCTCGAACCGATGGTCGGCCAGGGTCTGCTCTCCAGCGAGGGAGACCTGTGGCGCCGCCAGCGGCGCCTGATCCAACCGGCCTTCCACAAGCGGCGCCTCGACGGGATGGCCCGCACCATGACGGACGCGACGCAGGCCATGCTGGACCGCTGGCGCGAGCATCGACGCGGCGGTCCCGGGGTCGTGGACGCCAACCGGGAGATGTCGCGGCTGACGCTGGAGATCGTGGGCCGCACGCTCTTCGGCTCCGCCCTGGATAGCGAGGCGAACCGGGGAGAGGAAGCCCTCTCGCTCGTGTTCCGGCTCGGCTTCGACAGGGCGGGAAGGTTCGTGCAGGTGCCGTTCGGCGTGCCCACCCCCAAAAACCGCCGCTACCGCCGCGCGATCCGGGACATGGAAGGGATCGTCCACTCCCTCCTGGAGGCCCGCAAGAGCACCGGTCCCCAGACGGAGGACGACCCGGCGGGCGGAGACCTGCTGGACATGCTCCTCGCGGCCCACGGGACGGGCGCAGGTATCACCGAGAAGCAACTGCGCGACGAGGTCCTGACCATCATGGGTGCCGGCTACGAGACGACCGCAAGAGCCCTCTGCTGGACGTTCTTCCTGCTGGACGCCCACCCGGAGGCCGCCCAAACCCTCCGCGAAGAGCTGAAGAACGTCCTCGACGGGCGCGCCCCGACCGTGGAGGACATGCCCCGCCTCCCCTACACGAGGATGGTAATCCAGGAATCCATGCGCCTCTTCCCACCGGTCTGGGGCCTCTCCCGGCGCCTCAAGGAGGCCGACGAGGTCGGGGGGACACACATCCCGAAGGGCAACCGCGTGATAATCAGCGCCTACGTCACCCACCGCCACCCGGACCTGTGGCCGGATCCCGAGAGGTTCGACCCGGAGCGCTTCCGTACCGCCACCCTGATGGACCGCCCCCCGCGAGAGATGCCACGCTACGCCTACTTCCCGTTCAGCGGCGGCCCCCGCCAGTGCGTCGGCGTCAACTTCGCAGCGATGGAGGCCACGCTCGTGCTCGCCACCATCGCCCAGTCCTTCGAGCTCTCCGTCCTCCCCGGACACCACATCGAGCCCGAACCCAGCTTCACCCTCAGGCCCGGCAACGGCCTCCCGGTGAAGCTCCGCGAGCTAGCGTAACCACGAACCTAACGAACCCGGGTCCCACGCAGCGGTAGCAAACCGGAGACTCGATGCCGGAAGACCGTCGAGATTATCGTCAAATACTTCCGCTTGTCCGACCGTGATACACTATGTATATGTTTGTTACAAACAGCCTAGATTGCAACAAATTCGTGTGGCAAGCAGGGGGGCGGGGGTTACAAGCAGCCCCCGGGGACGGTTGTTCGGGGTAGATCCAGTCAAGGGGGCAGGTCGTGCGGGGTTCTGTGGGGTTGGAGGATCGGATGGACGCGCAGCCCGTGGGGGCTGGGCACCGCAAGGTAACGCTGCTGGCGGGGCTCGGATGGATGTTCGACGCGATGGACATCGGGCTGCTGTCGTTTGTGCTGGTGGCGCTTGCGGGTGAGTGGGGGCTCTCGCAGGCCCAGGTCGGGGCGGTCATAAGCATCGGGTTGTTCGGGATGTTCGTGGGTGCGGCGGCCTCCGGGGTGCTCGCGGACAGGTACGGGCGGCGGGCTATCCTGATGGCGACGCTGCTCGTCTACTCGGTGGCGACGGGTCTCACCGCGCTCGTGTGGGGGTATGGGGCTCTGCTCGTCTTGCGGTTCGTGACGGGGCTCGGGCTCGGGGGTGAGTTGCCGGTCGCGAGCACGCTCGTCGCGGAGGTAGCTCCGGCGAAGCAGCGGGGGCGGATGCTCGTGCTCCTGGAGAGCTTCTGGGCGTACGGTTGGATCCTCGCCGCCCTCATCGGCTACCTCGTGATCCCGGAGTACGGATGGCGCGTAGCCTTCCTCATTGGCGCCCTCCCCGCCCTCTACGTCCTCGTCCTCAGGCGCAGCCTCCCGGAGTCTCCCCGCTACCTCCTCCGAAAAGGCAGGTACGCCGAAGCCAAGGAGGCCGCGGCAAGCATGGGCATCGAGTACGAGGGGGCGGAAGGGGGAGGAAACGAGGCCACCTCCTCTGGCGGCACGGGGCTCGGGCTCCTGTGGTCGGCGCCGTATGCGCGGCGGACGGCGATGCTCTGGGTGTTGTGGTTCGGGATGGTCTTCTCTTACTACGGCATCTTCACCTGGTTGCCGCAGATTCTCGCCACCTCGGCGGGCTACGGCCTCGTGCGCTCCTTCGAGTTCGTGCTGCTCATAACGCTCGCCCAGATTCCGGGTTACTTCAGCGCCGCGTACCTCGTCGAGAAGTGGGGCCGCAAGGCGACCCTCGTCACCTACCTGCTCGGGAGCGCCGCCGCGGCCCTCGCCTTCGGGCTCCGCGGCCTCGGGGCGGACGCGTCGGGGGCCGAGCTCGTCCTGTGGGGCTCGCTCGTCTCGTTCTTCAACCTCGGCGCGTGGGGGGTACTCTACGGCTACACCCCGGAGCTCTACCCGACCTCCGCGCGCGGCTCGGGGACGGGCTGGGCCACGGGTATCGGTCGCATCGGCGGCATCGTGGGCCCGTACCTCGTCGGCCTGATGCTCGGCGGCACAGCCTTCGGACCGGGGGCGGTATTCGTCGTCTTCGCCGCCGTCCTCCTCATCATCGCCCTGAACGTCGCGATCTTTGGCGAAGAAACGATGGGCCGCAGCCTCGACGAGATCTCCGAGGGCTCGAAGATCCCCGTGGGGAGCGGCGCCGGAGGATAGATCCCCGGAAGGGAGAAGCGGCCCTCCCACCAGGAAGGGCCGCGGAGTAACCCGATACTAGCCCCGGCCGGGGCACTTCATGAGCGGAACGAAATTCGGCTCAGGGACGTTTCTAGCTCGGGACGTAGGCGAACGTGTCCGGGTGCGGGCCGGTGCGGCCGTCCTCGCCCTTGTCGAGGGCCGTGATCTCGCCGAAGTCCGAGGAGTCGAGCTCGAAGTCGAACAGCTCGAAGTTCTCCTGTATGCGGGAGGGCGTCACGGACTTCGGGAACACGATATCGCCGCGCTGGATGTGCCATCTCAGGACCACCTGCGCCGGGGTCTTGGAGACCTTTTCGGCGATCCGGGTGATGGTGGGGTCGTTGAGCACCCCGCCCTGCGCGATCGGCGACCATGCCTCCGTAACGATCCCGTGCTCCTCACCGTAGGCGCGCACGGCGTCGTTGGTGAGGTAGGGGTGTACTTCGATCTGGTTTACCACCGGCACCGTTTCGGTCTCGGCCGCGAGCTTCTCCAGGTGCTCGATCTGGAAGTTCGACACGCCGATCGAGCGGGAGCGGCCATCGTTGTGGAACTCTTCCATCGTCTTCCAGGTGGAGACGTAGTCGCCGTTGTAGAGCGTGGGCAGCGGCCAGTGGATAAGGAAAAGGTCCACGTAGTCGAACCCTAGCTCGGAGAGCGTCGTGTCGAAAGCCGCGCGGGCCTCGCCCGGCTCGTGGAAGCTGTTGTTGAGCTTGCTGGTGACGTAGATGTCGCCACGGTCGAGACCGGAAGCTCGAACAGCCTCGCCGACCTCCTTCTCGTTACCGTACATCTCCGCCGTGTCGATGTGCCGGTAGCCGATCTCCAGAGCCTTGCTCACCGCCTCTACCGTGTCCTCAGGCTTGATCTGGTACACCCCGAACCCGAGCTGCGGGATGCTGTTGCCATCGTTCAGGGTAATGTTTGGAATTGTGCTCAAGGCGATCCGACTCCTTCGTTTATCGAAACCGTAAGAGACGATATATGTCCAGAGCTTCCCGCTACCAAACCGCCGCAACCTCTCCTCGTAGCCCCTTCCAGACGAACGCGCACGAGGTGAGACGAAACCCGCACCCTAGACTTCCCGAGCAAACGGTAGAGAACTGCTTTATCGCACCAGCGCTGGCGGAAACCGCCGGCTGAGCGATCCGGCTCCTACGGCTACTTGACGCCAAGCAGCGGCATCGATCTCGACTGGATCTCCCAACGATAACCCCGGCTCGCTACAGGCGTTTCCTCAACGCCTTGCGCCCTCCGCGGCCGTGCCGGAGGTCGGGGGTGGCACCCCTCCCGAGCTCCCGTGTCGACGCCCTCCAATGCCTCCAGAGGGATCATCGCCGGCCAAACACCAGGCGCACGTCGCGACCCTACACCAGCACCCCCCCGCAGCCCGAGATTGAAGGGACGAGCCCCTTGACGAACGCGATGGTTGGGGCTCCTTTGAGCGTATACTCACGTAAATGAGTATACGCTCAAAGGAGGTTTTGTGGTGTCGGAACCACGCGAGGATCTAGTGCGGGATCTGCTCGCCCGTGCCCGGCGCGAGCAGATCTTGAAGGCGGCCACGACGGTCTTCGCCGAGAAGGGATTCCGGCGCGCAACCACCAGGGAGGTGGCGCGGGCGGCAGGCGTCTCGGAGGGGACCATCTACAACTACTTCGAGGACAAGGACGCTCTCCTGATGGCGATACTCCACCGTCTCAACGAGACGGAGCGGCGGTCCGAGGACTTCGAGGAGGGTATGGCCACGGACTTCCCGGGGTTCATGAGGGAGTACCTGCGCCGTCGCATGTCCTCCGTCTGGGAGAACCGGGAGGTCTTCCGGATCGTCCTCTCGGAGATGCTGGTAAACACCGAGCTGCGCGAGACGTACCTCCGGCGCATCATGGCGCCGACGATGAAGATCGCCGAGGATAATTTCCGCCTCAGGGCGGAGCGTGGGGAGATAAGAGCGACGGACACACCGCTCGCCGTGCGGGTCGTCGCCGGGGCCGTCCTGGGGGTTCTGGTCCTGGGGCTCCTGGGTGACGAAGAGATAGGAACACGGGCGGACGAGGCTTCGGACGTCCTCGCCGGGTTGCTCCTCCACGGCCTGGACGCTACCGAGGGAGATCGGCATGAGTAAAGACACTACCAGAACCGGCATGGGCGAGATCTCCGCGCCGAACATCGCCAGCGCGCGGTTCAAGGCAAACCCCTACCCATTCTACGCACGGCTGCGCGCCGAGGCCCCCGTATGGCGCACAACGCTGCTCAACAAGCAGACGGCGTGGCTGGTGACCCGTTACGAGGACGTGGCAGGCATCCTGAAGGATGCCCGGTTCGCCAAGGACAAGCTCAACGCCATGGACCCGGACCAGCGCGCGAAGTCGCCGTGGGTACCGGGCTTCCTCAAGCCGCTCGAACGCAACATGCTCGACCTGGACGACCCCGATCACGCGCGGCTGCGCACGCTCGTGAGCAAGGCGTTCACCCCCCGGCTCGTAGAGCGGCTGCGGGGGCGCGTCGAGATACTCTCCGAGGATCTACTGGACGCCATGGAGGCCAAGGCCAAGCGCAGGGGCACGGCGGAACTCGTCGCGGACTATGCGCTGCCCCTGCCGGCTACCGTGATCGCCGAGCTTCTAGGAGTACCCGCTGCGGATCTGCGCAAGTTCCATGGGTGGTCGAGCAAGCTTGTCTCGATCTCCTCCAGGCGCGACATGCTGTTGGCGCTCCCCGCCGCGCTCTCGTTCCTGCGTTACCTCCGCAAGCTCGTCCAGCGACGTCGCGTAGACCCGGGAGAAGATCTGATCTCCGCGCTGGTGCGGGCGGAGGAATCGGGCGACGGTCTGAGCGAGGACGAGATCCTGGCCATGGCGTTCCTGCTGCTGGTGGCGGGGCATGAGACCACCGTGAACCTGATCTCCGGTGGTACGCTAGCCCTCCTCGAGCACCCCGAACAGGCCGAGGCGATGAGGCAAGATCCTTCGCTCGTCAAACCGGCGGTCGAGGAGCTCCTGCGCTACACCAGCCCCGTGGAGATGGCGACCGAGCGCTACCCTCGCGAGGACGTGGAGATCGCGGGGACGACGATACCGCGCGGCGAGATGGTCCTCGCGGTACTCGGCTCGGCTAACCGCGACGAACGCCACTTCGAGGACCCCGACGTCCTGAACCTCGCGCGCGACCCGAACAGGCACCTTGCCTTCGGGCGGGGCGGCGTCCATCACTGCCTGGGGGCGCCGCTCGCCCGGATGGAGGGACAGATCGCCGTGAGCACATTCCTGCGGCAGTTCCCCGGCGCACGCCTGGCCGTGAACCCCGGAACGCTGCGCTGGCGCCGGAGTATTTTCCTGCGCGGACTGGATAAACTGCCGCTTACACTCTAGGACTCAAGTTCTCGAATCCGAACTCCTCCCGCAGGGTCGTGCCATTTTTTAGGTACGACCGTTCGGTTTTATATTCGGCTATCGCGCGTATCGTTCAGTGGCCGCCCTCTTTGTCGAGGAGGCACGCAAACACGGAGGGTGCGTCGAAGCGGGGCGGGCATTACC
>CADCVI010000085.1 GCA_902806105.1 uncultured Rubrobacteraceae bacterium
TCGCGGGTACTCGTGAGCGCCCAAGCGATTCCTAACGAGGTTCTGCAGCTCGGAGGCGAGCCCCTCGCCCCCCGATCTCCCCTCCCGCAGCACCACGAAGGCCTTCACCACCTGCCCGCGGTCCTCGTCCGGCTTGCCGACCGCCGCCGCCATCGCGACGTCCTGGTGTCTCGCGAGGGCGTCCTCGATCTCGGCGGGGCCGATGCGGTAGCCGGCGGAGATGATGAGGTCATCGTTCCTACTGGAGAAGCGGAAATAGCCCTCCTCGTCCACCGACGCTACGTCCCCGGTCATCAGCCAGTCCCCGACGAACTTCTTTTTCGTCTCCTCCTCGTTGTTCCAGTACCCGAGCATCATCACCGGATCCGGCCTCTTCACCCCGACCTCGCCTTCCTCCCCGGCGGGCAGTTCGTTCCCCTCCCCATCCATGACAGCGACCCGGTGGCCGGGGACCGGCCGGCCCATCGAGCCGGGCCTCGCGGGGGCTATGGCGTTGCAGTTGGAGAGCACAAGGTTACATTCGGTCTGGCCGTAGAACTCGTTGACGACGACTCCGAGCTCCTCCTTCACCCACTCGAACGTCGCCTCCTCCAGGGGCTCCCCGCCGCACGCGAGGGTCTCCAGGTCCAGCTCCCAATGCCCGCGTGGGTTCTCCATGCCACGCATCACGCGTAGTGCCGTTGGGGGGAGAAAGACGTTCCTTATGCCCCAACGCTCCATGAGGCCGAAGGCCTCCTCCGGATCGAAGCCTTTGGTCGGGTAGGAGACCACGGGGATGCCCCAGTGGAGTGCCGGCATGAGGACGTCGAAGAGGCCCCCGATCCAGGCCCAGTCGGCCGGCGTCCAGAACAGGTCCCCCTTGCGCGGGGCCAGATCGTGCGGCAGCGCGACGCCCGGCAGGTGCCCGAAGAGTATGCCGTGGCCGTGCAAAGCACCTTTGGGCTCGCCGGTCGTCCCCGAGGTGTAGATGATGATCGCTGGGTCCGAAGGGGCCGTCGCCTCCGGCACGAAACCGGACGAGGCACCCCCGATCAGACCGTAAAGGTCCTCCGCCCCGGCGCCCGCGCCGCCGGCAAGGACGACGTGCTCGAGGCTTTCCGTCTCGTCGCGCAGGGTCGCCGAGATCTCGTGATGATCGGGGCCGGTCACGAGCACCTTCGCCCCGCTGTCTTCCAGCCGGAAACGGAGCGCATCCTCTCCGAAGAGCTTAAAGAGCGGGACCACGACCGCACCGAGCTTGTAGGCGGCGGCGTGGGTTATCGGCAGCTCGGGCGACTGCGTGAGCAGCACAGCCACCCGGTCCCCGCGCTCGACACCTAAGCCCCTCAAAGCGTTCGCGAAGCGATCCGAGGCGCGCTTGAGCTCGAAGAAGGTCCACTTCTCCACGTTGCCGTAGCCGCGGTCGTGGATCAGGGCGAGTTTGCTCCTGTCATAGGCGTTGCGGTCGCAGATGCCCACCCCGATGTTGTACGTATGTGGCAGGTCCCAGGCGAAGCGTTCGTAGAGGGACGCGTAGTCGAGGCGCCGGGGCATCCGCGAAGAGAGCGACTCCCAGAAGTCCACGATGTTCTCCTCCTTTCTACAGCTCCGGGGCCCTAGTGTGGAAGTCGGTGGCACCCTGGTAGGCGGCGCCTGTGCGGAACAGGGTCGCCTCGTCGAACGGCCGGCCGATGATCTGCATACCGACGGACAGGCCTTCGTCGTCAAAGCCGCACGGCACGGCGAGCGCCGGTAGCCCGGTCAGGCTCGGCACCCCGGTGAACTGCATAATCGCGCCTAGCATGTCCTCCTCCTCACCTCCCTCCTCGATGACGACGCTCATCTCGCCGACCGGTGTGGCGGTGAACGGCAGCGTCGGGCAGATGAAGACGTTCACGTCCTTGAACGCCTCCATGAACTCCCGCTTGAGCAGGCTGCGGTAGCGCTGAGCCTGGATGTAGTGGGTGGCGAGGTGCATCTCACCGATCTCCAGGAGGAGCCGGACATCGTCGCTGTAGTCCTCTGGCCGCTCTCGGAGCCAGCGTTGGTGGTAGGTGCTCGGCTCGCACGCCTCGACCGTAAGCTGCGCCGAGATGTTCCCCTGGATGTTCTCCATCTCCACCTCGACGATGGAGGCGCCGAGAGACTCAAAAACGCTCAATGCCTCCTTCACGGCGTCGTGGACGGCGGGTTGCAGGTGGTGGAAGAAGTAGTCGGAGACGATCCCGATCCTCACGCCCTCTACCCCGCGCCTCAGGTCCGTCAGGTAGTCGCCGACGGGGACGGTGGCGGAGCCGGGGTCCTTGGGGTCGTGGCCGGCCACGGGGCCGAACATGATAGCGCAGTCCTCGACGCTGCGGGCCATCGGTCCCACGGTGTCCATACTCCAGGCGAGCGGAACCACACCGTAGTTGCTGACCCGCCCTATGGTGGGACGGATTCCAACAATGCCATTGATCGCCGACGGCAGCCGGATGGATCCCCCGGTGTCGGTGCCCAAGGCCCCGAAGCAGAGCTGGGCTGCGACGGCGGCGCCTGAACCACCGCTCGAACCCGCGGGGAACCGGTCCGTGTTCCAGGGGTTACGGACGAACCCGTAGTGCGGGTTGGCGGACGTTCCTCCCCAGGCGAACTCGTGCATGTTGGTCTTGCCGATAACGATCGCGCCGGCCCCCTTCAACCGGGCGGCAACGGTGGCGTCCTCGTCGGGGACCCAGTCGGCGAGTACCTTGCTGCCGGCCGTCGTACGGAGCCCCTCGAGCCCGATGTTGTCCTTGATCCCGAGGGGTATGCCGTGCAGCGGTCCGAGTTTGTGCCCGGCGACCATCATCGTCTCGCATGCCTTGGCGACCTGCCGGGCGCTATCCTCGTAGACCGTGATGTAGGAGCTGAGCCGTTCGTCGACGGCGGAGATCCGCTCGAGTGAGGCCTCGACGAGGTCGACGGGCGACACCTGCTTCTCCTCGATAAGGCGGGCGGCCTCGGCCAGGGAGAGCCGCGCCAGGTCTTCGTTGGTCCCGATCGTTGTCATTCGTTCTCCTCCCGGACGTTCGGGTGCGTGAAAACGGTGGCCGGCATGATGCTCAAGTACTCCGGCGCGCTCATCTTCCGGTTGAGTTCGTTGGCGGCGGTTAGCCAATCGCTGAGCTGCGGGGCGAGGAGCGCCTCGCGTCCTCCCTCCAACGGGAGTCCGGCCAGATCGGCGAGCATCCGCACGGCCGCCTCGCTAACTTCGATCCGTTCGTCCATGATCCTTCCCTCCTACATCAGGTTGAACCGAAAACCAGGATGTTCGTGCTGCAATTCTCCATGTCCGGGAGAGCTCCAGGTAGTTCGTTCGGCAGATCGCTCGCCCCGCACGACGGGCCGACGGCCGCGACTCCTCCGGGCCGAGCGCGCACCAGGTCCTGTACGCTGGCGGCGCCCCACGCGGGTCCCGAAGCACACCTTCTCCAACTCCCACAGGCCCAGGGGTCCATGGCGATCCCGCGGTGCTTCCAGCCGGGGGCGCGTCTGCTCCCCCCGCCGCAAGGCGTGCTCGTAAACCGGCCGCCGACGAAAGCACGGGCGGCCCGTCAGTCGCGTCGCCGATGTGGTGGATCCTTGCTCCGACGCTGGTGGTTACGGTCGGCAAATTCGTCCTCCACGTACTCGCTTGCTCAACGGCATCCTCCGCGGATTAGCGGTCGGGTTCCCGCAGTGGCCCACTAGAAGGGGTAGGCCGCCAGGCCCAACGCCCCGAGCATGTACCAGGCGCCAAGGGCCATGCTCAGGCATCCCAGGACCGGAACCACCCGCTCGAAGTTTCTGGCCACGGGACCGTTCGCGATCGCCAGGCCGAACACTGTAGAAACCAGGGCCATGGAGATCGCCGACCCGGCGGCGAAGATCAGCAGCGCTCCCGCGGCCTGTGCCTTGTCGGGGATGGTCGAGAGCAACAGCAGCGTGAGGCCCCCCGAGCCACCGGTGCCGTGCACGAGCCCGATGCCGTAAGCCGAGAGCGCGGTCCGCGCCGGCGTGCCGTGGTGACGATCGCCCGGGGGGGTTGCGGCGTACGATCGTAGGAAGCGGCGTGAATCCCCCTCGTCGTGGGCGTGGTAGGCCCCGAGCCGCCACCGGTGGAGCAGCCGGACGGCGAGGAAGACTATCACCGTACCGATCGCTACCTCGGTGGTCCGCTGTAACGGCTCGGGCATGGTGCTGCCAAATATCACGAGCGGCAGCCCTAAAGTCGTCAGCGTGGTGCCGTGCCCGAAGCCCCAACTCAGGCCCATGAAGCCGGCCCTGCGCGCCCGCGCGCGATCCTCTTCGGAGGCGATCACGGTGGTGACCGCGGCAAGGTGGTCCGGGTCGGAGGCGTGCCTCAGGCCCAGAAACAGGCCCACGAGCAGTATCATCCACAGCCCTTCGGAACCGTGCATGAAGCCTTCCAGCCAGGCGTCTATCGCGCCCACGCGCGCGATCTCCTCCGCGGACGGGCGTCCGATGTTTCGGTCGCTCGATCCACGGCCCTGTCAACTCCCTGCCGCCGCGGCGGTCTTGACGTTGTACGCGCCGGTCTGCTCGAAGGCGTGTGCCCCTTTCAGCACGGTCTCCTCGTCCCACTTCCTGCCGACGAGCATCATGCCCACGGGCAGGCCATCCGAGAGGGCGCAGGGGACGTTTATCGCCGGATGGCCGCTCACGTCGAAGGGGGCGGTGTTGGCGATCATCTCCAGGGCCCGGGCGACCTTCACCTCGATGGGGGCGTCGGCCGGCGGTATCTTCGTGGCCTTCATAGGTAGGGTGGGCATCACGAGGAGGTCCACTTCTTCGAGCGCCTCGTCGTAGGCGGCCTTGAGACTGCGAGCGAGGTTCTGCGCCTTGGCGTAGTAGCGGCCCCCGTAGGCGTCGCGCAGGTACTCGCCCATCAGCATGGTGAGCTTGACCGTCTCGGAGAGGTCGTCGGCGTTCATCTTGCGCCCCCGTCCGTACACGTCAAGCAACGAGGTCGCGTAGTGGCCCTCCCAGTTGGTGCCCATCGAGTTGCCGCGTACCATAAGCTCCGTGGCGCCCTCGATGGCGATGCCGTTCCAGATGTGGATGCCGTCCAGGTGCATGGGGATGGAGACCTCGGAGACCTCCGCGCCCAGATCCTTGAAGGCCGCCGCCGCCTCGCGAACGGCCTCGTCCACATCGCTCTCCGAGAGACCCGGCAACCCGAAGCCCTCGGATACCACCCCTATCTTCAACCCCTGCACGCCGCCGTCAAGGGCGTTCGTGTAGTCCCCGACCCTGACGTTCTTCTGGCGCGGGTCCAGGCCGTCTTCTCCGGCCAGCGCCGTGAGGAGCAGGGCCACGTCGGAGACGGTGGCGGCTATGGGCCCGGTATGGTCGAGCGTCAGTTCTATCGGGAAGACGCCGGTGTAGGGAACGAGGCCGTGGGTGGGCTTGAGCCCGTAGGTCCCGCACCAGCCGGAGGGCATGCGTATCGAACCGCCCTGGTCCCCGCCTATGGACATGTCCACCTCGCCGCTCGCCACGAGCGCGGCACTCCCGCTCGAGGAGCCGCCGGCAGAGCGGGTGTGGTCGTGGGGGTTGAGGACCGGACCCGTATCTGAGGTGTGGCTGCCGCCGGAGAAGCACAGGTGCTCGCAGACGGCCTTGCCCAGGATCTCGCCCCCCGCGTCCAGGATGCGCGTGACGATGGTCGCGTCGAACTCGGGGACGTACCCCTCGAGCGTCACGGTGCCGTTCATCATCGGGATGCCCGCTACGCAGACGTTGTCCTTGATGGCTATTCGCTTGCCCGCGAGGGGACCGTTCTCCGCACCCTTGATGGAGCACTTCCAGTACCAGGCGTTGAGCGGGTTCTCTTCCGGTCCGGGCCTGTAGCCCCCCGAGCGAGGGTACTTCACGGGCAGCGCGGGCTCGACGAGCTGATCCAGCCTCGCGTAAGAGGCGAGCGTCCCTTCTATGAGCCCGGCGTACGAGCGCGCTTCTCCGTCACCCAGACGCAGCCCGAACCCGCGTCCGATGTCCTTGAGCTGCTCGGCATTCGGCGGCTTTGGCATTCCTCAATCCCTCCCTAAGCTCTGTACTCCGGCACGCCCACCGACACGGTGGACGACAACTCTGGACCGGGGACCACGAAACGGCCCTTGCCGGTCGGCGTGACGCCGAGCGTCCTCAGTGATGGTGGTCGTCCCTCGCGCCCGAGGCGAACTCGGATGCCCTCTCGTCTATCTCCCCTTCCGAGAGAAGCCCCCTCTCCTTGACGAGGGTTTCGAACGAGGCCAGCCAGTGGCGGTAATAGTTCCACACGGCGCGTTCGTCCTCGTCGGACCTCTCCCAATCGCCGATCTCGGAGATAAGCTTCTGGCGAAATTCCTCCCAGTCGTAGAATCCCCGATCGGACAGGGCGATCGCCATGCCGAACGCCTGGCTCTCCCACGGCGTCTCGAACACCAGCTCCCCGTTTCTTCTGGGAAGGGCGGCCGCGCCGCTCATGTCGGCGACCAGCCGCTCCGCCTTGGCCCGGCTGCGCCTCAACTCCAGAGGCGCTCCTCTCCGAGGGGTGCTCCTTCTCCCCGGAGCACCCGGACCCTTCGGCGTATCCCCTCCCTCATGATCCGTCCCCATGGTCTTTCACCTCTTTCTTACCTCGTCTCTTGCGGATCCCGGGGCGCGCCCACGCCGATCATCGAATCGCGGGTTACGAGGGCCGCGAGCTCCTCTTCGGACATCCCTTCCGTCCCCTCGGGGCGCTCCGGCAGCACGAAGTACCGGATCTCGGCGCTGCTGTCCCACACCCGCACGTCCTTGGACTCGTCGAGATCGAGGCCGAACTCCTCCCGCAACACCTTGCGGGGCTCCATCACGGCGCGGGACCTGTACTGGGGGTACTTGTACCAGTTGGGCGGCAGCCCGAGCACGGGCCACGGATAGCACGAACAAAGCGTGCACACGACGGTGTTGTGGACCCCGTTGGTGTTCTCGACCACCACCATGTGCTCGCCCTGCATCCCGCCGATTCCAAGCTGCTCGCAGGCCGCGTTGGCGTCCTCCAAGAGCAACTTCTTGAACTCGGGATCCGTCCAGGCGCGCGCCACGACTTTGGCCCCGAGCATCGGACCGATGTCCGTTTCGTAGGCGCTAACCACCTTATCGATAGCGTCGTTGCTGACGAGCCCCTTCTCGATCAAGAGTGACTCGAGGGCCTTGGCGCGGACCGCGATCTCCGCGTCCGAGACCGGGAAAGTATCTTCCCCGGATGCCTGACCACTCACCGGGCGCTCTACGCTCATCGCTCATCTCCCTTCGTTTTCGGTGTCCCGGAGCAACACACGATCCGTCCGTTACCCCTGGAGGGGCTCGAGGTAGCTCTCCCAGAGGTCCACGAGGACGACCTCACGCGGCTCCGCGGAATCCCCCCAGACCTCTTCGGCGTCGAACCGGACACAGTAGACGTACTCGGGGTTCTCTCCTTCGCCGTGCGCGTTCGTGTCCGGCAGAACGAACGCGTCGTAGACCCGTTCGATGACGCCTTGCTTGTCCCGCACGTACTGGGGAAGGCGCGTATGTCCATGGGGATGTATGTTCCGGGTGCGTACCGGGTCTCCAACGCTGAATCTTGGCGGCGCCGAGACCTCGCGGCTGGTCGATCCGCCGCTACGGACGAGCTGCAAGAGATTATCCGTCAGCTCGGGATCTTCCCTCGTGGGTACGGAGGCCTCCGGATTCTTCGAGAACTCCTGGATCCTGGCCTCCAGTTCTTCTCGGCTTATTACGCCCTTCTCTACC
The DNA here is from genome assembly GCA_902806105.1 of uncultured Rubrobacteraceae bacterium. The sequence continues at coordinate 7,762 of CADCVI010000085.1, forward strand.
AGGTTCTTCTCCATGGTCTCGAGCCAATGCTCGTAGTACGAAGACGTCAGGTAGCTGGCGGGATTCATCACCTCGATGCCGTGCCGGAACTCGTCGAGGTTGTACAAACCCTGGCCCATTGTGGCGATCATCGAACCGAAGATCGCCTTCTCCCAGGGGTTATGGAACACAGGCTCGTTGGCCTCCACGTCCACACGCCCGAGACCGTGCATCCCTCCCAAGTCATGTACTCCGTTCATGACCCTCACCCTCTTCCATCTTCCCGTTTCTACAAAAGCTCTGTCGGCCTTCTGGTGGAGCGAAGCAGTTCGGCAGCCGCAGCAAGGCTTCCTCACGCCGGCGGGTAATCGTTTTCCCTCCTTCCCCCTCCTGCCGATATCGGTGCCCGCTACCGGTAGGAGAATCCTCGACGCGAACCGGTGGAAAACCTTCCGTCGAAAGCTTCCATTACGGTACGCTTCACCTTGCCCGTGGGACTCTGTCCTCGACGAACTCCATCCCTGGCCCACCACTTTTTCGTTGACCCTTGCCTGAGCCCTTCCCTATCCTCTGAAAATTGTAGGTGATTGGAAATCCAGTTGCTAGGGCCTGGGGGATACAAAAGTGTGCTTTGTTGTTTGTGGGGACGGGACAAGTGAGCGAAAGGCGGGTGGGCAACGCCGGAGAGGATCGCCATGAGCCTGGCCGCCTTCGTCTGGCTTCGCCTGGACGCCAAATGAATGTTGCGTGCCGACGATCCCCTCCTCGACGCTCCTCCAAGCCTCCCAACAAGCATGGCCCGATCCATACTACGGCGCGCAGACAAGCGTCCGAGAACGTTGCCCCGAACTATCCCGAGCGACATGCACCCCCATCCCGACCTTCGAGGAGAAGCTGGTGGTGCTAGCATCAACCCCCATCCGATGCACTTGTGTCTTCTTTATCCGTTCCGTGCATCAAAGAGACGAGGGGCTGTTTCGAGGGGAACCGAGCCGGACGTGTATCGTTTCGCGACGCACGTTTGTCTCATATATATCGTTTCGTTTATCCAGGGGCGAGCCATGCAGCCGCGGGCGCGGCTGGGGCGCCGCAGATGGCCCAAGATGGGAGAGCGGGACCGTGATGCTGTTCACGACCGGAGAAGCCGCGGGTGACGGGGTAAGGGAGAGCCCCGTGGTACTGGTGTCCCTTCTACCGCGTTCCTACTCCGAGGCCATCGGTCAGGCCATCGATGGGCTCAGGCCCGGCCTCGAGGTGCGCGTCGTAGAACCGATCGACCTCGCGGAAAAGGTGCTACGTCTCCGCCCCAACCTGGTGCTCTGTAGCCAGCCCGACACCGTCGTCCGAGGCGGCGGGAGGGCCTCCGACACCTCCTGGGTGGAGTACTACCCCTACGTCGAACCGCCCGATGAAGAGATCCGCATCGACGGGCGAGGCTCCGGCCGGAGGGCGGTCGAGCTCTCAGACCTGCTCGCGCTCGTCGACCGCGAGCTCATGCCGCCCCCCTAGATTGTCCGGAATCTCCAAAAGGCGCCTCGACTCCTCCGCAAACCCTGGCGTACACCTCTTCCGCTGTTCGTCCTCACGGTCTCTTCGCAAACGCCCTGCCCTGAACGGTCGACGACCGAGAACAAGAGTGGGCGCGAGCGTTCCCCGAGGCGATCGCTGCCCTTCGCCGGTCGTCCTCTTCCTGTGGACCGGCAGGAGGAGCAACAGTAGGGCGAAGATAAGTTCACGGTCCTCGCGGCAAGATCGCGGCTCTTGCGGACGCCCTTTCTACCCCCGATAAAGTGGCTCGTAACCGGGGTACCGGGGGTAGACCGGAGGTTGGATGGGCCCCGCTACGAGCGAAACACCACCCGCCATCACGGCTCCGCCACAGCCGCAAACGGCCACCCTGCGGCGTACGCGGCGAACATCCTCTATGGAGCCTACGTTAAACGAGGAGGAAGGGTGGCACGAGACCAGGGAGCCCGCGCGAAGCCGATGCTTCTTGGCGCACGCGTAGTTGCCACGACCCTCAGCCGGGTACTGCCGTCCTCCCCGGACCCGGCGCAGAAGTACACCCGCGACATTATTCCAGCTTGCGTGTGTCCACGAGAAGGAGGTGACGATGCATCCCTGCCGGCGCCTTCGTGTCGCGCCGCGGCGGAATCTCTATCAGGGTCGCACGCGCTGGTTCTTCTCCAGAGGATCCGTAGCAAGGCTTCCGCTACAACGGATACAATAATTCCTTCGAGATGCACGGCGCAGGCGGACTCGGTGCAGGTACCTCCCGCCGTGGGTTCCGCCCGGCTCCCGCGCGGAAACCGCGGGCGGTCGAGGGGTCGCCGAGACGGGCCAGGTAAAATAGAGGGAGCAGTCGGGAGGACTTCATGAGCAGCAAGCCGTCGGCCGGCACGGGCAAGGTCATCGTCAGCTGCGCCGTTACGGGGTCGATCCACGTCCCGTCGATGACGCCTCACCTGCCGATCACGCCGGGCCAGATAGCCGAGAGCGCGATCGGCGCCGCCGAGGCCGGCGCGGCGATCCTTCACCTGCACGCCCGCGACCCCGACGACGGTCGGCCGACGCCGGATCCGGAGGTCTTCGCCCGGTTTTTGCCCGAGATCCAGGCGAACTGCGGTGCCATCATCAACATCACGACCGGCGGCGGCCACGGGATGACGCTCGAGGAGCGCACGGCGGCCGCTAGGCGCTTCCGCCCCGAGCTGTGCTCGCTGAACATGGGCAGCATGAACTTCGGCCTCTTCCCCGCGCTGGACCGGATGGAGGACTTCCGGCACGAGTGGGAGCCCGCCTACCTGCGGATGACCCGCGACTTCATCTTCAAGAACACGTTCGAGGACATCGAGTCCATCGTCTCCGACCTGGGCGACGGCGGGACACGCTTCGAGTTCGAGTGCTACGACGTCGGTCACCTCTACAGCCTGGCGTTCCTCCTCGATAAGGGGCTGGTACGGCCACCGCTGTTCGTGCAGTCGGTTCTGGGGATACTCGGCGGGATCGGGCCGCACCCCGAGGATCTGCTCCACATGAAGCGGACGGCCGACCGTTTGTTCGGCGACGACTACGTCTGGTCGGTTCTGGCGGCCGGGAGGCACCAGACGCGGCTCGTCACCATGGGCGCAATCCTCGGGGGCAGCGTGCGCGTGGGCCTGGAGGACAGCATCTACCTCGCCAAGGGGGTCCTCGCCGAGAGCAACGCCCAGCAGGTGGAGAAGATCGTCAGGATCCTGCGCGAGCTCTCCATGGAGATCGCCACGCCGGACGAGGCACGCGCGTTGCTCGGCCTGAAAGGGCGCGATCGGACGGAGATCCCCACCCGACGGTAGCCGGGGCCCGCTTGAGGAACACTCTCAAGCCACCGGAACGCAAAATGGAAAGCTGATTCAAACCAGGTCCCAAAATCGGCCGGGCCATCAGATACACAGCTTGCAGGGCTTGGACACGCCGCGTGGGGTAGCGCCCTTGGTCTCCCCCGGTCTTCGGAGCGGGGAGGTTGCGGCTCCAGCAGGTTCCATTCGTCGCCGGTAAGGTCACCCGGGCATCTCCTGCTCGCCACACGACCGGGCGTAGTCGGCGGCCGACGCCTTTTTCAAGCGGTCTCTCCAAGACTGTTTGGATAAATCCTTGACGGGGTGCCGGCGGGGCTCCGTCAAGGAGGTCCGGGAGCGGCCAGCGGGCCCCTCATAATTTCAAAGCTCGTTAGCGGCTGTGCTTACGATCGTCCAACAAGGCGTTCAACAGCAAACCATACGGGTCCTCTGTCCAGGGCAGATCCCGGAAATCCTTCGAAACCCTACCGGAGCCACGCCTTGCAGCCTCATCCGGCACCTTCGTCCGCATGAGGCGCTCTACGCGCGTCTTCGGCATCTGTCCTCGC
>CADCVI010000086.1 GCA_902806105.1 uncultured Rubrobacteraceae bacterium
GTCCCGTCGTGGAGGGCGGGGAACTCGGGACCGCCGACGAGCGGGTGGTAGCCAAGGAGCTGGCGGGTGCCAGCAGAAGGTTGAAGGACAGAGCGGAGGCTGGCGCATGACGAGGCTACAAAACACGCCGACGCCGACCCGCGTCGGCCCGGGACCGGTTACCTTCTCGCCCGGCGGCATAGGCGAGAGCGTGCGCCGCCCCGATGGCGTCCCGAAGGTGACGGGCGGGTTCGAGTTCTCGTCGGACATGTCCCTGGACGGGATGCTCTGGGGGGCGACGCTCAGGAGCCCGCACCCGAGCGCCAGGATCTGGGCCATAGACGTCTCGCGGGCGGAGGCGATGCCGGGGGTGCGCGCCGTCCTCACGCACGAGGACGTCCCCGGGCGCAAGGTCTACGGCATGGAGACCCCCGACCAGCCCGTCCTCGCCTGGGACCGCATCCGCTACCAGGGCGAGCCCGTGGCGCTCGTCGCCGCCGACCACCCCGAGACCGCCAAGCGCGCCCTAGAGAGCATCGGGGTCGACTACGAGGTCCTCGACCCCGTTACGAGCGCGGAGGAGGCGATGGAGGAGGGAGCGCCGGACCTCCACCCGTCCGGCAACCTCCTCAGGCACGTCCGCATCCGCCACGGCGACGCGGAGGCGGCGGAGGGCCGGGCCGAGGTCGTCGTGCGCGGGGAGTACGAGATCGGGATGCAGGACCAGGCGTTTCTGGGTCCCGAATCCGGCCTCGCGGTCCCGGACGGACGGGGCGGGGTGGACCTCTACATAGCGACCCAGTGGCTGCACGTCGACCAGGACCAGCTCGCCGAGTCCCTCGGGCTCCCGCACGAGATGGTGAGGCTCACGCTCTCGGGGGTGGGGGGCGCTTTCGGGGGGCGGGAGGACCTCTCGATGCAGGCCCACGCCTGCATGCTCGCGCTGCACACCGGGCGCCCCGTCAAGATCGTGTACGACCGCGAGGAGTCTTTCTACGGCCACGTCCACCGCCACCCGTGCAAGATGGTCTACGAGCACGGCGCGACGCGGGACGGCGAACTCGTCTACGTGAAGGCCCGCATCGTCCTCGACGGCGGCGCCTACGCCTCCAGCTCCACCGCCGTCTGCGCGAACGCGGCCCGCTTCGCCTGCGGCCCCTACGAGGTGCCGAACGCCACCATAGACGCCTACGTCGCGTACACGAACAACCCGCCCTGCGGCGCGATGCGCGGCTTCGGGGCCGTCCAGACCTGCTTCGGCTACGAATCCCAGATGGACGGGCTCGCGGCGGAGCTCGGCCTCGACCCGATCGAGCTGAGGCTCCGCAACGCCATGACGGAGGGCAGCAGGCTCCCGACCGGCCAGAGGGTCGAGGGCCCGGCCCCGGTCGCCGAACTCCTGGAGAGCCTGCGGAACATGCCACTCCCCGAGGAGCAGGGGGGAGCCGAGCGCGACCCGCGCGAGCTTCCAGGGGGCGTCTCGAACACGACGCACGGCGAGGGGGTCGTGCGCGGGGTCGGGTACGCCGTCGGCTTCAAGAACGTCGGTTTCTCCGAGGGCTTCGACGACTACTCAACCGCCCGGGTAAGGCTCTCGTCCACGGAAGATGGCCCGCTCGTGGAGGTCCACACGGCGGCGTCGGAGGTCGGGCAGGGGCTCGTGACGGTGGAGGCCCAGATCGCAAGGACCGAGCTCGGCGTCGAGCGGATCTCCGTCCTACCGGCCGACACGAGGGTGGGCTCCTCGGGCTCTTCCTCCGCCTCGCGCCAGACGTACATGACCGGGGGTGCCGTGAAGCTGGCTTGCGAGGCGGTGCGCCAGCGCCTCTTCGAGGCGGCCTCCGGCCGGTACGGCGGGTCCCCCGAGGACATGGCGCTCGACGGTGGGAACGTCGTCTCCGGCGGCCGCGTAGTCGTCTCCCTCGAAGAGCTTTTGGAGGGCGAACCCGTTGAGGAGACGGTGACGCACCGTCACGTCGAGACGTTCCCGCTGGATGAGGACGGGCAGGGGGACGCGGACGTGACCTACGCGTTCTCGGCGCATCGGGCGGTCGTGGACGTGGACGTGGAGCTCGGGCTGGTGCGCGTGGTGGAGCTCGCGACGGCGCAGGACGTCGGCAAGGCGCTCAACCCGCAGGCGGTGGAGGGCCAGATCGAGGGTGGCACAGCGCAGGGGCTCGGGCTCGCGCTGCTGGAGGAGATCCAGATCCGCGACGGCCGGGTCCTGAACGCCTCCTTCACGGACTACCTGCTCCCGACGATCCTGGACATGCCGCCCGTCAAGATGGAGATTCTGGAGCTCGGCGACCCGGGCGCGCCCTACGGCCTCAGGGGCGTGGGCGAGCCGCCCAACATCTCCACCCCGCCCGCCGTCGTCGCCGCCCTGCGCGCCGCCACGGGGAGGGAGCTGCGCCGGATGCCCGTCCGCCCCGAAGGGCTCGTGGGGCTTGCCGAAGGACCGCCGCGTCGCCGCCCGCAGCCCGGGAGCGCGGGCTACGGCACTCTGGGAAGCATGGAAGAGAGGCTGGATCAGTAGTGCCCGGATACAACCGCGACGAGGTGGTCGCCGAGCTCAGGATCTACCCGTCCCCGCGCGCCGAGCAGCCGCCGCAGGCCCAGATCGAGGCCGGGTTGCGGGCCGCGAGCGGGGCGGGCCCCGCGACCCACGAGGCAGGCCCGGAGACCACGATCCTCTCCGGCGGCCGCGCGGAGGTCCTCGACGCCGTCCGCGCGGCCCTTGAAGCTGCCCTGGATGCCGGGGCGAAGGCCGTGACGGTGAGGGTCGAGGCACAGGAACAGGCGGGAGATCCCGGCGAGGCCGGCGGGAGGCGCGGCCCCGCTTGATGACCGCAGGACGCAGCCCGGGCGAACGCAGGGGGCGAGTCCCGCACCTGGAGGGGATGGCCGAGGGACCGTGCCCCCGCGCGTCGAGCAGCACAGCCCGGAGCGCCCGGTCCGTTTCGACCGGGAGAGTGAGGGCATCGGGGCCGGGAGGGGGGAGGTCTTGAGCAGGCTCACCGTGCGGGACGTAAACGGTATGGACGAGGACGAGTTCCTTGCGGCGTTCGGCTCGATCTTCGAGCACTCGCCGTGGGTCGCTGCCGGGGCGTGGCGCGAGGGGCCGTTCGACGGTCTCGGGAGCCTGCACGGCGCGTTCGAGAAGGTGATGTTCGAAGCCCCTGACGAGCGGCGGCTTGCCCTCATCCGGGCGCACCCGGACCTCGCGGGCAGGGCCGCCATCGCCGGTGAGCTTACGCCGGAGTCCGCGAGGGAGCAGGCCTCGGCCGGCCTCGACGAGCTCACCCCGGGGGAGTACGAGGCGTTCACGAGTGCGAACAGGGAGTACCGCGAGAGGTTCGGCTTCCCGCTCGTGATCGCCGTAAGGGGGCACACGAAGGAGACGATACTGGCCGAGGCGGAGCGCCGCATCGGGCGGCCGCGCTCCGCGGAGGTCGAGGCGGCGCTCGCGGAAATCTCCAAGATAGCCCTCCTGCGCCTGCGGGACAGGGTAGAGGAAGATCCCGGCGGGGACGCCGGGGAGACCGCGAGAGACGGAGGAGATTAGGGATGGCCGAGAAGCAGGGGATGGGCGCTGCCGGGGGCGGTATCTTCCTCAGCGGGAGCAGCTACGGTAAATCCGGCGTGCGGCTCGTCAGGGTGAAACGTGGCGCCGGACCCCACGAGCTGTGGGACCTGAACGTCGACGTATCGCTCGAAGGTGACTTCGAGGCCGCCCACGTCGGTGGCGACAATACGAGCCTCCTCGCCACCGACACGATGCGCAACACGATCTATGCTCTGGCGAAGGACCACCTGACCGGGAGCATCGAGGAGTTCGGGCTCGCGCTGGTCCAGCACTTTCTGGAGGCAGGGCCGACCGTCGAGGGGGCGCGGGTGAGGATCACGCGTTACCCCTGGGACCGCATCGAGGTGGATGGAGAAGGTCACCCCCACTCCTTCGTCAGGGGAGCCGGTGAGCGGACGGCTACGGTGACCGGGAGCATCGACGGCAGCCGCCGGGTCGAGGCCGGTATCGACGGCCTCCTGGTGATGAAGACCACGGAGTCCGGATGGGAGGGCTTCTTGAGGGAGGAGTACACGACCCTGCCGGAGACGAGCGACCGAATCCTCGCCACCGTCGTCGCGGCGACCTGGGCCTACGGCGCCGAAGGGGAAGGACCGGACTACGACCGTCTGTGGGAAGGGGTGCGCGACGAGATACTCACGACCTTCACGGACCACTACAGCCCCTCGGTCCAGAACACCCTCTACCGCATCGGCCGGGCGGTGCTCCAGAGCTTCCCCGGGGTGCGAAAGATCCACCTGTCCTTCCCGAACAAGCATCACATCCCGTACGATCTGGGCCGCTTCGGGATGGAGAACGACAACGAGATCTTCTGGGCGACCGACGAGCCGTACGGCCTGATCGAGGGCACCGTGGAGCGCCAACCGTGAAGTTCGCCATCGAGAGGAGCGCATCCCGGTGCCCGGCCTGACCACCCACGTCCTCGACACGGCGCGGGGATGTCCCGCATCCGGGATGAGGATCGAGCTGTCGAGGCTGCGCGGGGGGGACGCGAGGTGTTGAAGGCCGTCACGACGAACGAGGACGGACGCACCGGCGAGCCGCTGCTCTCCGGGGAGGAGTTGCTGCGCGGGGAGTACGAGATCCTCTTCGACGTCGGCGGTTACTTCGCCGGCTACGAGGGCGTCGCGGCCCCGCCGTTTCTTGGCGTGGTGCCGGTCCGATTCGGCGTCGCCGACCCCGCGTCGCACTACCACGTGCCGCTGCTGGCCTCCCCGTGGTCCTACTCCACATACCGCGGGAGCTGAAGGTGAGCGGGACCGCGAGGGCCGTGATGGAGCGGTGCGATATCCTGGGCGGTATCAGCGAGGAGCCCGGCCTGCTCGTCCGGCCCTACGGCTCCGGGGCGATGCGGCGCGTCAACGACGTGGTCGCGGGCTGGATGCGCGAGGCCGGCATGTCCGTGCGAACGGACGCAATCGGTAACCTCATCGGGCGCTGCGAGGCCCGGGAGGAGAACGCGCCCACGCTCGTCCTCGGCTCCCACCTCGACACCGTCCGCGACGCGGGCAGGTACGACGGTCCGCTCGGTGTCCTGGTCGCCCTCGCCTGCGTCGAACGCCTGAACGCGAGCGGCGAGCGCCTGCCGTTCGCCGTCGAGGTGGCCGCCTTCGCCGACGAGGAAGGTCTGCGCTTCGGCACGACGTTTCTGGGCAGCTCCGTCTTCGCGGGCACCTTCGACCCCGGCCTGCTCGACCTGACGGACGCCCACGGCGCGACGGTCGCCGAAGCGGTCCGCGCCTTCGGCGGCGACCCCGAAGCCCTCGCGGGAGAAGGATCTCGACCGGGCGGCCTCCTCGGCTACTGCGAGGTCCACATAGAGCAGGGGCCGGTGCTGGAGGGGCTCGGCCTGCCGGTCGGCGTCGTGTCGGGGATCCAGGGCCAGAGCCGCGTGGGGGCCGGTTTCGTCGGCGAGGCGGGCCACGCCGGGACCGTCCCGATGCGGGGACGCCGGGACGCCCTCTGCGCCGCCGCCGAGTTCGTGCTGGCGGTCGAGGAGACGGCGCGCGGGGAGGACGGCATGGTGGCGACGGTCGGGACCATCGAGGTCCACCCGGGCGCGAGCAACGTGATCCCCGGCGAGGCCCGCCTCACCCTCGACCTCCGCCACGGGGACGACGCCGTGCGCGTCCGCGTCCTCGAAGCCCTGCGAAGTCGTGCGGAGGGGATGGCCGCCGCCCGCGGCCTGGAGCTCGCCTGGCGGGTCAGGCAAGAGAGCGGCGCCGTACCGATGGACGAGGGCCTCACCGCGCTGCTCGTGCGGGCGGTCGAGGACCTCGGGATACCGGCGCACCGTTTGACGAGCGGCGCGGGCCACGACGCCGCCGAGATGGCCGCCGTGGCCCCGGTCGCCATGCTCTTCGTCCGGTGCGAGCGGGGCATCAGCCACAACCCCCTGGAATCCGTCGCGGAGCCCGACATCGCGGCTGCGGTGGAGGCTTTGGGCCGATTCCTCGTGTTCCTCGCAGGGGAACGGGGCTAGGTTCTGGTGGCGGCCCACGACCTGATCCTGCGGGGCGGCACCGTCGTCGGGGCGGGCGAGCCAGCCGATGTCGCCGTCTCGGACGGCACGGTCTCCGCCGTCTCCCCGGAGATCGAGGGTGCGGGCACCGAGGAGGTGGACGCCCGGGGGCTCCTCGTCTTCCCGGGCGCCATCGACGCCCACGTCCACTTCAACGAGCCGGGACGCGCGGGCTGGGAGGGGTTCGCCACCGGCACGAGGGCGCTCGCGGCCGGCGGCACCACCTCTTTCGTCGAGATGCCGCTCAACGCCCAACCGCCCACCGTCGACGCGGAGAGCTTCGACCTCAAGCTGGGGGCGGCCCGGGCCTCCTCGCTCGTGGACTTCGCCCTGTTCGGCGGCCTGGTTCCCGGGCCTGTGGATCGCCTCGACGAGCTCGCCGAGAGGGGCGTGGTGGGGTTCAAGGCTTTCATGTCGACCTCCGGGACGGCGGACTTCCCGCCCGCCGATGACCTCACGCTCTACGAGGGGATGGAGCGGGCCGCCGCGCTCGGGCTCCCGGTGCTCGTCCACGCGGAGAACAGGGAGATGACCGACGCGCTCGCCGCCCGCGCCCGGGCCGCCTCTCGCACGACCGTGCGCGACTACCTCGACTCGCGCCCGGTGGCCGCCGAGCTCGAGGCGATTGCGCGCGCGATCTTCTTTGCCGGGGAGACCGGCTGCTCGCTCCACGTCGTGCACGTCAGCACCGGTCGGGGCGTCGCCCTCGTCGCCGCGGCCCGCGCCCGGGGGGTGGACGTCACCTGCGAGACCTGCCCGCACTACCTCCTCCTGACGGACGAGGACGCCGAGGAGATCGGGGCCCTCGCCAAGTGCGCCCCGCCGCTCCGCCCGAGAGGAGATCTGGAATCCCTGTGGGAACGCGTCGTCGGGGGCGACGTCTCGTTTGTTGCCTCGGACCATTCGCCCTCGCCGCCGGAGCTGAAGGTCGGGGGGGACTTCTTCGGGATCTGGGGCGGCATCTCGGGCTGCCAGTCGCTCCTGAACGCGATGCTCGAAGAGGGCCACCACGAGCGTAACCTGCCGCTCTCTCGCGTCGCGGAGCTCGTCTCCGGGAACGTCGCCGCGCGTTTCGGCCTCGCGGGGAAGGGGCGCGTCGAGGTAGGGGCCGACGCCGATCTCGCCCTCGTCGAACCCGGCGCGAGCTTCGTGCTCGGGGAGGACTACCTGTTTTATCGTCACAAGGGGAGCCCGTTCGTCGGCAGGAGGTTCCGCGGGCGCGTCGCGCGGACGGTCTTGCGCGGCAGGACCGTCTTTCGGGACGGCGAGATCGTCTCACGGCCGATCGGCAGGCTGCTGAGGCCGCGGAGGCCGGCAGGACCCTGACGCCGTCGGGGTGTTCAGGTGTTGGGGCCGTGTTGGGAAGAGCGAGAAAGGAGAGAGGTATGGGAGACGTTAGGATCGTGGCGGGGCCTTACGAGTTTCTGGCGAGGTGGGAGAGGGAGAAGTCCCCGAAGACCTGCGAGGCGTTCGAGGCGCTGCTGCCGTACCGGCAGAAGATAATCCACGTCCGCTGGAGCGGGGAGTCCTGCTGGATCCCGCTGGGAGACTACGACCTCGGGGTCGGCCTCGAAGACCCGACGAGCGTCCCGCAGGCCGGGGAGGTCCTGTTCTACCCCGGGGGCGTCTCGGAGACGGAGATCCTGTTCCCCTACGCCGGGACGATCTTCGCGAGCAAGGCGGGCAGGCTCGCGGGCAACCACTTCCTGACGGTCACGGAGGGTCGCGAGAACCTGCGCGCCCTGGGGGAGAAGACCCTCTGGGAGGGTGCCCAGGACATAACCTTCGAACCGAGCTCCTGAACCGCGGTCCCTCGCGGCGTCGCACGAGCGCGAGACGGAGGGACGCATACGCAGTATGATCCCGGGGTTCCTGTACGGCCCGCCTGCGTGTTGCTCTGTTCGCCCGTACGGGCACAGAGCGTCGCAGGCCTACCAGCGAGACGGGAGGCGGTCTTCGTGAAGATGCTCGGTGTGGGAGAGGTGCTCGTAGGCTCCGAGGAGATCAGGGCGAAGGTGAGCGAGATGGGGGAGCGCATCACTCAAGACTACGCGGGTGAGAAGCTCCTGCTGGTAGGCATACTGCGGGGCGCCGTCGTCGTCCTCTCGGACCTCATGCGCTGCGTGGAACTGCCGTGCGAGATCGACTTCATGGACATAAGCTCCTACGGGGTCGGAACCTCATCCAGCGGCGTGGTCCGTATCCTCAAGGACCTCGAAGAGGACGTCTCGGGACGCCACGTCCTGATCGTCGAGGACATCATCGACACCGGGCTGACGCTCTCTTACCTGAAGCGGGCACTCCTCGCCCGCAAGCCCGCCTCTCTGGAGATCTGCACCCTGCTCACGAAGCCGTCGAGGAGGCAGGTCGACCTCGACGTGAAGTACGTCGGCTTCGAGGTGCCGGACGTGTTCGTGGTCGGCTACGGGATCGACTACGCCGGGGCCTACCGCAACCTCCCCGACATCCGCGCCCTCGACCCTGAGCAGCTCTAGGCACCTCTGGCCAACCACGTGCCGGCGAGGCACTCCCCGCGCCTCGGGGGCGGCCTGGCGAGGTAGAGTCCTCGCCCCCGGCGGTTCCAGACGCTCCGCGGTCTCCGGCTGAAAAACGAACGCATAGCCGCCAAATCCCCGTCCCGTGATTCCGGGGTCGACGCGAGGGTGTCTTCGACGACATCTACCACGACCTCGTGTCGGGGCCAGACCGTGGTCTCGGCGCGTGAGCCGTCCCGGAAGAAAAGCCGCCGCAAGCCGACGAGGGGAACCTCGGACACCTCCCCCCGGGTATGTGGTCGGCATGCATTCCACCGGCCCGGGAGGAAGAGAAGCCCCGCTTCAACCGCAGATCGGTAGTCCGCCCCCCTTGCGTCGAGTTGTTGGGTCCGCAGGCCGGGAGGGCTGCGTGAGGCCGAAGGAGACCGGCCGGTAGGCATGCCGTGGTTCGGAGGAGGGCTGTAGGATTTGAGCCCCGCCCCTGCGAACGGCTGCCAAAGCAGTCATCAGGTGACGCGGCGCGCTGTCAGCGGCGGGAATCGGGGCACCTCCTTTCGCGCGAAGGCTGCGAGCCCGATCCCGTAGTCCTCCGAGGCGAGGGTCGCGCGGATCGCGGCCGTTTCGTAGCGCAGGCCCTGCTCGATGGGCGTCTCCGAGGCGAGATCTATCGCGGCCTTGGCGTAGGCCAGCGCGAGCGGGCTGTTGGCGGCGATCTCTTCGGCCAGGGCACGTGCTTCCTCCGCGAGGGAGTCGAACGGCACGACCTTGCTCACGAGGCCCATGCTGAGCGCGGCATCGGCGCTTATCCTCCTGGCCGTCAGTATCAGCTCCTTGGCCCTGGTCGGCCCTACCAGGCGTGGCAGGCGCTGCGTGCCGCCGGCGCCGGGCACGATCCCTATGCCCACCTCGGGCAGCGCGAACCGGGCGCCCTCGACGGCGATCCGGAAGTCGCAGGCCAGGGTCATCTCCAGACCGCCACCGAAGGCGAGGCCGTTCAGGGCGGCTATCGTGGGCACCTGCAGCCGGGCCAGCCGCTCGACGAAGGCGTTGAGGGCCCTGTTGTGGGCCCACTTCTCGTCGGCGTCCATCCCGGCGCGCTCCTTGAGGTCTACCCCGGAGCAGAAAGCCTTCTCTCCCGCGCCGGTCAGGATCAGGGCTCTTGCCTCGCCGGACCCCTCTATCTCATCTAGCGCCGCGCCGAGCTCGCCAACGATGCGCGCGCCGAGGGCGTTGTAGCGCTCGGGCCGGTTGAGCCTGAGCGTCCCCACGCCCTCCTCTATCGATACCTCGATCTCATCGAAGTGCTGGTTGTTCACCAATTTCGCTCCTCTCCTGCTCCTCGTGCACGATCATGGCTGCCATTGTCCGTAATCTTGACCGCACGTACAATCAACATGGTAGATGGGGATGCCGATGGGAGGCCAGGATGGTGGACATAGCCGTTGTGGGGGCGGGCACGATGGGGGCGGGGATCGCGGAGAGCGCGGCCCTCGCCGGCATGAAGGCGGTGATGCTCGATGTTCGGGAGGACGCCCTGGATCGGGGTCGGCAGACGATCGAGAAGGATCTGGACCGCCGCGTGAAGAAGGGCCGTATCTCGGATGACGAGCGCCGCGAGATCTTGGAACGGGTTTCGACGACGACGTCGGTCGACGATTGCGCCGAGGCCCCGCTGGTCGTGGAGGCCGTGGTCGAGAGCATGGACGTCAAGAGAAAGGTCTTCGCCGACCTCGAGGGCGTGGTCGGGAGCGACGCGGTGCTCGCCACCAACACGTCCTCTCTCTCCGTCGCCGGGATTGCAGCAGCCACCCAGAGCCCGGAGCGTATCGTCGGCATGCACTTCTTCAACCCGGTGCCGGCGATGAAGCTCGTCGAGATCGTAACCGGGCCGGCCACCGACCCCTCGGCCGTGCGCCGGGCGGAGGAGACCTCCGAGCGCCTCGGCAAGACGCCGGTTCGCGTCTCCGATACGCCGGGCTTTATCGTGAACCGCGTCGCCCGGCCTTTCTACCTGGAGGCGTTCAGGATCGTCGAGGCCGGCGGGGATCCCGCGACGGTTGACGCGGCTGTACGCGGGGCCGGGTTCCGGATGGGACCACTGGAGCTAGCCGACCTCATAGGCCACGACATCAACCTGGCCGTCTCCGAGTCGCTCTTCGAGCGGTACTACTACCAGCCCCGCTTCCGCCCCTCCTTTTTGCAGCGCTCGATGGTCGAGGCAGGGTCCCTCGGCAGGAAGAGCGGGCGCGGATTCTACGAGTATGGATCCGGGGAGGAGAAAGCGGGGGAGACGAAGGAACCCTCCGAAGACGTAGCCCTGCGCATCATCTCCTGCATCGTAAACGAGGCCTTCCTGGCGCTCTCCGAGGGAGTGGCGAGCGCAGAGGACATCGACCAGGCCATGAAGCTAGGGGCGAACTACCCCAAAGGCCCGTTCGCGTGGGCCGAGGAGATCGGAGCCCGAAGCATCCTCGAGACGCTCGACTCCCTGAGGGAAACCCACGGCGACGCCTACCTCGCCTCGCCACTCCTGAGACGAGGCGCGACGGACCGACCAACCTCTCGCTGAAACGGGTGCCTGGACTGCCGGGAAGCCGCTGGCGTCTCCCGGTCCCAGGGCAGAAAGGTCGTGGTGTGTTGGAGAGGGAACGAGAAGTAACCATGCGGTTCCTGGCGGAGCCTACCGACATCAACTTCGGGGGCAAGGTGCACGGCGGCGCGGTCATGAAGTGGATCGACCAGGCCGGGTATGCCTGTGCGGTCGGCTGGAGCGGGCAGTATTGCGTAACCGTCTACGTCGGTGGGATCCGCTTCTACAAGCCCGTGGTCATCGGCAACGTGGTGGAGGTGCATGCCAGGCTCGTGCATACCGGCCGCACGAGCATGCACGTCGTGGTCGACGTGGGCGCGAGCGACCCGAAAGACCGCCGCCGCACCAAGACGACGCACTGCGTGATCGTGTTCGTCGCTGTGGACGAGCAGGGAAACCCCGTCGAAGTCGCGAATTGGCGGCCCCAGACCGAGGAAGACGCCGCCCTCGAGCGGTACGCCGTAAAGCTTATGGAGCTGCGCAAGGGGATGGAGGAGACGGAGGCGAGCCTCCGCGGTGCCGTGTCCCATTGAACCCGGCAGCTGGATCTTGACCGGGAGACGATGCACCCAACCGCTCGGCCGGTGCTCCGTGTCGCCGTCGTTGCGGCGCTAGCTTTAGGACGCGTCAGAAACCCGGCGAGAAATTCCGACGTTTGACCCGGTGGCAAACCGGCCTCTGTCTTCCTCCGCACTCCAAACCCCGACACTGGCCGCGCTCCTGGTCGCCGCAGCGTATGACGCCCCAGGGCTTGTGATGATGCTCTTCGAACTCGATTCTGCCTCCAGTTGCGCTCCCACGGATCAACCCGAAACGCGCTTCGACAACCCTCGCAAACTCGCTCGGCGATGCCGCGTGGCCGGGAGCACTCCTGCACTCCTCTCCTGCGTCGGCAGCGTGCGTAGGGACCCTACAGAAAAGTTTGACTGATTGGTCGGTTGACAGAAACCTGACTGCCTGGTTAAACTGACACGCAGGTGAAAGGGGTCACATTTCTGCCGGAAGGTACGGAGACGGGGTTTGGGAAGGGAGGCGGCGACTGGACCAACGGTCCGCGTTTCACGCACGTTGCGGGAGCGAAAGATCGTCGGAAGGATTGATCGAGATATTCGTTCCAGTAATTGCCCTTTGTACAGAGGAGGAGCCGTAGGAAGGGAGAACGGGTCGAGGTCTATTCGGTAGCAATCGGGCGTGCAGGCGTGATTCGGCAAAAGCAACGCCTACGAGGCATCTGCAAGTGTGGCGAGAGGTGAGGCTCCAGAGCAAAGGTCGACTTCTACCTTACGCGGTCGCAGAAGATTGGGCTGGGAGCCGGCCACAAAAGCGGTAGAAAAATTTCGAACGAAA
Organism: uncultured Rubrobacteraceae bacterium; assembly: GCA_902806105.1. The sequence goes on from CADCVI010000086.1 coordinate 12,519, forward strand.
GGAGAGTCGAAATGTCTGCTAGTTCGGCATCCCCGGCGCGAACGGCGAGTTCCGCGATCTGGCTGGTACCTGCCCTGTGCGGCTTTGCGGTCGGGTTCGACGGGTACGACCTGATCGTCTACGGGACGGTGATCCCGTCCCTGCTGGCGTACGAGCCCTGGGGCTTGTCGCCGGAGCGGGTGGGACTAATCGGCAGTTACGCGGTTATCGGCATGCTTGTCGGCGCCCTGCTAGCGGGAACCGTCACGGACATAATCGGTCGCCGCAAGGCTCTACTGATTTGCGTGACATGGTTCTCCATTTTCACGGCGCTGTGCGGCGTGGTTCCCTCGCCGGAGCTGTTCGGCCTGTGCCGCTTCCTCGCCGGGATCGGGCTGGGTGGCCTGATACCCGTGGCGACGGCGCTGACGTTGGAGTACGCGCCCGGCCGCCGTCGCAACATCATCTACACGGCCATGATGGCCAGCTACAACGTCGGGGGGCTTCTGGCGGCGGGCCTCGCCATTCTGCTGATACCCAGGTTTGGCTGGCAGGTAATGTTCTTGATCGCGCTGGTGCCGCTCTTTGTCGTCGTGCCTCTAGGTCTGAAGTACCTGCCGGAGTCCATAAGTTTCCTCGTTTCGCAGAACCGTAGGGGAGAGGCGGAGACGCTCGCCCGGCGCTTCGGGGTTCCCTTGCAAGAGGTCGCGAAGACCGTGGAGAAAGAGGAAGAGACCGCCGTCCACGAGGGCAAGTTGCACGGTTTGAAGACCATCACGTCCAGGCTTTACCTGTTGCGGAGCGTGGCTTTCTGGGCCGCTTCCTTCTGCGGCCTCATGCTCATCTACGGCTTCAGCACCTGGCTGCCCGGCGTCATGACGGAGGCCGGGTATTCGGTGGGTTCGGCGCTCTCGTTCCTGCTGCTCTTCCAGGGGGGCGCGGTGATCGGTAACCTGGTCGCGGGCGGGCTCGCGGACAGGTTCGGCACGAAGATCATCTGTGGCCTGTTCTTCGCCATCGCCGCGATAGGCATAGCCCTGTTGAGCGTCAACATGCCGACGATCCTGATCTACCTGTTCGCCGGGATAGCCGGAGCCGGCGTCTTCGCCGCCATGGTGCTCGTGTACTCGTACATCGGCCAGTACTATCCCGCGAGCAGCCGCGCGACGGCGCTCGGCTGGGCGGCGGGCATCGGAAGAACGGGAGCGATCGTCGGGCCAATTCTTGGAGGATTCCTCGTGGGGGCCGGTCTGGCGGTGCCGTGGGGCTTTTATAGCTTCGCGATCGCCGGGGTGGTAGCGGCGCTGATCATCTTCCTGCTTCCGAAGTCTCCCATCTCCGCGGAAAAGGCCGAATGGCTGTAAAGGATCCGGCAACGCCCGGCGAGCTTGTGCTCGCCGGGCAATCTCATCGAAGCGGTACTGAACGGTAGGGAGCCGATTCGTCGGCATCCCTGACGGGACGAAGGTATCAGGAGCATAGGAGGAGCCTTTATGGCGGAACCGTTCATCAACGGCGAATACGTGGAGTTTTCTGGACTCAAACGCATGACCATCGTGGACCCTTCCAACGGCGAGGACGTCGACACCGTACCGCTGTTGGGTGCTGCTGAGGTAGACCAGGCCGTACGGGGCGCCTACGATGCGTTCCTCGCGTGGCGGGACACCCCCGCGTCCAAGCGCGGGGAGATCCTCGGGACGGCGGCGCACGCGGTCCTGGGCGCCGTCGAGGAGCTGGCGCCGTTGCTGACCTCCGAGCAGGGCAAGCCGTTGCGCGAGGCAAGGATGGAGATCAGGCGTTTCGTCCACACCCTGGAGCACTACGCCGGGATGGCCAAGAACATCCGGGGCGGCTACGTGCCCGACCTGGACGAGGGGACGTACGGCATGATCGTGAGGCGTCCTCTGGGGGTGGTGGGGGCCATAGTGCCCTGGAACTTCCCGACGACGCTCCTCGGCAACAAGCTCGGGCCTGCCCTGATCACCGGGAACGTCGTGGTGGCAAAGCCCGCCGAGACGACGCCTCTCACAACGCTCCGAATCGCCCAGATCATGCACGCGGCCGGCCTGCCCGCCGGGGTGTTCAACGTGGTGACCGGGACGGGCGAGGGCGCGGGCCAGCCCCTCGTCGAGCATCCGCTGGTCAGGAAGGTGGCGTTCACGGGCTCCACGCCGGTGGGCAAGAAGCTCATGGCGCTCGCGGCGGACGGTCTCAAGCGGGCCACGCTCGAGCTCGGCGGCTCGGACCCCATGATCGTCTGCGACGACGCGAACCTGGACAAGGCGGCGAGTGCTGCGAGCGTGGGACGGTTCTTCAACTGCGGGCAGGCCTGCCTGGCCGTGAAGCGCCTCTACGTCTTCGAGAGCGTGGCCGACGAGTTTATCGAGAAGCTCGCGGGCAAGGTCAAGAAGTTGAAGGTCGGACCGGGGACGGCCCAGGGAACGATGCTCGGGCCGCTCCACTCCCGGCGGCAGAGGGACCTGCTCGAGGAGCAGGTTAACGACGCCGTGGACTCGGGGGCCGAGGTGCTCCACGGGGCGCGCGTCCTGGAGGGGGACGGCCTCTCCGAGAAGGGCCATTTCTACGAGCCGACGCTGCTGGTGGAGCCGCCGCACGACTCCAGGGTCGCCACCGAGGAGGTGTTCGGACCCGCCCTGCCCGTCTGGCGCGTCTCGGGCATGGACGAGGCGCTCCAGCGGGCCAACGGCCTGATCTTCGGGCTCGGATCCTCGATCTGGACCCGCGACCTCGAGCGGGCCTCGGATGCGGCGCAGAAGATCGAGGCCGGTTACACCTGGATCAACTCTCCCCAGGTCGTCTACGACGAGCTGCCCTTCGGCGGCTGGAAGCAGAGCGGTTACGGCAAGGAGCATGGGATAGAGGCCCTCGACTACTACACGGAGACGAAGGCCGTGGTGGTAAAGAAACCCGTGGCGGCAGACCCGGAGAACGCTACGGGGGAGCTTGGCGGCTCCAGGTCAACGTCTGAGAGGTGAGAGCATGATTAGCGTACCGGACTGGTACAACGCGAGCTTGATCGTCGACCGGAACCTGGAGGCCGGCCGCGCGGAGGGGGTGGCCATCTTCTACGGCGACGAGCAGGTGACCTACGGGGAGCTCGCCCGCCGCATAAACAGGCTCGGCCACGCCCTCAAGGGGTTGGGCGTGAGGCAGGAGGAGAGGGTCCTGCTCGTCCTGAACGACACGCCCTCCTTCCCGACGGCGTTCTTTGCCGCGATCCGCATCGGCGCGGTCCCGATCCCGGTCAACACCCTCTTGAAGGCGGAGGACTACCGCTATTTCGTCGAGAACAGCCGCGCCCGCGCCGTCGTCACGGACCTGCAACATTACGAGAAGGTCCGGGCCGGGCTGGAGGGGTACGACGAACCTGTAGAGCTGATCCTGACCAACGGCAGGGTCGAGGGAGAACAGATCCTGGAAGACTTGCTGGAAGCCGGGGATGATGAGCTCGCGCCGGCCAGCACGCATAAGGACGACCCGGCCTTCTGGCTCTACAGTTCGGGCAGCACCGGGAAGCCCAAGGGAACTGTACACCTGCAGCACGACATAAACTACACGTGCGAGACCTACGCCCGGCACGTGCTCGAGATCACCGAGTCCGACAGGGTGTACTCGGCCTCGAACCTGTTCCACGCCTACGGATTGGGTAATGGCATCTCCTTCCCGTACTGGGCCGGGGCCTCGACGGTCCTCTACTCCGGAAGGCCCACGCCGCAGGTGGTCCTGGAGAACATCCAGCGGTACAAACCCACCCTGTTTTTCTCGGTACCCACCCTCTACAACGCGATCCTCAACTACGAGAACGCCACGGACTACGACCTCTCCTCCATCCGCCAGTGCGCGTCCGCGGCCGAGGCGCTGCCTGCCGGCATGTGGCGCCGCTGGAAGGAGACCTTCGGCTCCACCATCCTCGACGGCATCGGCTCGACGGAGATGCTGCACATTTTCATCTCCAACACGCTGGACGGTCTGAAGCCTGGCTCCTCGGGGAGGCCCGTCCCCGGCTACAAGGCCAGGATCCTGAACGACGAGGGCTACCCCGTCGAGCCCGGGGAGGCGGGCTACCTCTCCGTGAAGGGGGACAGCGCCGCGGCCTACTACTGGCGCAACCACGAGAAGACCAAGGCGACGATGCAGGGCGAGTGGCTCTTCGCCGGGGACTGGTACCGGATGGACGAGGACGGCTACTACTGGTACGAGGGGCGCTCGGACGACATGATCAAGGTCAGCGGTCTGTGGGTCTCGCCGGTAGAGGTCGAGAGCACGCTGATGGACCATCCCGCGGTGATCGAGGCGGCGGCGGTCGGTATCCCGGTCGGCGGTCTTACCCGCGTCAAGGCCAACATCATCCTGAGGGAAGGGTACGAGGGGTCGGATAACCTCACCGAGGAACTCCAGACCTGGTGCAAAGACCGGCTCAAGCGCTACCAGTACCCCCACCTCGTCGAGTTCGTCGACGAGCTGCCGAAGACGGTGACGGGCAAGATCCAGCGCTTCAAGCTGCGCCAGCCGGAGCCCGAGGTCGAGATGCCCCGGCAAAAGGACGAGCTGGTCTAGCCGGGCGGAATGTGTTGCGGCACGGCCCGCCGCTACGGGCGTCCCGCGCCCATCCTGCGCTTCGCCCTGCTCGCCTCCCGGACGGGAGGCCGGAAGCAGACGAGAGCCGGGGAGAGGATCCCGCCCCTTAGAGAGCGCGTCCAGTACCAAGGAGGAAACGCGATGGCTTATCGAGAAACGACGGAGGCCTGGATTGTGGGGGCGGTCAGGACGCCGATCGGCCGCCACGGCGGCTCCTTGAGCGCCGTGCGCCCCGACGACCTGGGTGCTTTGGTGCTCGGGGAACTGATGGAAAGGACCGGCGTCCCGCCCTCCGAGGTAGAGGACGTGTACTTCGGGTGCGCCAACCAGGCCGGCGAGGACAACCGCGACGTCGCCAGGATGAGCCTCCTCCTCGCCGGCTTCCCGGAGACGGTGGGCGGTACCACGATCAACCGCCTCTGCGGTTCGGGCCTGGACGCGGTGGCGAACGCATCGAGGGCGATTATGTTGGGGGAGGCCCATGCCTATGTGGGGGGCGGGGTAGAGTCGATGAGCCGCGCCCCATGGGCGATGCCGAAATCGGAGCGCGCCTTCCCGACCGGGCACGCGACGATCTACGACACCACGCTTGGCTGGCGCTTCGTCAATCCCAAGATGGAGGAGATGGGCCACACCGACTCTTTGGGCATGACCGCCGAGAACGTCGCCCAGGAGCGCTATCAGGTTACCCCCGACGAGGACAACCCCGAGGGGCTGGCCGAGGAGTACGACGTCTCCAGGGAGGCCCAGGACCGCTTTGCCCTCAGGAGCCATCAGAAAGCTGTTGCGGCGACCGACGAGAAGCGCTTCCGGGAGGAGATCGTCCCGGTGACGGTGAGGGGCCGCAAGGGCCAGGAGACGGTGGTCGAGGCCGACGAGGGGCCAAGGCGCGACACGACGATGGAGAAGCTCTCAAAGCTCAAGCCCGCATTCAAGGGGGAGGGGAGCGTAACGGCGGGCAACTCGAGTTCGCTCAACGACGGCGCGGCGGCGACGCTCCTGGTCTCCGCCGAGTTCGCGCGAGCACACGGCCTGAAGCCCTTGGCGAAGATAAGGAGCATTGGAGTGGCCGGGGTACCGCCGCGGGTGATGGGCATAGGCCCGGTGCCCGCCACCCGCAAGGCACTCGATAGGGCTGGGATCTCCCTCGACGACGTCGGCCTCGTAGAGGTGAACGAGGCCTTCGCCGCGCAGGTACTCGCTTGTCTGAATGAGTGGGGAATGGACCCGGAGGATGAGCGTCTCAACCCCAACGGGGGATCTATCGCCATCGGGCACCCGCTCGGAGCTTCTGGGGCAAGGATACTCACCACCCTCGTGCACGAGATGCAGCGCAGAACCGAGGTCGAGTTCGGCCTGGCGACCATGTGCATAGGGGTAGGCCAGGGCATCGCCATGGTCGTCGAGAAGGTCGAGTAAGGGGTGGACTTCAGGGAGCTCATGGGTGGGTACGGCCACCTCGCGATGAGGGTGGGCTCGGTGGACGGCGCCGCTGCGCGGCTCTCCGAGGATACGGACCACCGGGCACTGCTACTGGAGGCGGGCAGAGAGGACTTTCCTGTGGAGAAGACGAGCCGGCCCAGGAGAATCCGCGCGGAGGGGTAGGGGAACGGAGAGGTAGGGGAGACACTCGCCGCGCGACAACCGATCAAGGAGGAGATCGAGGTTGAAGGAATACGATTACGTGGTGGTTGGGGCGGGTTCGGCGGGCTGCGTGCTCGCCGCGAGGCTGAGCGAGGGCGGCGCCGAGGTGCTGCTCTTGGAGGCGGGCGGCGAGGACACGAAGGAGGAGCTTCTCGTCCCCCCGGCGTGGCCGGCGCTCTGGGGGACGGAGGTCGACTGGGCCTTCGAAACTACGCCGCAGCCGGGCACGGGGAACCTCCCGCACAACTGGCCGCGCGGCAAGGTGCTCGGAGGGTCTAGCAGCATAAACGCGATGGTCTACCTGCGCGGCCACCGCAACGACTTCGACGGCTGGGCCGCGGGCGGCGCCTCCGGCTGGGACTACGACGGCGTCCTGCCGTACTTCAAGAAGATGGAGACCGCCGGGGGCGACCCGGAGTACCGGGGAACGAGCGGCCCGATGCGGCCCAGCATCGCCGCCGACCCGAACCCGCTCTCCGAGGTCTTCTTGAACGCGGCGAAGGAGCTCGACTACCCCCTGACCGACGACTTCAACGGCGCGACGCAGGAGGGGGCGGGCTACCACGAGCTGACCATCGCGGACGGCAAGCGCCAGAGCACGGCGCTCGCGTACCTCCACCCCGCCACCGACCGGCCGAACCTGACCGTTATCACCGGTGCCTACGCCCGGCGGCTGACCTTCGACGGCAAGCGCTGCACCGGGGTCGAGTACGAGAGGAACGGCACCGTCGAGACGGCGACGGCCGGGGCGGAGGTGATCGTCTCCGGGGGAGCGGTCAACAGCCCGCAGCTCCTTCTCCTCTCGGGCATAGGCCCCGCCGGCCACCTCCGCGACGTCGGGGTGGACGTGATCCACGACCTCCCCGGCGTCGGGAAGAACCTGCACGACCACCCGCTGCTCGGCCTCGTCTTCCAGGCGGACGGAGAGATAGCGCCCGGCAAGGCAAACCACGCCGAGACCTCGATGTCCTGGCGCAGCGACCCGAACCTGGCCGGGCCGGACATGCAGTTCATGTTCATCCACGTCCCGTTCCACCCGCCGCACCTCCAGGCCCCGGCCAACAGCTACACCTTCGGGATCACCACCGTCCCCGACAGCCGCGGCTGGGTGAGGCTCGCGAGCCCCGACCCCAACGCCGCCCCGCTCATCGACCCGAACTACCTCGGTGAGGACTCCGACGTCCGGCGCCTCCTCCTCGGCATCGAGAGGGCCCGCGAGCTCAACGCCACGAGCGCCTTCTCCGAGTGGGGCACGCGCGAGGTGCTGGCAGGCGAGCACGTCCGGGACGAGGCGGGCCTGCGCGACTTCGTCTCCCGCGGGACCGGGACTTACTACCACCCCGTCGGGACGTGCAAGATCGGCGTCGACGACGACGCGGTAGTCGACCCGGAGCTCCGCGTCCACGGCATCGAGGGCCTGAGGGTCGCCGATGCCTCCGTCATGCCGACGGTCGTCTGCGTCAACACGAACCCGGCAGCCATCATGATCGGCGAGAAGGCCGCCGACCTCGTGCTGAACCCCGACACTGCACGGAAGCAGGGCGAGGCTCAGACGGCGTAGCACGCGCCCGAGGGGGAGACGCTCCCCCCTCGGCCAACCTCGACCTTCGGGGAAGGAGGACCTTGATCGAGGGTATTCCGCTTATCGACGCACACGTCCACGCCGCCCGTCTCCCAACCCTCAAGCAGTCGTGGCGCGACTGGGCGGCCCGCTACGGCTCGCCCGCCCTGCTCGACCTCTACGACGACGAGGGGACGCTCGTCCCGCAGCGCTTCGACGAGTACATGGCCCGAGAGGGCGTGGACGTGGCGATACTGTTCTGCGAGTACAGCCCGAAATCGACCGGCATACAGCCCGTCGAGGACCTGTTGCCCATCCTCTCCCACAACCCCGAGCGCTTCCGGCTGATGGCGAACCTGAACCCGCACCTGCACTACCCGCTCGTCGAGGAGCTGAAGCGGCAGATCGCCCTGGGCGCCGTCGGCTTGAAGCTTCACCCCGTCCACGGAACCTTCCCCCCGAACGACCGGATGCTCTACCCGGCCTACGCCTTCTGCGAGGCGAACGGCTTCCCTGTCGTCTTCCACTGCGGCACGAGCGTCTTCCCCGGCTCCACGAACCGCTACGCCGACCCCGCCCTCATAGAAGACGTGGCGCGCGACTTCCCGGACCTCACGGTGGTGCTCGCCCACGGCGGGCGCGGCTGGTGGTACGACGCGGCGGCGTTCATCACCCTGATGCGCCCGAAGATCTGGATCGAGGTCTCCGGCCTCCCCCCGAAGAAGCTCCCCGACTACTACAAAAACTACAACTTCGCCCGCCTCGCGAAGAAGATGATCTTCGGCACCGACTGGCCCGGCGTCCCCGGAAACCGCGCCAACGCCCAGGCCATCGTAGACCTCGGCCTCGAACCCGAAACGCTCGAAGGCATCCTTCACGCGAACGCCCGCGAGGTCTACCGCCTGGGAGGAGGATCTTGACGCCAGACAACCAGCACGTCTTCGGGCAGCATGCTTCCCCCGTAGCACTCGATCCAGCGCCCCCGTGTAGCAAAAAGGACAAAAATTCTTGACTTTGACCGACTGGTCAGTTATTCTGTGCGAGGATTGGAAAGAAAGAAAGGAGCGGGGTATGACGACGACGGCCGTAACCGAGGAGATACTCCTCGACCGCATAAAGAGCGGGAAGTTGATCGAGGATTCTTCTCACGCGACCGAGAGGTACATCGAGGGGTTGAAGCGGACCTTGATCGTGTCGGCCGACACGGAGCTTATAAGCGCTCCGGCCTACATGAACGCCACAAAGGATTTCTCGACGCTGCCGAGCGTCAACAACTACATCACCGTGATGGGGATCGTGCAGGATGAGCTCGGCCACGCGCACATCGCCTACCGGATGCTCCGCGACCTCGGGGTCGACACGGAGGAGCTCGTCTACGAGCGTAAGCCGGAGAAGTTCAAGTACCCTTACGCCTTCGACGTGCCGCTGGAGAGCTTCACCGAGCTTATCGTGGGCAACGGCTTCTACGATAGGGCCGGGTTCGTGCTCTTGAGCGACATCCACCAGAACTGCTCGTATGGGCCGTGGAAGAGGGCGCTCGTCAAGGTCGACCGCGAGGAGAACTTCCACCTCAGGCACGGCGAGAAGTGGATGAAGGCGTTCTCCAAGGATCCGGAGAAGAAGGCCGAGCTCCAGCGGGCGGTGGACTGGATGTTCCCGCTCACGCTCGAGTGGTTCGGCCTTCCCGACGGCCAGAAGAAGCACAACGAGCAGATCGAGTACGGCTACAAGGGCTCGACGAACGACGGGCTCAGGCAGACCTGGATGTCCCACACGGTGCCCCTGTGCGAGGGCCTCGGGCTGGACGTGCCGGCCCACTACGACGCGGAGCAGGAGAAGTACGTAGTGGACTTCCCGTTCCCGGCGCAGTTCGATGCCGAGGAGAAGCGTTGGAAGTTCGAGGACGGCGCCATCTCCTGGGACGAAGTCATGAAGCGCTGGAAGCAGCGTGGCCCGAAGAACGAGGAGTACGTGGAGCACCTGCAGCGCGGCTACAAGGAGCTCTACGCCACGGCGTAGCCCATCGCCAGGGGATCAAGGTAAGCAGGGGGCTCCGAGGGAAGAGCCCCCGGGAAGGGAGTTATGGAGACGGTGCACACGGTAGAAGAGGTGCGGGACGCGCTGCGGGAGGTACTGGACCCGGAGTACCCGATCAGCCTCGTGGACCTCGGGCTTATACGGGGGATCGAGGTAGAGGGTTCGAAGGCGGACATCAAGCTGACGTATACCTGCATGGGGTGTCCTGCGATGGACATGATCCAGGAGGACGTCAGGGACCGTCTACTGGAGATGGAGGGCATCGACGAGGTAGACATCGAGGTCGTCTGGGAGACCTGGTCTCGCAAGGACATCACGCCGCTGGGCAAGAAGCAGCTCAAGCAGGTCGGGGTCGTCTGATGCGCCCTGTAGACAATTACGAGGTCTTTACGGCCCGGGTGGGGGAGGAAAACCCACTCAGGCACAACGGCAACGTGCGGGCCTCGGAGCCGAGGGACGCGGCGGTCTTTGCCCACTTGATGTACGACGAGTGGCGCTGGCGCGAGATGTTCGTCGTGCCGAGCGGGGCGCTCGTCCGGGTCATCAGGCCGGAGTAGGGGGGAGGGCTTATGGAGAGGTACATGGTTTTCGCGCGCACGGAGTACGACCAGCCCATCGAGCATCGGGGCGACGTCGAGGCCGGGAGCGACGAGGAGGCGGCCAAGGCCGCGCAGGAGCGCTACGGCAAGGACTGGCTGGAGATGACGCTCGTCCCGGTCAGCAAGGCTTACTGGGCCGAGAAAGAGACCCAGGAAGGCGAGACGGAGGTGCAGGTATGAGCACCGGACGTCCCGAAGGAACGGACCAGGTAGCGCCGGGGCGCGGCGCCGAGAACGAGTTTCTCGTCGAGAGCGACGACGCGCTGGCGGCCCTCGTCAACCTGATCGCGGTGATAGGCGACAACGTGTACTTTCTCGGCCGTCGCGTCTCGGAGTGGGCCGACGCCGGGCCTTTGCTGGAATCGACCGCCGCGTGCGCCGCGATAACGCAGGACAAGCTCGGACAGTCGCGGGCGATCTACCCGCTCCTGGAGGAGCTCCCGTGGCCGAACCCGCCGACGGGCTTGCAGGGCGAGGTAGACCGGGCGCGGCGCTACTCGGTCAGCTTTCTCGACGACCCGCTGCCGAGCTGGTCGAACGTCGTCGCGGCGCTCGCGCTGGTCGGGCCGGCGGTGAACGTGGTCTTGGAGTCCGTCGAGGAGTCCCGGTACGAGGCGCTAGCCAGGAGGGCTCATCGCATCCTGGACGAGGAGAAGCTCACGTCGGTCTACGCCGAGAGCCTCGTTCGTCAGATCGCCTACGAGGACCGGGGCCGCGGGCTGTTGCAGGAGCGCGTCAACGACCTGTTCCCGGAGATGCTGTGCTGGTTCGGGCCGGAGGGCGAAGAGGGCATCGAGGCGTTGAGGGCCGAGGGGCTCGCGAAGATGAGCAACGAGGAGATGCGCCAGAAGTACCTCGACCGGATCGTGCCGCTCCTCAAGGGTTGCGGCGTGGAGATACCGGTGGAGCGGAACGAGAGCGAGCAGAGATGGGAGTACAGGGACCTGCCATGGAACGAATGGAATCAGCTGCAGCGCCGTTTGGAGAAGCCGAAGGCAACGGCGTAAAGGGAAGGCTCCTCTGCCCCTGGTGCGACTCCGAGAACGTGGAGAAGATCTCCGAGTACGGCCCGCACCTCATGGTCTACTCGTACATGTGCGAGGAGTGCCACAGCCCCTTCGAAGTCATCAAACGATGACCGAGCCCTCGGGCCTGAGGAAGACGCTGGAAGAGGGCGGTATCTTCCTGGTCGAGCTGAACCGTCCCGAGAAACGAAACGCCCTGGACGAAACGCTCCAGGGCGAGCTTCTTGACGTCCTGCAGGAGGCCGCGGTCGACGGGGACGTTCGCGGCATCATCCTAACCGGGAGCGGCGAGGCGTTCTCGGCCGGGGGGGACCTCTCCAGGTTCGAGAGGGACTGGGACCCGGCCGAGTTCCGGGCCCAGAGCCACGAGCTGACGCGGCTCATCTCCGCCGTCGAGCGGATAGAGAAGCCGGTCGTCGCGGCCATCAACGGGCTCGCGACCGGGGCCGGGACGCAGCTCGCGCTCTCGTGCGACCTCCGGGTGGCCTCGGAGAAAGCGCGGTTCCTGTTGCGGGAGGGCATGGTCGGGCTTATACCGAGCCACGGCGGAACCTCGCGGCTCGTCAAGCTCGTCGGGCTAGCCAGGGCGCGGGACATCGTGCTGGGAGGCGAGGACCTCGACGCCTCGGAGGCGTTCCGGCACGGGATTATCACGCGCGTGGTCTCGCACGAGGGGCTGCTCGACGAGGCCAGGGACCGCCTGAGGCACATCTTCAGGAGGGCGCCGCAGGCCTACGGGCTCGCCAAACGCCTCCTGCACCTCTCGGCGAGCGTGGACCTGGAGAGCGGTCTCTTCGCGGAGAGCCTCGCGCAGAGCTCGCTGGTGCAGACGGCAGACCACAAGGAAGGCGTGCGGGCCGCCCGCGAGCGGCGCGCCCCGGCCTTCGAGGGAAGGTAGGTTTTGGCGCACATTCTTGCTTTCGAGGGGAAAGAGCCCCGGGTAGCCCCCGACGCGTTCGTCGCGCCGACCGCTGTCCTCATTGGGGACGTGGTGGTCGAGGAGGGGGCCAGCGTCTGGTTCGGGGCCGTCCTGAGGGGCGACTTCAACCAAATCGTGGTCGGGGCCGGGAGCACCGTGCAGGACAACTCCGTGCTGCACACGGCGGAGGACCAGCCGACGATCATCGGGTCGAACGTCACCGTCGGGCACCTCTCGATGCTGGAGGGGTGTACGGTCGAGGACGGGGCCCTGATCGGGATGGGCAGCATCGTGCTGAACAGGGCGCGCGTCGGGCGGCGGGCGATGCTCGCGGCTGGGACCGTGGTCAGGGAGGGCGGGGAGATCCCGCCGGAGGTCCTGGCGGCGGGGGTGCCCGCGCAGGTCAAGAAGGAGCTTGGAGGAAGCTCCTCGGAGTGGGTGGAGATGGCCGCGCGGGAGTATCAATCGCTGCGGCTAAAGTACATGGGAAGCCCGGAGTATTCGGTGAGCGAGAGCGGAAAGGGAGAAGCTTAAGCATGGCACAGGCGTTGATAAACGGGGAATGGGTGGCGGCGAAGTCCGGCGAGGAGATGCCGGTCGTAAACCCGGCGACGGGGGAGCAGTTCGACTCCGTGCCCAAGTCGGGCGTCGAGGACGTGAACGCGGCGGTCGAGGCGGCGAAGGCGGCGTTCAAGGAGTGGTCGAAGACCGACCCGGACAACCGGGCACAGACCATCCGGGACGGCGTGGCGAAGATACAGGAGAACGCCAAGGAGATCGGCAAGCTGCTCGTTCAGGAGCAGGGCAAGCCGATGATGGAGGCGATGGGCGAGCTGCATCACTTCCTGCACGGGATGAACTTCTACGCGGACCTTGCCAGCAAGATCCGCGGCTCCTACGCCCCGCTGCCGTCCACGTTCGGGACGAGCTACGGCATGGTGATCAAGCGCCCCATCGGCGTGTGCGCCGCCATCGTGCCCTACAACTTCCCCCTCACCCTCATGGGGACGAAGATCGGCCCGGCCCTCGCCGCCGGTAACACCATAGTCGTGAAGCCCGCGGACACGACGCCGCTGGCGACGCTCAGGATCGCGGAGCTTATGCAGGAGGCGGGGCTCCCGGCGGGCGTGCTGAACGTCGTGACGGGCCCCGGCAAGGAGGTCGGGGAGGCGCTCGTGGGGCACCCGGACGTGCGCCGGGTAGCGTTCACGGGTAGCACGGCGGTCGGCCGGCGGGTCATGGAGATCGCGGCGCCGCAGTTCAAGCGGGTCTCGGCGGAGCTCGGTGGCTCGGACCCCGTGATCGTCTGCCCGGACGCGGACGTTGAGAACGCGGTGAAGGGGATCAACGTCGGCCGGTTCTTCAACGCGGGCCAGGCGTGCCTTGCGGCCAAGCGGGTCTACGTCTTCGAAGAGGTCTACGACCAGTTTATGGAGAGCATGATCAAGAGGGTCTCCCGCTACGAGGTCGGGGACGGGATGGAGAAGGCCGAGAAGCCGAAGATCCGGATGGGCCCCCTCAACGCCGCCCGACACCGCGACAACCTGCAGGAGCAGCTCGACGACGCGGTGAAGGGCGGGGCGAGCGTGGCGTACCAGGGCGAGACGAACGGGGGCGGCGGTTACTTTTTCGCCCCGGCGATCCTGGAGAACGCGCCGCACGACAGCCGGGTGGTGCGCGAGGAGACGTTCGGGCCGCTGTTGCCGGTGTTCAAGGTCGGTAGCATCAACGAGGCCATCCGCCTCGCGAACGATACGAGCTACGGGCTCGGGTCGTCCATCTGGACCTACAACGTCAAGTACATCAACAAGGCGGCCCAGGAGATCGAGTCCGGGATGACGTGGGTCAACCAGCTCCACTTCGGCTACGACGAGCTGCCGTTCGGCGGCATAAAAGACTCCGGCATCGGCCGCGAGCACGGGCCGGAGGCTTTGGAGTCGTACCTGGAGGCGAAGTCCGTCGCGGTTGGCGACCTCGACATCGCGGACGACGACGGCGCGGGCCTACAGTAGAGGGAGGGGAGGAAACATGGCGGTAGATTACGGCAGGGAAGGCAACGTGGGGTACATCACCCTGAACAAGCCCCCGGCGAACAGCTACGACTACTCCTTTATGGAGGAGCTCGGCGATTGCGTGAACGAGGCGGCCTCCGACGACGGGGCACGGGCGGTCATCTTTCGTAGCGCCTCCGAGAAGTTCTTCAGCGCCGGGGCCGACATCAAGGCGTTCAACCAGAACCCGCCCGAGAAGAACATGGACATGATCCGCCTCGCCCACGAGAACCTCGGCCGGATCGCCGAGGTCCCGAAGATCTTTATTGCCCAGATCGGGGCGACGGCCCTGGGCGGCGGCCTGGAGATGGCGCTCGCCTGCGACCTGAGGTTCGGGGCGGAGGGCGAATACTACCTGGGGCTGCCCGAGGCTACCCTCGGTCTCCTGCCCGGCAACGGCGGCACGCAGAGGCTCCCGCGTCTCATCGGGGTGAACAAGGCGCTGGACCTGATGATTACCGGCCGCATGATCTCGCCCTCCGAGGCGCACGGGCTCGGTATCCTCGACAAGCTCTTCCCGGCCGGGGAGCTTGAGGAAGGGACCTTGAAGTACGCGCAGGGGCTGGCGAACGGCGCGGCTCAGGCCATAGGTTCCATCAAGCTGGCCGTTCACGGGGGCATCGACAAGCCCCTGAAAGAAGGGCTGCAGACCGAGCGGGATCTCGTCGAGCCCCTGTTCAGCAGCGAGGAGTCCAAGGAGGGCATCGGCGCTTTCATGGAGAAGCGCAAGCCGGAGTTTGCCAAGCAATCGTAACACCTTGCTCGGGGATGTAGAATAGGAGTAAGAGCCATTATCGGGGGAGGGGTGGAGCCCTCCTCCGGTCTTACGAGACGCGAGGAGCGAAAAGCGTGGTGCAACCCGACACCCTTATAAAAGTCTCCGACCGCGACGGCGACTCTCTGGCGCCAAAGCAGGCGCACCTTATACGGAGCGCCTACAAGGTCATGGGGGAGAAGGGGTTGGGGCGCCTGTCCCTGCAGGACGTGGCGGATGAGGCGGGGGTGAGCAAGGCGATCCTCCCGTACTACTTCGAGTCGAAGGAGAATCTGATCCTCCTGACCATGCGCTGGGTCCTGGCGCGCATCGCGCAGCGCATCCGCGAGGCCATCGCCCGCGCCGACGACGCGGAGGCGAAGGCGTCGGCGATGATCGACGCGATCTTCGTGAGCGGGGAGTCCAACCGCCGCTTCTACCTGGTCTTCTTCGACTTCCTGGGCTACGCGGCCCGCAACGACCGCTTCGCCGACGTCGGCTCGACCTTCCACGAGATCTGCAACGGTCTCTACGCCGAGGTCGTCCGTCTCGGGCAGGAGGAAGGGGTCTTCAACGAGACGGACCCGCGCGAGGCGGCCACCGTCGTCCGCGCCCTCGTGGACGGGCTGTTCACCCAGTGGATCCAGGACAAGGAATGGCTGGACACCCACGCCGAATACCGCGAGATCTGCAAACGCTCCGTCCTCGCCTACCTCACCGCCAACGCCTAGACTAAAGGGCGAGCTACCCTCGCCGATCTTGCTCCCGGCCCCCCTAGGTGGGAATTGCGGAAGCTGACAAGAGCCGCTATCGGGCCGCACAGTACTCGTCACGCTCGGCACCCTTCCACGCACCCGGCGACCTCCCGTGGCCTTTCTTCTCATAGACACCCCAACTTGTCGCGCACGTTCTTCAGGTATCAGCCTTGTATCTCCAACGATGCCTGCGGACGCGGCGCACGTTTTATCCAAGCTATGACACAAAATATGCGCAAAAAAATTGCCCCAATGGTATAGTGGCGTCATGGAAACCTTAGGCATGGCGGGCGAGAGGCCCGCAGAGGATCGGGTGGGGCGCGTGCTTTCCGGGCTTGGGCCCAAGGTTCGGCGAATGCGCAGGGAGCGGGGGATGACCCTGGAGGGGCTTGCTGCTGCGGCCGGCACCTCGGCGGCGCATCTCTCGCGGCTGGAGTCCGGGGAGAGGCAGCCCTCGCTGGACGGCCTGTTGCGTCTGGCCTTGGGGCTCGGCCTTCCGTTCTCGGAGCTCTTCGAGGAGCCCGAGGAACCGGGACCCGGCACGGTGGTTCGCGGGGGGGAGGCCCCCTTCTACGAAGGCACGGGCTTCCGTCTCCAACCCCTGGTGCCGGAGGCCGGTCCGGAGGGGATCGCGGCGGTGAAGGTTGTCTATCCCGCGGATCGGGTGGTGGACCACGAGCTCCACGAGCACGAAGGCCAGGAGTGGCTGTACATGCTCAAGGGGAGGCTAAGGCTTACTCTGGGCGCCGAGAGGACGGTCCTCGAGCCCGGGGATGCTGCCTTCTTCGACGCCCGGCTGCCACACAACTTCGACGTGCTCTCCGAGGAGGACGCCGAGGTCTTGATGGTCTCGTGCGTGCCTTGCACCCACCGGCGGGTGGCTCCCGAGAGCCGGCATCCCTTCACCGAGGGACACGGGGGGATTGGGCAGATGGACCCGGGCGCTCCCTACAGGGGGAAGTGAGAACCGGCAGTTGCATCGTCGGCCTCGACCAGGCCAGCTTCGACCGCGAGCGCATCGCCCGGGTCATGAGAGCACGTGGTTCGTAAGGCAGGAGGACACCGTGGCAGAGGGTACGGGCCAGACGGCGTCGGAACGCGCACTATCGAGCCGCCTGGCACGAGCGTTACGGATCATCGGGAATCGAAGGGAGGCCGACCATGCACGATAAGCTTCACGGCGGAGGCGACGGCGAGGCCGAGCGGTTCTGGGAGGGGCACTACCGCGGACACGAACGAGTGTGGAGCGGGAGGGCTAACCCTGTGTTGGTCGATGTCGCCGGGTCGTTGCCACGAGGCACGGCGCTGGATCTCGGATGTGGTGAAGGAGGCGATGCGATCTGGCTGGCCCGGCGCGGCTGGCGCGTGACCGCCGTCGACGTCTCCGCCACCGCCCTCGCCCGGGCGTCGGCCCATGCGGCCGCGGTCGGCATCGAGGCTCACATCGACTTCCAGCAGCACGACCTGGCCCACGCTTTCCCCGCCGGCGCCTTCGACCTGGTCTCCGCCCAGTACCTGCACTCGCCGGTGGAGTTTCCTCGCGACCGCGTCCTGCGAGCAGCGGCACGTACCGTGGCGCCCGGCGGCCTCCTGCTGATCGTCGAGCACGCTTCGGTCAGCCCCTGGTCGTGGGCGGACCCTGACACCCGCTTCCCCACCCCCGAGCAGACCCTGGCCTCCCTGAAGCTGCCTCACGCGCAGTGGCGCACCGAGCGGCTCGGGTCCCCGCGCCGCCCCGCGACCGGACCGGGCGGCCAGACCGCCACCGTCACCGACAACGTCATCGCGGTCAGACGCCTCCTGCGGTAACTGCCCGTCCCCTAGCTAAAGGCCACGTCGACTTCAACTGATGAGAAACCGCGGCAAGCGGGTCCTCATGATCAAGAACCAGTTCGGCGAGGTCGGGGTGGACCAGGACCTCTCGATCGGGGCCGGATGCCGTAGGGGAGAGTTCTTCGCCGAACCGTGCCCGCAGTAGTAGGGACTTACAACAGAGAGGAGGATCCTGAAGTGAAGATAGGGAACTACGGACGCTTTACGGGCCACGACGTCCCGAGTGGGGGCGACCGGTTCAAGGTTTCGCCGCACGAACCGATTCTCGACGGGCTCGAATCGGAGCCGGGAAACACCGTGCCGGATGCCGGCTGCGGCGCGGTCAGGATGGACGGATGGGGAGAACCGGTCGTTGACCTTGCCGGCGGGCTTACCGGAGTCGCGGGTTGAGCGCGGGCGAGGAGGCGAAGGGGACCGCCGAGGAGCGGACGGAGCAAAGGAACACGCGCTTGCTCCTCGTCGTCGTGGTGACGGCTATCCTGATCATGGCTTTCAACCAGACCTTCGTCAACGTCGTGGTGCCGGACATCCGGCGCGACTACGGGGCGACGCAGGGGCAGGTCGGGTGGGTCGTCACGGGATTCCTGCTCGTCCTCGCCGTCTGCATACCGCTCTACGGCCGCATCGCCGATATGTACAGCCTCAGCCGCACCTTCGCCCTCGGCCTCTTCCTTCTGGCCGCGGGTTCGCTGGTCTGCGCGCTCGCGCTGAGCCTGCCGCTTCTGGTCGCCGGGCGCATCCTGCAGGCGGCCGGGGCGGCGGCGATACCCGCGCTCGGTTTCGCCTCGGTCGCTAAGGCGCTGCCGGAGGGGAGACGCGGCACGGCGCTCGGCCTGCTCTCGTCGAGCATCGGGGCGGGTGCCACCGTAGGTCCCGTGCTCGGCGGCTTCGTCGCCGGGTTCGCGGGCTGGCACGTACTCTTCTTTCTGACCCTCTTTCTGGCCTTGCTTCTTATCCCCGGAGCCCTCTACGCCCTGCCCGGAACCGTCGATGGCGGCCGGAAGAAGCCGCTTGGTTTCGTTGCTGCCGTGCGCCGCTTCGACGTTCCGGGCGGGCTCTCCTTGGCGCTCTCGGCCGGGCTCGCGCTCTTCGGGGCTACGCAGGGGCAGGTCGTGGGGTTCGCCTCCCCGATCTCCTGGGGCAGCTTCGCGGCGGCCGGGATCCTCGCCGCGTACTTCGCGCGGCACATAAGGCGGGCGTCCGACCCGTTCGTCACGCCTCATCTCTTCCGAAACCGAGCGTTCGTGGCCGCTTCGGTAACGGGGTTCTTCATGATGTTCGCCTACGTGGGAAGCCTGGTCCTCGTGCCGCTCTTGCTCTCGGAGGTCAACGGGCTCTCCGCGGCCGGGATCGGGCTGGTGCTGGCGCCCGGGGCGCTCGTCGTAGCGGTCCTCTCGCCCGTCGCGGGCAGGCTCTCGGACCGGTTCGGGCCTCGGGCGCTCGTGCGGGTCGGGCTCGTCGTGACCGGGCTCTCGACCTTCTACGTCTCCGCGTTCGCCGCCGGGGCCTCCTACGTGGCCGTCGCGCTCGGCGTGGTGGGCCTGAGCGTGGGGTTTTCGATGGTCCAGTCCCCGAACGTCAACGCGGTGGCGGCCTCGCTGCCACCTGAGGAGAGCGGGGTCGGGATCGGGATCTACCAGATGCTCTTCGTCCTCGGAGGCGGTTTCGGGCCCGCGGTGGCGGCCACCTTCCTGGCCGCGCGCCAGGGGGCCGGGGCGGGGGCGATCAACCCCCTCTTCGCCGCGAGCTCCGCCCCGTACTCCGACGCCCTACTCCTCCTGACGGCCGCGGTGGTCGCCTCCTTCGTCGCGTCCTTCGGCCCAAGGGACAAAGTCGGCAAAGGGGAAAAGGACGGCTGACCAGGGTGGTCGCCGTGGTCCGTCATCAGTCTGGAGCCGGTGTCTGGTCTTTCGGACTCCATCACGAGGACAGACGGGGCCGCCGCTTCACCCTGTGTCAACTAAACAGAGGGGGCGGGATCGGGCTCAGGACAAGCTCCTCCGATTTACGGCGAGCTTGGACCTACCAGTCGGTTGCCATGCATCCCGCCGGATCCAGCGGCCGTTGCGCGAGGTTGTCCGGATGGTCAATAATGGGTTTCGTCCGCCCGGTCGGGCGCCTCGGCGGGGTGAACGTCCGCAGGCAGGGGGAGGTGGTCCATGAGCAGCGAGGCGTGCCGCAATGGTTCTGAGGGGATGCCCGTGGTGTACCTCCTTCTTCGGTCTCTCCGGCAGTGGTGGTCTGAGCGGTGCGGCGTCAGATCCGTGCGGCCACATTGCGGCGTCGAAAGGCGGGCTTGCCGGTGCGCATGACCGGTCCTGAGCCGCCCGGCGACGTCGCGCGCAACCTGCGGGAGGTGCCGCGTTACGTGACCGCCTCCACGCTCGGCGCGGGTTTCGTAGCGGCGCTTCTCGGGACGACGGGGCCTGCGCTGCTCGTGTATCAGGCGGCCTCGGGTGCGGGGTATCCGGAGGCCGTGATCTCCTCGTGGTTTTTCGCGATCTTTGTTGGGGGCGGGCTCTTGAGCCTGGTGTTGACGCTCCTGTACCGGGAGCCTATCTGCGGCGCTTACCCGATCGCCGGCAGCGCCCTGCTCGTGACGGTCCTCGGCGGTTACGAGCTGTCGGAGGCGGTGGGGGCGTTTCTGGTCTCGGGCGTCCTCGTCGCCCTGCTCGGGGTCACCGGGCTCTTCGACGCCCTGATGGAGCGCGTGCCGAACGAGGTCCTAATGGGGGCGCTCGCCGGGATACTCCTGCCGTTCGGGATCGAGGTGTTCGCCCTGCTCCCGTCGCAGCCTCTCCTCATGGGCGCGATGGTCGTTGCGTATCTCGCCGGGACACGCTTCGTGCGCGCCGTCCCCCCGGCCCTCCTCGCCCTCGTCGCCGGGTTCGTTGTCGCGTGGGGGAGCGGCCGGTTCGAGTCCGGGGAGATCGGGTTCGCCCTCTCGGGGCCGGTCCTGGTCTGGCCCTCCTTCGACTGGGGGGCGATCGTCTCCATCGCCGTGCCGCTGACGCTGCTCGCGGTCGCCACGCAGAACGCGCCGGGCGTGGGGATACTGAGGGCGAACGGGTACAGCCCGCCGACCAACGCGATCACGATCTACAGCGGGATAGCCTCGATCCTGACCGCCCCCCTCGTCGGCAACGGCGTGAACATCGCCGCCCCGATGACGGCGGTCTGCGCGGGGCCCGAGGCGCACCCGGAGCCCGAGGGGCGTTACGTAGCCACCCTTACGCAGGGGCTGCTCTTCGCCGCATTCGGGCTGGTCGGCGCCACCGTGATCTCGCTTATAGGCGCGCTGCCAGCCGCCTTTATAGCGGGGGTCGCGGGGCTCACGCTGCTCCCGGTTATCCTGCAGTCGCTCCGCCTCTCCGTCGGGGGCGAGGGCCATACCCTCGCGGCGGGCGTGGCCCTGCTCGTCGGGGCCTCTGGCCTGAGCATCTTCGGCATAAACTCGACCTTCTGGGCGCTCGTCGCCGGGGTGGCGCTCGCGAAGCTGCTCGGCGGCAACGACCGTAAGAGGCAGTGAATTGCCCTCGCGGCGGCTTCTTTGTAAGATCGGCTCTTGAGGACGATGGAGCTACACCAGACCTACTGATGGACGGCGTCGTACACATCTTCCAAGCCAGGCCCCGGTTCCCATGACCTTGCGCGCGGGCCCCGAGGAGCACGCGAGGCTCGTCGAGACGGCGCGCGGCGAGCGTCCGGCGGAGCTTTTCGTGCGCGGCGGCACTATAGCGAACGTCTACTCCGGCGAGCTGCACGCGGGGAACGTCGCCGTGACCGGCGGGCGGATAGCCTACGTCGGGCGGGGCGAGGGGGCCGTCGGCCCCGAGACCCGGGTGATCGAGGCGAGCGGGATGTTCGTCGCCCCGGGCTACCTGGAGGCGCACTTCCACCCCTGGGTCCTGTACAACCCCGTGAGCCTCGTCGAGGCCGTGCTGCCGCTGGGAACTACCACGATCTTCGCGGACAACCTCTTCTTCTACATGCAGATGGGGCCGGACGGCTTCCGGGCAATGATCGAGGACCTGAAGGAGCTGCCGCTCACCTACCTGTGGATGGCCCGTCTCACCTCCCAGGCGAAGTTCCCCGGCGAGGACGAGATGTTCGCCCTCGAAAAGATAGAACCCCTCCTCCGGCTCGACGAGGTGGTGGGCACCGCCGAGATCACACGCTGGCCCGCCCTCGCCGCGGGCGAGCCGAACCTCCTTGCCGGCATCCGGGCTACAAAGGCCCTCGGTAAGGTGGTCGACGGACACACGGGGGGCGCCTCGGAGGCACGCCTCCAGCCCGTCGTCGCGGCCGGCATCGACGCGGACCACGAGGCGATAACGAAGGGAGAGGTCCTGAACCGCCTCAGGCTCGGCGTCTGGACGATGCTCCGCAACAGCTCGCTCCGCCCCGACCTGCCGGAACTCCTGCGCGTCGTCACCGAGGACGGCGTAAGCACCCAGCGCCTGATGATGTCCACCGACGGCCCCTCCCCGGAGTTTCTCGCAGATCATGGTCTGGTGGACGGGATGCTGCGCATAGCCGTCGAGAACGGCGTCCCGCCCGTACAGGCCCTCCAGACCGTCACGATCAACCCGGCCACGCTGTTCGGCATCGACGGCGAGGTCGGCGGCCTCGGAATCGGACGGAGGGCGGACATCCTTCTCCTCCCCGACCTCGCGTCGTTCCGCCCCGAGACCGTTATCACCCGGGGCCGCATCGTCGCCGAGAACGGCAGGCTGACGGACCCGCTGCCGCGCCTCGATTGGTCGCGCTACGGGAGCCTGCCGCGCTTCGACGCGAGCCTCGACCTCTCGGACCCGACCCTCTACCCTCTCAGGGCCTCCGGCGGGGAGGCCGAGATGCCCGTCCTGCACCTCAAGACCGCCGTGATCTCCGAACGCAGGGACGCGCGCGTTCGGGTGAGGGACGGACGCGTCACGCTGGACGGGCAGCGGGGGCTGCTGCACGCCGCGCTCGTGGACCGGGGCGGCGACTGGATCTCCCGCGCCCTCGTCTCCGGCCTCGCCGACGACCTCGATGGCCTCGCGAGCACCTACAACACGACCACCCAGACCCTTGTCCTCGGAAGGAACCCGGACGCGATGGCCCGCGCGGCCCGGCGCGTGGAAGAGCTCGGCGGAGGTATCGTGATCGTGAAGGGGAGCGGCGTAGCCTACGAACTCGCCCTCCCCATCACCGGCATGATGTCCGACCTTCCCTTCTCCGAGGTCGTGGAGCTCAACCGGAGCCTCACTCGCGCAGTCACCGGAGCGGGCTACGGGCATCACGACATCCTCTACACGCTCCTCTTCCTGACCTGCGACTTCCTACCCTCCCTTCGCCTGACACCACTCGGCCTGCTCGACGCCAAGACCTCCCGCGTCCTCATCCCCGCCGAAACCCGGACCACCAGCATCTAATCCCGCTTCCGTGGCGAGGCCCGTCAGGAGATCCGAACGGGGGAGACCGCCGTCTCCAGGGGGCGCATGTATGAAGCGCTCCGGCTGGGAGACTGAGGATCAGGGAAGACACACGCCAATCTCTACAACCCTACTCACGGGCCGTGCTCGCGGACATCCCAGGAATATTTCTCGGAACACGAATAGCTACTGACCTTGACGCTGGTTCCCGTCATACGTAGGTTGTTGTCAGGCCACAGGGACGGAATGGGGAATCGGTGGGCTGTGACGGGGAGAAGACGGGTTTCGAGGCCATTGGTTCTGGGCGCAAGCCGGACCTGGCGTACAACCAGCTCCGGCGGATGCTGGAGAGCGAGGTTTTGAAGCCGGGGGAGCTCCCTTCTGAGCCGGATCCCGCCGGGCGGTTTGGGGCGTCCCGGACGGCTCTGCGTGAGGCCCTGAAGGTCCTGGAGCTCTCCGGCTACCTGGAGTCCGAAGGGGGGACGGGACCTTTGTCGCCACGCCATCGACCAAGAAGTCAGGCCGGGGTGTCTTTCCCCGCCGTAACGCAGCGTCAGCCCCACGAGACCGCATGGCTGTCGCCGAGCCGTACGCGGCGGGGGTGGCGGCATGGGCGGGTTTCAGGGACGTCAAGACGCGCGCTCGAAGAGGATTTCGGCTGCAAGGTCTACGATTGCATGGGCACGGCGGACGTCTGCTTGACGGTCTGGAGCGAGTGCGAGGAGCAGGACGGCATGCACCTTCTCGGCGGGGGCTCGGTGAGCCCCGAGATCATAGGCGGTGAGATCGCGAGGCCCATCGAGCACATTGGCGAAGCACGAGGGCGACGGCGACGGGCGCCTGACCCTCTCAATAGCAATCGGCTGGACCTCCAATGGCCCCGTCGTCGCCTACCCGTCGCCGTCCGGACCCGGCGGCTCGCCGCAGCTCGAGAACGGGGCCTTCGACCCCTTCGCGAAGGACTTGCGGGCAGGTGCTGCCATGGTCGCCACCGGCGAGAACGCCGCCGGATACTCCGGGGCCGCGCTCGTACTGCGCGTCGAGGATCGACAGGGAGAAGGACCACATGAAGATAACGAACAGCACGTTCTTTGTTACCGGCGGCGGCTCGGGGCTCGGGGCCGCTACCGCCCGTATGTTCGCCGGGAACGGGGGAAGCGTCGTACTCGCCGACGTCGATGAGGAAGCCGGGGAGGCCATGGCCTCGGAGCTCGGGGACGGCGCGAGGTTCGTCCGGACCGACGTGACGGATGAGGGGAGCGTCGAAGCCGCGCTGGACGCGTCGGTGGAAGCCTTCGGAGCCCTGAACGGGGTGGTGAACTGCGCCGGGATCGCGCCGGCGGCCAAGGTGGCGGGGAGGAAGGGCGTGCACGACCTCGGCCTCTTCGAGAAGACCATTGGCATCAACCTGATCGGCACTTTCAACGTCATCCGCCTCGCCGCCGCGAAGCTCGCCGGGAACGAGCCGAACGAGGAGGGCGAGCGCGGCGTCATCGTCAACACGGCGAGCGTCGCGGCGTACGACGGACAGATCGGCCAGGCCGCCTACGCCGCGTCGAAGGGCGGGGTCGTGGCCCTGACGCTCCCGGTGGCCCGCGAACTCGCGAGCAGCGGCATCCGCGTGATGACGATAGCCCCCGGCCTCTTCGAGACGCCCATGCTCGCCGCCCTCCCCGAAGGTGCGAAGGAGTCCCTGGGCGAGCAGGCCCCGTTCCCGCGGCGCCTCGGGAGACCCGAGGAGTACGCCGCGCTCGTGAGACACATCGTCGAGAACGCAATGCTCAACGGCGAGGTTATCCGCCTCGACGGCGCCATCCGCATGGCCCCGAGGTAGACCGTGTAAGGGGCGTGACCGGGGCCGGGCCCCTCCTGCCGTATCCGGGACACGGCGTGCACTCTGCCGCCTCTCGTGTCGCTCGTCGCGGTCGCTCGGACTCCGACCGGGGCCGGAGGGCGCCGGGACGGGGGTTGTTGGCAACGCTGACGCGGGATATGTTGAACGAGGTAGAGTGGTTGTCCGAAGGTCGAGCGGGCCGCGCCCCCGGACCGGCGAAGGAGCACGAGCTTGGCGTTGGACCCGTACCCGAGGTACCCGCCCTACGAGAGTGGGTCCCGCCTCGTGCGTTACGGTGTCGCCGCGGCGGCGGTGGGCCTCGCGCTGCTCGTGCAGTTGCTCCTGAGCTTCCTGCTCGCGGACGGCGCAAGCAGTTACCCGTTCATGGTGTTTTTCGCCGCCATCATGGTCGGCGCCTACTTCGGCGGCCTGCGACCGGGGCTCCTGGCTACCGCACTCTCCACCGTGCTGGCCTGGTACTTTTTCCTTTCTCCGCAGTACTCCTTCCAGCTCGTCGGCACCGGGCAGGGCCTGCGCCTGGTCTTGTTCGCGCTGGAGGGGGCGGTCATCAGCTTGCTGGTGGGGGCCCTGCACTCGGCCAGGCGCAGGGCCGAGGCGAGCGCGAGGCAAGCCGAGGAAGACCGGCGGCGATTGCACGAGAGCGAGGAGCGGTACCGGGCGGTGATTGAGCAATCCGCCGAAGGCTTCTACCTGATCGACGCGGATACTTTGAGGATTCTGGAGGCAAACCAAACCTTCCAGGAGATGGTCGGATATACGTCCGAGGAGCTCGTGGGGAGGGAAGTTCACGACCTCATAGCGCTCCCCCGGGAGGAGGTGGACGCGGCCGTCCGACTGACCCTGAAGACGGGGCGCCGCCTTGTAGGCGAACGCCAATACCGGCGCAAGGACGGTACGCTGGTGGAGGTGGAGGTGGGCGCGAGCGTGATCTCCTACGGCGGCAGGCGGGTTATCTGCGCCGTGGTGCGGGATATGACCGAGCGCAGGCGGGCCGAAGAGGCGCTGTTCGAGGTCAGGGAGGCCGAGCGAAACCGGATCGCGCGAGACCTGCACGACGGGGCCCTGCAGGACCTCCACTACGGCATGGCCGAGGCCCAGATCGTGAGGACGCTCTCCGGAGACCCCATCCTGGACGAACGCCTCGACCTGCAGATCGAGGCGTTGAGGCGAGCCACCGGGAAGCTGCGAGAGGCCGTCTACGACCTGCGCCAGGAGGGTAGCCCGGAGGGATCCTTCGTACGCTCGCTAGAATCGATCGTAGAGCTCAACAGGCGGATGAACCAGGGCTGGGAGGTGGAGCTTGCCGTGGGCGAGGGGGTCCCCGACGAGCTGCCGGAGAGGGTGGGCAAGGAGATATTGCGAGTGGTTCAGGAGGCGCTGACCAACGCCCGCAAGCACTCGGGCGCCGAGACCGTGCGGATAAACTCGAAGATCGAGGGGGAAGACCTGATGGTCGAGGTGGCCGACGACGGGCGGGGATTCGACCCGGGCGCGACAGGACCCGGGATAGGTTTGAAGACCATGCGCGAGAGGGCGGAGTCGCTGGTCGGAGAGCTCGAGGTGGAGAGCGAGCCCGGAGAGGGCACGATGGTGCGGCTGCGCGTCCCGATGCGAGGGTTGTTGAGGCAAGGTTCCGAAACGGGGCTCAACGCGGACGACGGGGACCGCTCTCGCGACACGTCTTGAATCCTCGTCACGGGGCGGGCGCGCTCGGCCACCCCGGTTCGATGCCCTGATCGCCCGCAACGAGGGGACGCGCGGCTGGAAGCGTACAATCCGTTGGGGTTTCCGTGGTCGCGGCGCCGTCCCGGAGCGGCCCGCCGCGAAAACTTGGGTCCGAAGGTGACGAACGTTGGGGAGTACGAGGTCTTCGTCTCCGAGGTACAGAGCTAGCGAGGAGCGCCGGGACGCTCGAGGGCCGGGGCTTCTACACCTCGGCCTTCTTTTCGCTCTTGTTCACCCCGCTGCCGGGAGTGCGACT
>CADCVI010000087.1 GCA_902806105.1 uncultured Rubrobacteraceae bacterium
AGCCATATACGGCCAACTGTATAATCTTTTTGGGATCGCTCGTTCTCCCCATCCTCCCCGGGCGATCCCTATTCTTATCTCGACGAACATGACGTTTTTCTCTTCTCCTTAGTCGCCGCACGCATGGACGCTGCTCGTTGACGACTGTGGACGACGATGTTCGGGCTTTACGAGAGAAGCTGTGTACCCCGGGTAGCACAGAGGGGCGGGGTCTCGCGAGACCCCGCCCCTCCCCTGCTGGCTGCTGAGCGTTGGCTAACTCAGGTAGATCAGGGCTACCGTGGAGAGGGCGAAGAGGGCCACCACGACGAGGGTGAGCCGGGTGAGGTTCTTCTCCATTATCGTCGTGCCGGAGAAGGTGCCTCCCATGCCGCCGCCGAGGGAGGACGAGAGACCGCCGCCCTTGCCGGAGTGCAGGAGGATGAGTCCTATCAGGGCGATGCTGAAGATCGTGTGTAGAAACGCGAGTACGTAAACCATAGCGGCTACTCTACCACACGTTCCCGCGCGTCATCCTCGTCCCCTGCGACGCTGTTGTGGGCCGCCTCGACGAGCTCCGCGAACGAGTCGGCTTCGAGGGAGGCGCCACCTACCAGGCCGCCGTCCACGTCTTCCTGGGCCATGATATCGGCGGCGTTGCCCGGCTTGATCGAACCGCCGTAGATGATACGGACGCTCCTCGCGAACTCGTCGCCCCCGAGCTCTCCGAGCAGGCCGCGTATCTTCCCGATAGCCTCCTGCGCGTCCTCGGGGGAGGCGGTTTCGCCGGTACCTATAGCCCATATAGGCTCGTAGGCGAAGACGATCGCGTCCCCCGACGGCGAGTCCAGGGCCTCCATCACGGCGCGGATCTGGCCGGAGACCTTGTCCCACATGCCGTCCGCGTCGCGCTCTTCCTTCGTCTCCCCGACGCAGACCACGGGTATGAGGCCAGCCCCCAGCGCCCGCGCCGCCTTACGGGCTACGATCTCGTCCGTCTCCCCGAAGATCTCGCGCCGCTCCGAGTGGCCGACGATCACCGCGTCCGCCCCGACGTCCTTGAGCATGGGCGCCGAAACCTCCCCGGTGTAGGCCCCGGAGTCCTCGAAGTAGACGTTCTGCGCCCCCGCGATCACCGCCGAGTCCTCCGCCATCCGCCCGACCGTGGGAAGCGCGGTGAACGGGGCGAAGATCGCAACGTCCACCTCATCCGTATGGTCCGCGACCCTCGGTAGGAGCTTCGCGACATAGGCCTCAGCCTCGCGAACCGTCTTGTTCAGCTTCCAGTTCGCCGCCATCATCGGTTTTCTCTCGCTAGCCATGGGCTACTCCCCCTTGTCGACCCTGTCCGGCAACACAGCAACACCGGGCAACTCCTTGCCCTCCACGTACTCCAGGGACGCCCCACCGCCGGTCGAGATAAAGCTCATCTCGTCCTCCAGGCCGAGCTTGCGCACCGCCGCCACGGAATCCCCGCCGCCGACGACGCTCGTCGCACCGCTCTGGGCGACGGCCCTCGCGACCCCCTCGGTCCCCTTGGCAAAAGCCTCGATCTCGAAGACCCCCATCGGCCCGTTCCAGAACACCGTGCTCGCGCCCGTGATAAACGAGCGGAACTTCTCGACGGTCTCCGGCCCCACGTCCAGGCCCATCATCCCGGCCGGTATCCCCTCGACCGGGACGACGCGCCCCTCGGAGCCCTCCTCCATCTTTTCGGAGGCCACGACGTCCACCGGCAGGACCAGCTTCTCGCCGGCCTCACCCAGGAGCCGTTTCGCCTCTTCGAGGTAATCGTCCTCGACGAGGGAGTTGCCGATCTCGTAGCCCTGAGCCTTGAAGAACGTAAAGCACATCGCCCCGCCGATAAGCAGCGTGTCGGCGATTCCGAGCAGGCTCTCGATCACCCCGAGCTTGTCCGAGACCTTTGCCCCGCCGAGGATCGCCACGAACGGCCTCTCCGGCGTGCGCAACACGCTATCCAGGTAGTCGAGCTCCTCCTGCATCAGGAGACCGGCGGCGGCCGGCAGCTTCTCCGCGACCCCGACGGTAGTCGCGTGCGCCCGGTGGGCCGCCCCGAACGCGTCGTTCACGTACAGCTCGGCCAGGGACGCGAGCCCGTCCGCAAGCTCCGGGTCGTTCTTCGTCTCCCCCGGATAGAAGCGCGAGTTCTCCAGCAGCGTAACGCCGCCCTCCGGCGCATCGGCGAGCGCGGCCTCGACCTCTGGCCCGACCGCAGCGTCCAGCTTCTGCACCGGCGCGCCCAGGAGTTCCTCCAGCTTCCTCGCCACGGGGTCCATCGCGTACTTCGGGTCCGGCGCGCCCTTCGGGCGTCCGAGGTGTGAGATCAGGACGGGACGAGCGCCACGCTCCAGAAGGTCCTTGACCGTCGGCAGGGCGCGGCGTATGCGAGTATCGTCCGTGACCTCGCCGTCCTTCACGGGCACGTTGAAGTCGACCCGTACGAGCACCCTTTTCCCGTCCACGTCCAGGTCCCTAACGCTCTTTTTGTTCATCTGCCTCCCTTCGGTCGGCGCCTGCCGGACCATCGGCTCTCGGTACCTGCGTACGGCAGCGGGTTGCCGCGCTCGCGCGGACCGTCATCTACAAGGAAGCGCAACCGGGAGTCTGGTTCCCGGCTGCGCTTTGGGGGCAACCCTTCCTCGCCGACAGGCCGATCAGCCGGCTGATGGGCTCCTACAGCTTCTCGCCGATAAAGCGGACGATGTCCACGGTGCGGTTGGAGTAGCCCCACTCGTTGTCGTACCAGCCGAGAACCTTGACGTTGCGGCCGGTGGACATGGTCAGCTCGGAGTCGAAGACGCAGGAGGAGGGGTTGCCGACGATGTCGCTGGAGACCAGCGGGGCGTCGGAGTACTCCAGCACGCCCGCGAGCTCGCCCGAGGCGGCCTCGCGGAAGGCGTTGTTGACGTCCTCGGCGGAGACCTCGTTCTCCACGCGGGCCACGAAGTCCGTGATGGAGCCGTCCGGCACGGGGACCCGGAGCGCCATGCCGTCGATCTTGCCCTCGAGCTCCGGGTAGATCACGGCCGCCGTCCTCGCCGCCCCCGTGGAGGTCGGGATGATGTTCATGGGGGCGCTGCGGGCCCTCCTCGGGTCCTTGTGCGCCGCGTCCAGGAGGCTCTGGTCGTTGGTGAAGGCGTGGATCGTCGTCATGAAGCCCGACTCGATCCCGAAGTTGTCCTGCAACACCTTGACGAGCGGGATGATGCAGTTCGTGGTGCAGGAGGAGTTGGAGACGACGTCGTGGCTGTCCGGGTCGTAGGTCTCGTGGTTGACCTTGTAGACGAACGTTGCGTCCACGCCCTTCGCGGGCGCGCTGACTACTACCTTCTTCGCGCCGCCGTCGAGGTGCTTGGCGGCACCCTCGCGGCTCGTGAAGATGCCCGTCGATTCCACGACGACGTCCACGCCGACGTCGCCCCAGGGGATCTGGGCGGGGTCGCGTTCGGAGAAGGTCTTTACCTCGCGCTCGCCGATGCGCATGATGTTGTCCTCGACGCTCACGTCCTCCGGCCATATGCCGTGTACCGTGTCCCGCTTGAACAGGAGGGCCATCCCCGCCATCGGCGCCAGGTCGTTCACCGCGACGATCTCGATGTCGTCGCCGCTCTGCATCGCCGCCTTCGCGGTCAGCATCCCGATCCGACCGAAACCGTTTATTCCTACACGTACCGCCACAGGCTTCTCCTTCATTAGCTCATTTCCAGCTTACTATATTGTGCCCCCTGCGTCGGGAGACTAATTCTACGGGGATCTCCGCCCCGACCCGGCGAGCTCGACAAGCCTCCTGAGGCGATGGTTTACAGCACTCTTGGAGACGCCGCCGAGCCGGGCGAGCTCGGCGAGCGAGGCGTCGGGGTTCTCCAGACGAAGCTCCAGCATCTCGCGCAGCGCGGGCGGCAGGCTGCCGGGGTCCAGGTTCTCCAGCGCCTCCCCCTGCAAGGCCGCCGCGACCGCGGTCCGGCCCGCGTTGGCCGCGTCGAAGTTCGTCACGCGGTTGGCGTTCGCCTTCGCCTCCCCGACGATGGCGCGGGCCTCGTACTCCAGTACGGCGTCGTTGAGGCCCATCCGCGCCAGGATCGTGGTGACCCCCTCGGCGCTCTTGGTGTACGCGACGTAGCGTCCCCGGCGACGGGAGATCTTCAGTGGGACGGGCGAGAGCGCGGCCACGCGCCTCACGAACTCCTCGCTCTCGTGGACAAACTCAAGGTGGTGTCCGCGCCTGTAGCCGGGCCCGGTCAGGGAGCCCGCGCCCTGAAAGGCCCCGCGCAGGTACGAGACGCCCGCGCTCCCCCCTCGCACGGCGCGGCCCCGCTCGGCCCGCAGCTCTTCTATGGCCTGCACGGCGCGGTTCCCCTCGACCCTCACGGCGTAGCGCTGGCGACCGAAGGAGCCCGGCGAGGACGGGCTCAGCCGGGGCTCCAGGCCGAACTCCGAACGCCACAGGCGCACCACGGAGCGGGCGACGGGGGAGCTTGTCGTGCGGATCGTGGCGCCCGTCTCGTCGACGGTTCCGGCCGCGTCCAGGAGCCCGGCCAGCTCGGCCCCTCGCCCCGGCCCGGAGACCCGGGCGGCGAGCTGGCGGCGAAGCTCAGAGGCGAACGAGGGCAACCTCGCGCACCTCTTCGGCCAGCCGGACGGAGTCGTGGCGCAGCGAGAGGCGGGCCGCGGCCTCGCGTGAAACGAGATCCGCCACCCGCACCCGGACGCCCATCGCGCGGAGCTTCTCCGCGTCAACGGCAACCGGCTCCGCCCCCTCGGCCCCGTAACGCGCCACGAGCTCGTCGCTCATGGACCCACCGTGTACCAGCACGTCCGTCACGATCGGACCCGTGTGCTCTTGGATCATGCGGATGTGATCCGAGACCGCGTAGCCGTCAGTCTCCCCGGGCTGCGTCATGACGTTTGCCACGTACAGGACCGGGCCCCGAAAAGAAGCCAGCGCCTCCCGGACCCCGCCGCCGAGCAGCGAGGGGATGGTGCTCGTGAAGAGGCTCCCCGAGCTCAGCACCACCACGTCCGCCCCCTCGACCGCCTTAACGACCCCCTCCGGAGCCGGGGCGTGCTCGGGCTCGACGGTGACCCTCTGTATGGGCCTGCCGGCCTCGTGGACCGCCGATTCGCCACGGGCCACGGTACCGTCGGCGTAGTGCGCGACGAGCGTCAGGCTCTCTACCGCGGCCGGGAAGACCCTGCCCTTGACGCGCAGGAAGCGCCCGGCCTGCTCGACCCCCTCGCAGAAGCCGCCAGCCATGTCCGAGAGCGCCGCGATGATGATGTTCCCGACCGAGTGGTCGGAGAGCTCGCCCGCGCCCACGAAACGGTAGTCGAAGACCTCCGCGAGCCTCTTCCTGCCGGCCAGCGCGATCAGGCAGTTCCTCACGTCCCCCGGGGGCGCCACCCCGAGCTCCTGCCGGAGCCTCCCGCTGGACCCCCCATCGTCCGCCACCGTCACGACGGCAACCAGATCCTCGACCCGATCCCTCAGCCCGCCGAGCAGCACGGGGAGCCCCGTCCCGCCCCCGAACGCCACCACCCGCAAGCCGTCGGTCTTCTCCATGAGGGAGAGTATAAAGCTCCCTAACGGGCCGCGAGCCGCGCGCGGTCGTGGGGCTCGGTGAAACCCAGGATGGGGCCCTTCGGGACGATCCTCGTGGGGTTGATACCCTCGTGGCTCCGGTAGTAATGCTTCTTTATGTGGTCCATGTTCACCGTCTCGGCGACGCCGGGATACTGGTACAACTCCTTCGTGTAGTTCCACAGGTTCGGGTAGTCGACGATGCGCCGGAGGTTGCACTTGAAGTGGCCGTGGTAGACCGCGTCGAAGCGGACCAGCGTCGGGAACATGCACCAGTCGGCCTCCGTGATGCGGTCTCCGCACAGGTAGCGCTTCTCCCCGAGCACCGCCTCCCAGTGGTCCAGCGCCCCGAAAAGCTCCGTCACGGCCTCCTCGTACGCCTCCTGGGTGGTCGCGAAGCCGGAGCGGTAGACCCCGTTGTTGACGGGGTTGTAGATCTCGTCCGTCACCCGTTCGACCTCGCCGCGGAGGTCCTCCGGGCAGAAATCCACGTCCGCCCGCGCCCCCTCCACGCCGTCGAACTCGTGGTCGAGCATGCGGATGATCTCGCGCGACTCGTTGTTCACGATCCGGCCCGTCTCCCGGTCCCACAGAACCGGCGTGGTGACCCTGCCCGTGTAGCCCGGGTCGGCCTTCTGGTAGACCTCACGCAGGTACCCGGAGCCGTTCAGGTCGTCCGGCACCTCCCCCGGCTCGCCGAACCAGCCCCAGCCGTCCTCCCCCATGTACGACCCGACCACCGACATGGAGATGGCCCCCTCCAGCCCCTTGAGCTTGCGCAGGATGATCGTCCGGTGGGCCCACGGGCACGCGTTCGCGACGTACAGATGGTACCGCCCCGCCCCGGCCGCGAACCCGCTCGAACCGTCGGCCGTCACCCGGTCCCGAAACGAGGTGGTCGAACGGACGAAACGACCCTCCGAATCCCTCGGAATACTATCCTCGGTCTTCCACTCCCCCTCGACGAGCATGCCGGGCATACGGAACCTCCGGTTTCTAGACTTCAGGCGAACGGCGGGCTACCCCCTCAACGGAGGGACGCAACCGCTCCTAGACCACGATTCTACCGGGTGCTGCGGCCCGAGGATCACCGCTCCGGCGGCGCCCTCCGCCGGGAGCTTTTAGCGCCCCAGGTCTCGGTGCCGGACGAAGAGGTCTATGTCGGGGCCGTCCACGCCCTCTTCCCTGAGGTGGCGCGCAACCTCCTCTACGATGGCGACGGAGCGGTGACGGCCGCCGGTGCAGCCGATACCCAGGGTGAAGTAGGTCTTGCCCTCTGCGGAGTAGCGCGGTATCAGGAACGCCAGGAGGTCGCGGAGGTGGACGAGGAACTTCTTGGTGTCCTCCTGGCCGAGGACGGCGTCGCGGACGGGCTCGTCGTGGCCGGTCAGGGGGCGTAGCTTCGGGTCGTAGTGCGGGTTCGGGAGGAAGCGGACGTCGAGGAGCATGTCCACGTCCATCGGCGCCCCATGCTTGAAGCCGAAGGACGAGATGCTGACCGAGAGCCTGCCCTCGTGCGACTCGACCAGCCGGGCGAAGCGCTTCCTGGAATCTGCTGCGGTGAGGGAAGATGTATCCACGACGACGTCGGCGATCTCCCGGAGCCCCGCCAGGTCGCGGCGCTCGGCGACTATGGCGGCCAGCACGTCGCCGTCCCGGGCGGCCGGATGCGGCCTCCGGCTCTCCTTGTAGCGGCTGACGAGCGTCTTGTCGTCGGCGTCGACGAAGACGATCTGGGGCTCCCAGCCCGTCTCATCCCTTACAAACTCCAGCCCGGATGCCAGCTCGCCGCCGAAGTACCTGCGCCCCCGAATATCCACGACCACGACGACGCCCGCCGAGCCGTTCCACTCAGGCGGCGCGAGCTCGAGGACGTTCGGGATCATCTTCGGCGGCAGGTTGTCGATGCAGTAGTAGCCCACGTCCTCGAAGGCCTTGAGGAGCCCGGTCTTGCCAGCCCCGGAGAGCCCCGTCACCATGATGAGGCGACGCCCCTTCGGCCCCGGAACCCGTTCCACAGTAGAGCCGCCGTCCTTCACGATACCCTCTGGCTGTCCTGCGGCAAAATCATCGAATGGCCGGAGACTACCACCGGAAGGGTGAACCGACAACGCACGCCCGTATATTTAAAGAACCTTTAACACCGCCGCAAAACTCCTGTCCCGGAGCGAGGCCGCTCCCCCCGGACCCTCCCGCGCCTTCTCCACCTAAAGCGAACCCTGTTTCCATAAGACCGCGCTCCTCGAAAGAGGGCGCGGAACGCTCGAAGGGCCAGCGCGCGCTAGCGGTGGAGGCGGCCGTGGATCTCGCGGGCGACCCTGTACGGGAGGCCCGGCACGGCTTCAAGCTCTTCGACCGAAGCATTCACGAAAGCTTCGGGGGTGCCGAAGTGCTCCAGGATCTTCTTTTTGCGGGCGGGTCCGACGCCGGGCAGCTCGTCGAGGACGGAGTGGGTCATGGCGTTGCCTCGAAGCTTGCGGTGGTAGGTGTTCGCGAAGCGGTGGGCCTCGTCGCGGACGCGCTGGAGGAGGTGGAGCTCGGGGGAATCGCGGCGCAGGATCACGGGCTCCGGACGCCCGGGTTCGTATACCTCCTCGTCTCGCTTGG
Organism: uncultured Rubrobacteraceae bacterium; assembly: GCA_902806105.1. Next base: position 8,186 of record CADCVI010000087.1, read on the forward strand.
CGAGCGAGCGGAGGGTGATGTCCGGGAGCTCCGTACCAACCCCCATCTCGGCGAAGATGGGAACTACCGCCGAGAGCTGGCCCTTGCCGCCGTCGAGGAGGACGAGGTCCGGGGCGGGGAACTTCTCGTCGGCCTCCGCCAGCCGTTCCAGGCGGCGCCTCAAGACCTCCGCCATGCTTGAGAAGTCGTCCGCCCCCTCGACGGTCTTTATCTTGAAGCGCCGGTACTGGTCCTTCGCCGGCCTCCCGCCCTGGAAGACCACCATCGAGGCGACGGAGTTTGTCCCCATAGTGTTCGAGATGTCGTAGCACTCTATGCGCATCGGCAGCCTCGGGAGCGCCAGCTCCTCGCGTAAAGCGTCCAGGGTCGAGGCTACCTGGTTGCGCTGCGACTCCTCGACCAGCTTCTCGTGGGCGAGCCCGAGCTTCGCGTTGCGCTCGGCCATCTCCAGGATGCGGCGTTTGTCGCCCCTCTTCGGGCGATGCACGTCGACCTTCGTCCCCCGGAGCTCCGAGAGGTGGCCCACCAGCGGGGCGAGTGCTTCGTCGGTCTCGTCCGTCGCCACGAGCACCTCGCGCGGGACGGCGCTCCCCGAGTCGTAAAACTGGGGGATAAACTGGAGCGCCACGGCCTCGGCGGGCGCCTCGGCGTAGTTGTCCAGCAGAAAAGAATCGCGGTTGACGATCTGGCCCTCGCGCACCGCGAAGACCTGCACGCAGGCGGATTCCCCCTCCGCGTAGGCCCCGAAGGCGTCGAAGGAGTCCTCGGAGGCGATGGTCGCCTGCTGGCGGTCGCGGACGTAGGTCAGGGAGGTGAGCTCGTCGCGGAGCTTCGCCGCCCTCTCGAAGTCCATCGCGCGGGCCGCCTCCTTCATGGCCGCCTCGCGCCCGCGGATGAGGTGGTCGACCCTGCCTTCGAGGAAGGCTACGACGTCCGCGATTATGGCGTCGTAGTCGGGTTTCGAGATCGCGCCTATGCACGGCGCGGCCGAGCGGCCGATGTGGTAGTTCAGGCACGGCACCCCGCTCCGCCGCCCCGGCTCTGGCCCGCGGCACTTTCTGAACTGGAACGTCTTGTTCAGGACGTCCAGCGTCGAGTGGACGGAGCCCGCGCTCGGGAACGGGCCGAAGTAGCGGTGGCGGCCGTCCCGGGTCGCGCGCGTGGCGTAGACCCTCGGGTACTCGTCCCCGGTGGTCACCACGATGTACGGGTAGCTCTTGTCGTCCTTGAGGGAGGCGTTGAAGCGCGGGCGGTTGCGCTTGATGAGGTTCGCCTCCAGGACCAGCGCCTCGGTCTCGCTCCTCGTGACGATGAAGTCTATGCGCCGGACGCGCTCCCGGAGCTCCCCTATCTTCGGCCGGCCGTCCCCGGACTTTGTAAAGTAGTTCGCCACGCGGGAGCGTATGTTCTTCGCCTTGCCGACGTAGATGACCTTGTCCCCGGCGTCCCTGAAGATGTAGACGCCGGGCGAGGTCGGCAGGTGTGATCGGTCGGGGTACCCGTTTTTCTGAGCCATTGATCCGATTATACCGCCGCCGGAAGCTCCCTCCGCCTCCGGTATGATGGCGCGCATATGTTGTTTCAGGTCTTCTCCGGGGTCATGGTCCCGATACTCGCGATTGTCGGTGCCGGCTACCTGTTGCGACGCCTGACCGACTTCGACCTCAGGCCGCTGAGCCGCGTAAGCCTCTACCTGTTGAGCCCGGCCCTGATCTTCTCCTCACTGGTCGAGGCAAGGATCGCGCCGGGACAGACCCTGCGCGTCGTCGTCTTCAGCGTCCTGCTGGTAGGGGTGATGGCGGGGCTCACGCTTGCGGTGGGCGGCGCATTGAAGTTCTCCCGCAAGACGAACACGGCGCTGATGCTCTGCACGATGTTCAACAACACGGGCAACTACGGGCTGCCGCTCGCGCTCTTCGCCTTCGGCCAGAGGGGCTTCGAGGGCGCGATCCTCTTCTTTATCTTGCAGGCCATCATGGCCCAGACGCTCGGCATCTACCTGGCCAGCAGCGGGCAGAGCGGATGGCGCGAGGGCGTCGCCACCCTCTTCAGAACCCCCCAGCTCTACGCGGTCGCCGCCGCGCTGGCCCTGCGCGCCGCCGGGCCCGAGATCGTCACCCGGGGCGAGGGCATCGCCGCCGACCTCTACCGGGGAGTATCCCTGATGGGCGACGCCACGATACCGCTCCTACTCATCATCCTCGGGGCCGCGCTCGCCCGGGCCGAGGTGGATACCTCGGACACTTTAGCCATCTCGGTCGCCACCGTCATCAGGCTCTTCGCGGCCATCCCCATCTCCTACGGCCTCGCCCGCCTCGTCGGCCTCGACGAGCTCTCCACGAAGCTCGCCATCGTCCTCGGGAGCATGCCGACGGCGGTCAACGTCTCCCTCCTCGCCCTCGAGTTCGACCTCAGGCCCCGGCTGGTCAGCAGCGTCGTGATCGTCTCGACAGCCCTCAGCCTCGTAACCCTCACCGTCCTGCTCGGAGCCCTCGGCGCGGGGGGATAGCTCCCCTGCTAGGGGCTAGCGGCTTCGCCTCGGGGGGCTGGGGCGGATGGTGGAACCGGGCGGGATCATCTCGTTCGCGCCCGCCCTCGCGTAGCCGTACCCGGAGACCCAGCCGCCGACCGCTCCAGAGAGGGTCGAGATGAGGGCGCCAATCAGACCCAGGGCGTCTGGGTCCACGACCAGTACGAGGAGGCCCGCCAAGAGGGCGAACGCCGCCGAGGCGAAGACCGCGTTGCGCCGGCGTTTGAATTCCGCGCTCGTGGCGTAGAGGGCGTACAGGACGAGGGTGGTGGAGAGCAGGATCAGTAGCGGGAAGACGTAGAGGACGGGGCTCCCGTCGAGGTCGACGAAGAGCGCGGGCCTGAACATCTGGTCCCGCCCGTCCAGCCCGTAGGCGACGGCGGCCCATGAGAGGATGAAGAAGCTCGCCCAGCCGACCAGCGCCCCGATGCCGGCGCCGACGCGCCGACCGAAGGAGCTCTCCACCCGGTAGGTGCGCGACCCGAGAACGAACGCGAGGAACATCGCGGGCAGGATCAGGACGAGCCCGTAGAACGAGAGCCGGCTCAGAACCTGCCCGAAACCCGCCCCGTCGCCGACGTAGCGGATGGGGAGCGCGAGCAGCGTCGCCGCCGCCAGGAACGCGAGGATGCCCATGTAAACCCATGTGACGCACCCGAAGGCCCTGCGGTAGCGGGGCTGTATCCCTTCTTCCCTTCCCCCGTCCCGCCGAGGCTCGCGGCGTCCGGGGGCGCCGCTACGAGACACGGCGCTCCGGGAACACGGACGCGTTCCCCTCGAAGTGCCTCAGCAGGGCCGGGGCGAGCTCGGTGATCCTGCGGGGCGCCCTGAC
>CADCVI010000088.1 GCA_902806105.1 uncultured Rubrobacteraceae bacterium
CGCGTATGTTGTAGAGGACCGAATTTGTCGCGGAAAAGCGCCTGTTTGCGTCCAAAAGACCGTTGGGAAACGGGTCGTGTGACCGTATGTTTCCGGGGTGAAATCTACTCGTTCGACATACCGAAGGAGACGGTTCGCGGCCCTGTTCGTCGCGGCTGCCGCGGCGTTCGCCCTCTATTCGGGGACCGGGGCGGACGCCGGGACGCAGCCCGTCCGGTACACGGTCTCGTCCGGCGACACGCTCTGGGGGATCGCCGTCTCGCACACCGAGCCCCGGGAGGACCCGAGGCCGATCCTGGAGGCCATCCGCGAGGCCAACGGCCTGTCGGGGAGCACGATACAACCTGGCATGAGCCTGGAGCTGCCTCCGGTCGAGTAGGCCCGTCGGGGGCAGGAGCCCTGCCCCCTGGACCGTCTTCGGCTACTCTTCGTGACGGCCGCCGAGATGCCTTGCGAGGAACTTCTCGGCCGCGGCGTAGAACTTGAGGCGGTTTTCAGGCCTCGCGAAGCCGTGGCCCTCGTCCTCGAAGAGCATGTACTCGTGGTCTATCCCCTTCTCGCGCATCGCGGCGACCACCTGCTCGGCCTCGGCCTGCTTGACGCGCGGGTCGTTGGCGCCCTGGGCTACGAGCATCGGTATCCGGATGTTGTCCACGAAGAAGAGCGGGGAGCGGCTCTTCAGGAACTCCTCTTCGGTCTCCGGGTTGCCGACCCTCTCGTGGAAGATAGAAACGAGCGGCTTCCAGTACGGCGGGACGCTGTTTATGAGCGTGATCAGGTTGCTCGGTCCCACGATGTCCACGGCGCAGCGGAAGAGGTCCGGGGTGAACGTGGCCCCGACGAGCGCGGCGTAGCCGCCGTACGAGCCGCCGTAGATCGCGACACGCTCCGGGTCCGCGACACCTTCGTCCACGGCCCAACGGACCGCGTCGACGAGATCGTCGTGCATCTTGCCCGCCCACTCCTTGTTGCCGGCGTTGAGGAAGTCCTTGCCGTAGCCGGTCGAGCCCCGGTAGTTGACCTGTAGGCAGGCGTGGCCCCGGTTGGCGAGCCACTGCGCCTCCGGGTCGTAGCCCCACCCGTCCCGCGCCCAAGGCCCGCCGTGAACGTTGAGCACCATCGCCATCGGCCGCTCCGGCTCTCCTGGCGGCAGGGTGAGGTAGCCCTCCACGACGAGACCGTCGCGGGAGGTGAAGGAGACGGGCTCCATGCGCGCGAGCGCGTACCCGGCGAGATCCGGACGGGCGTCGAAGAGGTGCGTACCGGCCTTCTTGCCGCGGTCGTAGGAGTAGTAGGAGGCGCCTGTGTCGTCGGTGGTGAAGGCGACGATCCAGCGCTCGTCCGAGTGATCCCGGCTCGTAACGGCGAAGTCGCCCCGGTTCAGGCCCTTTATCTGCTCGAAGTCCTCGCGAACGGCCTCGTCCAGGACTACCCACTCGGTTCGCGCGCGTCCGATAGCGGCGGCCTGGGCCTCGTGCGTCTCGGGGTGGACCATTACGTCGCCAACGTCGTAGCGCGGGTCCTCCACAAGCGTGCCGGTCTCGCCGCTCGCCGGGTCGAAGACGACGAGCCGGGCCGCATTTGCTCCCCGCGAATCGAGGAGGTACATCTTCTCGTTGTCCCCGGTAAAACCGACCGGTCCGCTGGTAAGGGCATCCTCCTTGCTCCAGCTTATGGCCTCGTGCCATTCCTCCTCACCGTTCCGGCGTAGGAGAAGGTTGGATCCCCCCTCCTGCGTGGAGGTAAGGGCTCCGCGCACCCCGAAGTCGTGGTCGGCTACCCAGCCGACGACGTTGCCGGGGTTCTTCGCGACGAGCTCCAGCTCGCCCGTGCTCAGGGTCAGCTTGTAGGCGTCGTGAAGCTCGGGCCGCTCCTTGTTGAGGCCGATGAGCAACGCGTCCGGGAAGTGGCGGCTCCTCTCGATGGGCTGGGCCTGCACCCCCTCGAAGGGCGTGAGGTCGCGATCCTCACCCGTTGCGGGATCGACGGCGTGGAGGCGCCAGTTCTCGTCGCCGCCCTCGTCCTGGAGGTAGAGAACGTGCCGGTTGTCCTCCGCCCAGAAGTACACGCGGATGCCGCGGACCTCGTCCCTCGTCACCGGTACGAACTCATCGCCGCCGACCGGCGCCTCTACCGGCCCTACAAACACGTTCAGGACGCCGTTCAGCGGGGCGAGGTAGGCGAGGCGCGTGCCGTCCGGGCTCAGCCTGGGCTGCGCCTTCTCGGGGTTCCCGAAGAGCGTCTCCCGCGGGATGAGGGGCGGCATGGAAGTCCTGGTATCGGTCATCTCTTCCTCTCCTGTGATGTCGAGCGGTTTCGCGTCGTGCTGCGCGAGAGTTTAGCGCGCGCTTAGACAGGGAGAGGTGAGCGGAAAGGTGTAGATGCAACTGCACTTTGATCTCGTGAAACTCTGACGCAGAAACTACATGCTACGAGCAGGCCGACGCTTCGATCCCGGTGAGACTTATACACCACACTAGCGTGACGGCGACAAAGACTAATCATCCCCCTCGTGATCCAGGTTCGAGACCCTCTAGGGGCCACCGTCATGGCGTGCGACCACAGGGTCTGTTCACCCGTGCCGCTCCAGCGTAGAGCGTGACCAACATCCGGTCGGGGGGGTGACGGGTTCGGGATGGTCTTCTCGCGTTTCGTGTCCGTGCATCTTCGCATCCTCCATAACCCGGAGGCGTAGCGTGCGCGAGCTTGCTACCGGCCGAACCGGAGGAGGTGGCGCAGGGAGATCACGGGGCATCCGCGCCGGGAAGCGCGGATCGTCGCAGCCCTTCTACGCTCCGGATCGGGAGGTTACGCGCAGAAGGGCTAACCGAGGTCGAGGACGTCGGCCATCGAGTAGAGGCCGGGGCCTGCGGACGCGGCGAACCTGGCCGCCCTCATCGCGCCGTCGGCGAAGGTGCGTCGGGAGAGGGCGCGGTGGACTACCTCGACCTCCTCGCCGCCGGAGTAGAAGATCAGTCGGTGCTCGCCCACGACGGCCCCGCCCCGGAGGGCGTGCACCCCGATCTCGCCCTCCGAGCGGGGCGAGAGGCCCTCGCGGCCGTAGACGGCTACCTCGTCGAGGTCCTGCCCACGGCCCTCGGCGGCGGCCCGCGCCAGGAAGAGCGCCGTCCCGGATGGGGCGTCCTTCTTGTTGCGGTGGTGGGACTCCACGACCTCCAGGTCGTAGCCCTGGAGCTTCGCGGCCATCTCGCGGACGACCTCGCGGAGCAGGTTGACCCCGACGCTCATGTTGGGCGCGAGGACGATGGGGACTTTCGCCGCCGCCTCCTCGACGCGGGCCTGATCCCCGGCGGAGAGGCCGGTCGTGCCGATTACGCACGGCTTGCCGTAGGAGAGGTGCTGGACCGTCGCTTCGGGGGTGGTGAATTCGATCAGGACGTCGGCGTCCTCGGGCGGGTGTTCGGTGACGGTCACGCCTATCTTGCCCGACCCGGAGAGCTCCCCGAGGTCGGAGCCGATCTCGGGGGCGCCCGGCTCTGTGGTGCCCCCGGCGAGCTCCAGCCCTTCGGTTTGTAGGACGGTCTGGCAGAGCTCGCGGCCCATGCGGCCCGCGGCCCCGATCACGGCTACGCGAACGGCCACGCCCTACAGAACCTCTTCGGGGGTGGGGAGGAGGTGGGGGACGGTATCCATGACCCCGCGCAGCTTCGCCAGGTTCTCGTTGGCGAGAGGGACCATGGGGAGGCGCATCTCGTCGGAGCAGAGGCCGAGCAGGGAGGCGGCGGCCTTGACGGGGATCGGGTTTGTTTCTATGAAGAGCGCCCTGAAGAGCGGGAGGAGGTCGTAGTGGAGCTCGCGGCCGCGCTCCCAGTCGCCGTTCAGGAGCGCTGCGACCATGTCGGAGACGGCGGCGGGGGCGACGTTGGAGGCGACGGAGATCACGCCGCTGCCGCCAAGGGACATGATGGGCAGCGTGAGGGAGTCGTCGCCGGAGAGGATCGAGAACTCCTCGCCGCACAGGCGGCGTATGTCGCTCGTCATGTCCATGGAGTGGGTAGCTTCCTTGGTGCCGACGATGTTCGGCACCTCGGCGAGCCGGGCGGTCGTCTCGGCGCTTATGGTGATGCTCGTGCGGCCGGGGATGTTGTAGAGGACGAGGGGCAGATCCGTGTTCTCCGCGATGGCGGCGAAGTGGCGGTAGAGGCCCTCCTGGGTCGGCTTGTTGTAGTACGGGGCGACCTGGAGAGAGCCGTCGGCGCCGGCGTCCTCGGCCATCTTCGTGTACTTGATCGCCATATCCGTCGAGTTGGAGCCGGTGCCCGCGATGACGGAGACCCGTCCGGCGGCGACGCGCACGACGGTCTCGATGACGAGCCGGTCCTCCTTCTCCGAAAGTGCCGGGGTCTCGCCGGTAGTGCCGCACGGGACGAGGCCGCTGACGCCGCCCTTGATCCCGAACTCCACCATCCCCTCCAGTGCCTCGACGTCGACCTCCCCGTTCTTGAACGGGGTTACGAGGGCCGTGAACGCGCCGCTAAACATCTCTCTCCTCCATCCCTTCGAGCTCGAAGTCCTCGTGCAGGGTGCGAACCGCCTCTTCGACCCTTCCCGCCGGGACCACGCACGTCACCTGTATCTCCGAGGTGGAAACCATCCGTATAGGGATGCCGGCCTTCCCCAGGGAGTCGAACATCCTTGCGGCGTACCCGGGCCGGTTGAGCATCCCCGTCCCGACGACGCTGACCTTGCCGAGGTCCTCCTCGCCCTCCACCTCGCCGCCCAGAGTGCCCGCGACCTCCCCGACGAGCCTGAGGGCGTCGCGGTAGTCGCCGCGGCCCACGGTGAAGGCGACGTCTGAGGCGCCTTGCTTCGGCGCGCTCTCGACGATGACGTCGACGGAGACGCCCTGCTCGGCCAGGGGCGCGAAGATGCGGCTCATGGTGCCGGGGCCGGTCCGGATGCCGGTCAGGGTTATCCGGGAGACGTCGAGGTCGTGGACGATGCCTGCCAGGGTCTCGCGGGTCTCCAGACGCTCCAAGTTGCTGCCCTCCCTGATGATGGTGCCCGGCTCCTCCGAGAAGGAGCTCCTGACGTGTATCTCGACGCCGTACAGCGCCCCGAGCTCGACCGCCCTCGGGTGCATGACCTTCGCCCCGCGCCACGCCATCTCGGCCATCTCGGCGGGGGAGATGAGCGGGATGCGCCGGGCACCGGGAACTATCCTCGGGTCGGCGGTGAAAACCCCGGTGACGTCCGTGTAGACCTCGCAGCGCTCGGCGTACAGGGCCGCCGCGAGCGCGACGGCCGTCGTGTCCGAGCCGCCTCGTCCCAAAGTAACCACGTCGCCGACCGCGTTCATACCCTGGAACCCGGCGACGATGACGACCTGGCCATCTTCGAGGAGTTTCTTCATCCTCTCGGTCCTGATGGTGGAGATGACGCCGGAGCCGTAGCGTCCCGTCGTCTCCATCCCGGCCTGCGGCCCGGTCAGTGAGGTCGCGGCGACCCCGCGATCGTGCAGCGCCATCGCCAGGAGCGCCACGGACTGGCGCTCCCCGGTCGAGAGAAGCTGGTCGATCTCGCGCGGCTCGGGCTCGCGACTTACCTCGTTCGCGAGCGCGAGCAGCCTGTCTGTGGTCTTCCCCATCGCAGAAACGACCACGACGAGGCCGTGCCCCGCCTCCCGGGCCTTCTTGACCCGTTCTGCCACCGCTTTTATGTGCTCGGCCGTCGCAACCGAGCTGCCGCCGTACTTCTGGACCACGATGCCCAAGGACGCCACCTCCGATCTCGCCATAGCCTAACGCAACGGGGCACGGACTGTCAGCCCCGGCGCGTGCCTCGCGGCTCCCGGTCCCCTAGGGCTCGATGGGGTAGACGAGCGGCGGAAGGACGTCCTCCGGGTTGCCGCCGAGGCGGGCGATGCCGCCGCCCCCGATGGTGGCGCACAGGTGCGACTGCACGGCGAAGACGGCCCGGGCCTCCTCGCCGCTCCCGAGGGCTTCGAGGAGCGGGACGTGCTCGGTGGCGACGTCGGCGAGGTCTTCGTAGGTGGCGTCGTCGAGCGAGAGCGCCATCCTGACGAGGCCGCTCAGGGAGTGGAAGACCGAACTCAGGTAACGGTTCCCCGACACGGCGCAGAGCTCCTCGTGGAAGCGCACCTCGGCGTCGACCACGCCGACGAAGTCGCCCTCTTTCGCGGCCCGGCCCATCTCCTCGACAAGCTCCCGCAGGGGGCCGAGGGGGACGCCGCCCCGCACGATCAGACGCGCCGCCAGGCTCTCCATCGCGCCGAGCAGGTTGTAGATGTCCGCGAAATCCCTGCCCGTGAACTCGCGGACGAACGTGCCGTAGCGCGGCCTCTCCACGACGAGCTGCTCCTCGACGAGCCGCTTGAGCGCCTCCCGAACCGGCGCCCGGCTCACCCCCATCTCCGCCGCGAGCCGCGTCTCCACTAGCCTGTCCCCGGGCCCGAAATCCCCCCGGATGATGGAGCCGCGGATGGCCTCGTACGCCCCGTCAGCCAGAGAACCGAGCTCCAGACGCCCCAGCCGCGGCCTCTCCCCCGACCCTTCCCCGGCGACCTTGCCCCGCATGAGATGCCTCCCGTCCCGATGTCGACCTCTTCAGTATGCCCCATCTCTACCCCACCGCCATTATCCTTGATCGTCGACGGTCGACGGTATATCATGATGCGCATCTGAGACGGCGACGGAGGAGATCTCTTATGGACGTGATGCACGGTCTCGAGGGGAAGGGTGGCGGGGTTGGGCTCGCGGGGGCCGAGAACCTGTTGCTGCACTTCACGCCGTTCGGCGAGGACTGGTCGAAGCTGCCGGTGATCGTCTCCGGCGAGGGTTGTTACATAACGGACGACAAGGGCCGTTCTTACGTGGACGGCCTGGCTGGGCTGTTCACGACGCAGGTGGGGCACGGGCGTTCGGAGCTTGCGGAGGTGGCGGCGGCTCAGATGAAGGAGCTCGGGTTCTTCCCGAACTGGAGCTTTCAGCATCCCCGTTCGCTGGAGCTCGCGGCGAAGCTCGCGGAGGTTGCGCCGGGGGATCTGAACAACGTCTTCCTCGTCTCCAGCGGGTCGGAGGCCGTCGAGACCGTCATAAAGCTCGCGCGGCAGTATCACAAGGCCAACGGTGAGCCGGGGCGCTACAAGATCATCTCGCGGGACGTGGCGTATCACGGGACGACGATGGGCGCGCTCTCGGTGACGGGGCTGCCGAGCTTCAAGGCCCCGTTCGAGCCCTTGCCCGCCGGCTTCTACCACGTGAAGAACACGCAGCAGGACCCTGAGGGCGCGGCGGAGGCGATAGAAGGGATGATCGTGGCCGAGGGTTCGGACCAGATCGCCGCCGTTATCCTGGAGCCCGTGCAGAACGCGGGGGGGTGCCTCGTGCCGCCGCCGGACTACTGGAGGCGGGTGCGTGAGATCTGCGACCGGCACGGGGTCCTGCTCGTCTCGGACGCCGTAATCTGCGCCTTCGGACGCCTGGGTGAATGGTTCGGCATAGAGCGCTTCGGCGTCGTGCCGGACATGACCTCGTTCGCCAAGGGCGTGACGAGCGGCTACTCGCCGATGGGCGGGGTCATGGTGAGCGACAGGATGGTAGAGGTTCTGAGGGGGAACGCCCCGATGTTCTCGCACGGCTCGACCTTCGGTGGGCACCCGGTATCGAGCGCGATCGCTTTAGAGAACATGAGGATCATCGAGCGCGAGGGGCTCTTGCAGAACGTCCACGCGCTCGAAGGGCACTTCGGGGACGAGCTGAGGCGGATGGCCGAGGGGCACCCGATCGTCAAGGACGTGCGGGGGATGGGCTTCTTCTGGGCGGTCGAGGTCAACCCCGCGAGGCCGGACGGGACCCCGCTCACCGGCGACGAGTACCAGCGGTACTTCAAGGGCGTCCTGAGCAGGGCGCTGCTGGAGAACGGGCTCATCTGCCGCTTCGACGACAAGGAAGACCCGGTCATCCAGTACTCCCCCGCGCTCGTCGCGGACAGGGAACTCCTCAGCCGCATCGCCGACATCACCGACAAGGCGCTGACCGAGCTCGAACGGGAGCTGGGCTACCGGGGCTGATCCCTTGACCGTTACCCACGACGCCGTCGTGATCGGGGCGGGCCTCTCCGGCCTCGTCGCCGCCCGCGAACTCGTCCGCGAGGGCCTCGACACGATAGTGCTCGAAGCCCGCAGCCGCCCCGGAGGCCGGACGCACACGACCGACGCCGGCGGCGTGACCGTCGACCTCGGCGGCGAGTGGGTGGACGAGGCCCACGCGGAGATGAAGGACCTCGTCGCGGAGCTCGGTCTCGGGCTCGTCCCCGCCGCGCGCCGCAAGGAAGAGGCGCTATGGAGCGTGAAGGGTCGCGTCACGAACGAGATGCCGCTCTCCGTTTCGGACGCCGCCGCGTACCGCAGGATGCAGGAAGCCCTCAGGGAGACGGCGTCGGGCGTGGACCCGGAGGCACCCTGGAAGGGCGCGCCCGTTCGGGACGCGAGCATCGAGGGGTGGCTGAGGGCGGAGGGGATGAGCGAGGACGGCCTGCACGCCGTCGAGACGCTCCTCTCGACTTGCGGGTCCACCGTGCCGCTAACTCAGATGTCCTTCTACCTGTACGCGGTGAAAGTGGCGACCCGCGGCGGTCCTGGAAAGGGGAACGAGTATCGGGTCGAGGGCGGGTCCGGACGGGTCGCCGAGAAGCTCGCGGAGGATCTCGGAGCGCGGGTGCGTTACTCCTCGCCCGTCGTGGAGGTCCGGCAGGGGCGCGGGGTCGAGGTGCGCTACGAGGACGGGGAGGGGATCGGGACCGTCCGGGCGCGGCGCGCCGTGCTCGCGATCCCGCTAACCCTCCACGGCGGCATCCGGTTCGACCCGCCGCTACCGCCCGCCCTCGGGAGGCTCGCCTCCGGGGGCCGCTACGGCGCGGCGCGCAAGATGGCGTTCGTCTACGACGTGGGTCCGGTCGAGGCCCCGTCCCTCGCGGTGACCGACACGCCTCTGGGTTACCTGTGGACGGTCCGCGGGGCCGGGGGGGAGACCGGGATCGTCTCGTTCGCCGGGGGACGTCCCCTGGAGGCCGAGCTGCGTTTCCCCGGGGAGGAGCGCAAGCGGCGGGCCGTGGGGCTCTTGCAAGATCTCTTCGGGCTCTCCGAACCCGGGGTGCTCGTCGAGGAGGCGTGGTCCGAGGATCCCTGGGCACGGGGGAGCTACCTTATCGGCGGGCCCGGAGATTCGGAGCTCCTTCGCGGGATAGGGCGGCCCTTCGGGCTTCTGCACCTCGCCGGGGCGGAGTCCGTGGCCGCGGCGCCGAGCTTTATGAACAGCGCCGTGAAGGGGGGGCTCCGGGCCGCGCGGGAGGTAGCGGGGGCGTTGTCGGGGGCCGGGCACGCCGCGCGGGGGACGGGGGCTCCGATGTTGTAGGGGCCTTGTGGGCGGGACTCTTTGGACGGGTTTGCTGGGGAAGGAGGAGCAGTATGGAGAGCGTGAGGGCCCCCGAGACGGGGAAGAAGGGGTTGAAGAGCAACGCGATCGGCTTCGTCGAGGCCCTGATCATCGGGATCGCCTCGACGGCGCCTGCGTATTCTCTGGCCGCCGTTATCGGCCTGGTGGTCGTTACCGTGGGGGCGCAGACGCCGGCCGTGCTGCTGGTATCGTTCGTGCCGATGTTCTTTATAGCGGCGGCGTTCTACTACCTGAACCGCGTGGACCAGGACGCTGGCACGACGTTCTCGTGGGTCACGAGGGCGATGGGGCCGTACGTGGGCTGGATGGGCGGGTGGGCCGTCAGCGTGACCGGCATCCTCGTCATCGGCTCCCTCGCCGACGTCGCGAGCCGCTACACGTTCCTGCTCCTCGGCTTCGACGGCGCCGCCGAGTCCAAGGGGGCCGTTACTGCCCTCGCCGTGGTGTACATAGCGCTGATGACGCTCGTTTGCGTCCTCGGGATAGAGCTCTCGGCGAGGCTCCAGGACGTCCTGATAGTGGCCCAGGTCGGGGCGCTGCTGCTGTTCGCGGCGGTGGCGCTGTACCGGGTGCTCGCGGGGAGCGCGCCGGAGACCGCGATCTCGCCTGAAGCCTCCTGGTTCTCGCCCTTCGCTATCACCGATTCGACCGCGCTCATCAGCGGGCTCTTGATCTGCGTGTTCATCTACTGGGGCTGGGAGAGCTCGGTGAACGTCACGGAGGAGACGGAGAACGGGGCGACAAGCTCCGGCAAGGCCGCCGTTATCAGCACGGTCATCCTGCTCGTCACCTACGTCTCGGTCGCGACCGCCGTGGTCGCCTTCGCGGGCCTCGGCACCGTCGAGGGTTTCGCGGACGACGACGCCATACTCTCGACCATCGCGACGGACGTCCTGGGCTCGCCGTGGGACCGGATCGTGGTGCTCGCCGTCCTGACGTCGGCGCTGGCCTCGACGCAGACCACCATCCTGCCCGCCTCGCGCACGGCGCTCTCGATGGCCTTCGCCGGGGCGATGCCGCGGGCGCTCGGCAGGGTCCATAGGCGCTACCTGACGCCTCACGTCGCCACGATCGCCATAGGGGTGCTCGCAACGGCATGGTACGTGCCGCTCAACATCTTCTCCGAGAACTTCCTGTACGACACGATCGCGGCGCTCGCCCTCATGATCGCCTTCTACTACTCGCTCACGGGCTTCGCGTGCGTCATCTACTACCGCAGGGAACTCTTCAAGAGCGCGACGAACCTCCTGTTTATCGGGGTCGCCCCGCTCCTCGGGGCCAGCCTGCTCGCCTACCTGTTCTTCCGCTCCCTGGTAGACCTCTCCGACCCCGGCGCCTCCTACTCGGGCGGCTCGCTGTTCGGCCTCGGGCTCCCGCTCGTCGTGGGCCTGGGCTTCCTGCTCCTCGGCGTGATCCTCATGATCCTTTGGCGCGTCGCCGGGAACGAGCGCTTCTTCGGCCGCCGCCCGGAGACCGTGGATTCGGACGTCGCGGCCGGGAGGACCCGGATCCCGGAGACGGTCGGCGCCCCTCCGGAGAAGGGCTGAGGCGAGGATGAGCGCAGACGGCCGCATGGACGTTGTGAACCCGGCGACGGGGGAGACCATCGAGGAGGTCCCCGTCTCCACGAGCGCCGAGCTGGACGCCGCCGTCGCCGCGGCGCGGCGCGGCTTCGAGGAGTGGAGGGGGGTATCCGGGCTGGAGCGGGCCGAGGTCTTTCACGAGGTCTCGCGGACCCTGCGGGAGGCCGCCGACGAGCTCGCGACGGTGATGACCCGCGAGGGCGGTAAGCCCTACATCGAGAACCACGACGAGGTAGGCTGGACGGCCGCATGCTTCGACTACTACGGCGAGCTGGCGCGCGACTCCGTGGGCTACCTGCCCGCCCCCATCGAGCCCCAGCAGCTCGCCCTCGTCGTCAGAGAGCCCGTGGGGGTCGTCGCTTGCATCGTCCCGTGGAATTATCCGCTGCTCCTCGCGGCCTGGAAGGTGGCGCCCGCGATCGCCGCCGGTAACGCCGTCGTCCTCAAGCCCTCCGAGGAGACGCCGCTCGCGACGCGCAGGATGCACGCCCTGATCTCCGAA
>CADCVI010000089.1 GCA_902806105.1 uncultured Rubrobacteraceae bacterium
GGCGATTCTGACTGCCGTTCTCAGGCTCGTGGGCTGATGGTGGGTCAGCGCGAGTACGATTTCTGCCCCCGGTGCGGGGGACATCTCGGCCTGCGCCGGGTCAAGGACGGCGAGCCGGAGCGGCTGGTTTGCGAGCAGTGCTCCTTCGTCTTCTACCTCGGGCCGAAGCTCGTGGCCGCGGTAATCTTCGAGGTGGACGGTGGGATCGTGCTGACGCAGCGGGCCATCGAGCCGGGTTACGGGAAGTGGACGTTCCCGGGCGGGTTCATGGACAGGGGTGAGACGGCGGAGGCCGCAGCCTCACGAGAGGCGCGCGAGGAAGCAGGGGTCGAGGTCGAGGTGGGTGAGATACTCGGGCTCTACTCCTACGAGGGGCAGGTGCCGGTGATCGCGGTGTACACGGGCCGCGTCACGGACGGCAGGCTCGAACCGCTCGACGAGACGATGGCCGTCGAGGTCTTCCCGCGCGACGGGCTTCCCTGGAGCGAGATGGCTTTTCCGAGCACGGAGCAGGCGCTGAAAGACTACTTGCGCCGGGGCAACTAGCTACCCGCCAGAGCCTCCTCGACGGCCGCCAGGATCTCGGCCTCGTCGGCGAGCCTGCCGACGCCCGGTCTCTCCTCCGCCGAGGCCATTAGCCCCTCGGACGGACCGACGAAACGGTGTCCCCAGCCCGTGAGCGTCGCCACGTTCCTCCTTGTAGCAGGGTTGGACCACATCTCGGGGTTCATGGCGGGGGCCCACAGGACGTTCCTTGCTCCGGCGAGGACCGTGGCGGAGAGGAGGTCGTCGCCGAGGCCAACCGCGGCGCGGGCCATCGCGTCGGCGGTGGCGGGGGCGACGAGGACGAGGTCGGCCCAGCGCGCGAGGGTGACGTGCTCGACCCTCCCCGAGTGTTCCCACCACGTCTCGTCCGTGTGGACGTGGCCTCCGGCGGCGATAGCGAGGGTCTCCTCGGGGATGAAGCGGAAGGCGGCGCCGGTGGCGGCCACTCTTACCTCGTGGCCGGCCTCCCGGAGGCGGCGGATCACGCCGGGCGTCTTGTACGCCGCGATGCCGCCCGTCACGCCGACCAGCACCCTCGCGGGCGCCCCGCTGCTACCGAGTTCCGTCACGTCTACCTCCGGCAAGATGATCCTCCATCCTCACGATTCTACGCCCGGTCGAACGTGCCCGCACAGGGACAAACCACCGCCACGCCGACCGTTGCATCCGCGCGAGCGAGTCGAAGAGGAGAAGATCAGCAGGCTCCAACCTGGACGATACGCAGCAGAATTTCAAAAGAGCCGGGCTGGACTGTGCCCCGAAGAGCTCGCCGGCCCGATCCTTGCCTTGCTCAGTCCCTGCTACTCGAACCGGGAGGAGCGTATAAACCTCCGAGCCCGGCCTGACGCCGGATAAACGTGACATACACCGGACAACGCGTTCGCCCTCCATTCGAACGGCGTTCGTAGGCGACCGTACGTCGCCCACGCAAACGGGTAAGATGCGGAACCATGACGGAGAGAAGATTGAGCGGCAGGGTCGTGGTGGTTACGGGCGCGTCGAGCGGCATAGGGGAGGCGGCGGCGAGGGAGCTGGCGGCGCGGGGGGCTTCGGTCGTGCTCGCGGCGCGCGCCGAGGAGAAGCTCGCGTTCGTGGCGCGGGACATCTGTTCCGCGGGCGGTAGGGCGATCGTCATCGGGACCGACGTTGCGGACAGGGACTCGGTGAAGGGGATGGTCGAGCGTACCGTGACGGACTTCGGGTCCGTGGACGTGCTCGTGAACAACGCGGGTGTCGGGCTCTCGGGACGCGTCGCCGAGCTGCGACCGGACGATCTGCGCTACGTGTTCGACGTGAACCTCCTGGGACCACTGAACTGCATACAGGAGGCCCTGCCGCACATGCCGCGCGGCGGGAGGATCGTCAACGTCTCGTCCGTGGTCGGGAAGCGCGCGATCCCGAAGGTCGGCGGCTACTGCTCGACGAAGTTCGCTCTCAACGCCCTCTCGGACTCCCTGCGGGTAGAGGTCGCCGACAGGGGCATCACGGTGACGAGCGTCTACCCGGGGACGACGCGCACCTCCTTCAGGGACAATTCGCGGCGCACAAAGAGCGAGAAGCGTGGCTGGCGTCCGAAGGGCGTACCGCCCGAGAAGGTCGCCGCGAAGATCGCGC
The DNA here is from genome assembly GCA_902806105.1 of uncultured Rubrobacteraceae bacterium. The sequence goes on from CADCVI010000089.1 coordinate 2,161, forward strand.
AGGCCGCCGAGGGAGGGGGCCGCGACGTCTACGTCACCCTCACAGACCGGCTATTCGTGGCCGGCACCTCCCTGGCCCCCGGTCTCACGGATCTCGTGCTGCGCCGCTTCTGGGCAAAGGACTGACGGCCCCTTGGGATTCGAGGAGAGCGCGTTCGCGAGGCTCGGGCGCTACCGAGAGGAAGCTGACCTCTCGCTGGAGGCTCGCCGTGGCATCCACGAGACGACCCGCCGGTTCTCCGAGCGCCTCTTCGACGGCCTGGAGGGCGTGGCGGCGCTCGCGAGGAGGGCGGGGCTCGGCGCGGAGACTCAGCGCGACGGCGGCCTCCTGGTCATGAGGGTCGAGGCCGCTCCGGCCGGGGCCGCCGAGGCCCGGGCGACCTTCGGTCTTCTCCCCGGCACCGCCGCAGAGACCGACGAAGACCTCATGCACGAGGAGCTTACACGCCACACCCTCGACCCCTCCGGCTACTCGGGGCGCATCCTCGGCTGGTCGGACGAGGCGGGGGAGGACGCGTGCCAGGTCTTCGCCGTGTACGGGGACGGCATCTGGAAGACGAAGGGGATCTTCGTCGCCAGGTCCCGGGGACGCGTGGACGACCCGGACGATGTCCTGAACGGTTTCTGCCTGCGCATCCTCGGCCGCCTCGTGGACACGGCCGCGCTAACCGGAGGCGCGGGACGGCGCTGGTCGCGGCACGCCTACGCCCTCTCGGACCTCCTCTCGGGACGCGGTTATCCCACGGAGCTTCGCTGGTCCAGGTAGGTGGTCGGTAGAGGATCTGGTGTTACTTCCGGCATTTCCTCGTCCGAGAGGCGAACGTTAGCAGGAGACCGCGAGCTCTCGACGGGTGGGATGAACCGTGCGCGCCGCTAACAGGGCTTCGAACGCGTCCCCAGGCAGTTCGAGGTGTACGACGGCGGTCGTCGGCGGAGGGTCGGGGTCCTGTTCGAGCACGGTGAAAGCGGGGCTTACTTCCGATCTGATCGGGTCGACGTACCGCCGGGGAGTTATCGGGTGAACGCGGCCGGAGAGATGGAAGGAGCGACGCGTCCGTCGTCCGCTACGAGATTCGGGGCGCTCACCGGCGGGACACGCTGCCTCGGGCGATCCGGGGTGCGTTGCGGCTGGCTCTGCTCTAGCCTTCCAGCGTCTTCACCGAGCGGATCTCGTACCCGGGCAGGATACCGCTCTGCGTGGCCCTTTCATCGGGTGTCAGCAGACCGAGGCGGACCAGCTCGTCGAGGGCCGCGGCTATCTCCTCGTCCGTGCAATCCCCCAGGGTTACGCGGAGATCCTTGCGGTTGATCTGACCGTGCGCGAGGTAGGAGCAGAGGCCGGCGTAGAGGACCTTCGCCGGCGCTCCCAGGTTCAGGGTCCAGATCTCCGGCTCGTACCAGAACCCGCCAATGCCCACGGCGTTGCCGGGGCGTGTGCCGCGGGCGTCGATGAGGACCGTGACCTCGGGGAGGAGGTTGCTGCTCCTTGCGAACCCCATCCCCGCTACCTCAGGACGGTCCGGACCGTCTCGCCGACCGCCGGGGTGTGTATCTTGTAGCTCGGGGCGAGCCGGTAGGCGAGGTCGCTGATGCGCCTCTTGGAGCCGTGGATCAGGATGATCTGGCGCGGCGTGAGCTTCTCGGTGATGCCGAGAAGCTCTTCCTGCGTGCAGTGAGCCGCGAAGTTGACCTTCTCCACCCGCCAGCCCTCGCCCTCGGCCGGGGCCTCTCCGGTACCGTAGGAGGCCTGGGCGTTGGAGGGCAGGATCACCGCGTTCATCGGATCCTCCTGCAGGCGCCGCCGGTAGAACGCCGAGGCACCCCCTTGCATCGTAACCGGCGAGGCGATAATGGCGCAGGGGTTGGAGAGGATGCGCTCGCGGGCCTTGTCGTCGTTTGCGACCGCGCGGATGTTGTCGCCGAAGAAGAGCTCTCTCGGGTCGGTGTGCTGGAGGTAGGGCTTCATGTAGCCGAGCTGCTCGGCGTAGAGGCGCTCGGAGGTCGTTACGACCGAGCCGTCCACGTAGATAAAGACGTCCTTGTCGAGGCCATACTCCTTGCCGAAGTGCTTTATGCCGAGGATGATCTCCTGCGCCTGTCCCAGGGCGTACGTCGGGATCAGGACCGTCCCCTCCTTCTCGACGGTCGTCTCGTTGATGACCTCGATCATGGTCCTGATGGATTCCGAGAACGGCTGGGGCTTCTGGTCCGCGAGCGTCGCCTCCATGATGAGCAGGTCTATGTCGCTGACGTCGGGCAACCTGGCGGAGGGGATGGAGAAGTGGTCCTCAAGGCAGATGTCCCCGGTGTGAAAGACCGTCGCCGAGCCCGTCTGGAACAGGACGCTCGCCGCCCCGAGGATGTGGCCGCTCTCGGTCAGCGTGATCTTCGTGTTCCCTACCCTGATCGGCTTGTTGAACGGCACAGGGACGAGGCGCTTCCTGACCTCCGAGAGCGGAGCCCCGCCCGCGATGCCGCCGCCCATCGCGGCGTGGTCGTTGAGCGCCGAGGCGATGAGTTTGGCCGAGGGGGGCGTGCAGTAGATCGGGACGTTCGGCTGGTCGCGCACGAGGAGCGGCAGCGCCCCGCAGTGGTCGAGATGGGCGTGGGTGATGACCGCGGCGTCCAGGCCCTCCACGGTCCGGAAGTTCGGGGCAAGCGAGCCCCTGCCATCCGGCTTTATGCCGGCGTCCACGAGCAGGCGCGTGCCGCCGAAGTCCAAGAGATGGCTGCTGCCGCCTACCTCACCGGCCCCGCCCAGAGCACGGAAGGAGAGCGTCGGACGAGCCTTCGCCGTGGCGTGCGTAGCCGTCTGGCGTGCCTCCGCAGTACCCGGTTCGTTCGGGGAGCGTGAAGGTTCTTGCCTGGTATAGCGCGGGGTAGGGGAGGGGTCCGCGTCTTCGGGCTCCTCCCCCGTAGAGGAGTGGGCGGGGCCGTTCTGCCGGCTGGAGCGAGGCTCCCGCAGCTCGGCGTGGGCCCGCAGCACGCTGCCCATAAACTCCATGAGCTGCGCGGTCCTCGCGGTGGCGTCGAGGGAGTTGGGGAGGGAGCCAACCTCGTTCTTGACGGTCCTTATGAGGAGCTCGCCGAACTCCTCGTCGGTGAAGCGGGCATTCTGGAGGGAGGCCTGGATGCGGTCCCTCTCCGCCACTACCTGCCCTAACTCGTCGTGCATCGCCTCGAGGCGCTCGGCCGCCGAAGAGTAAGCTGCCCGCTCCCCCTCGAGGATGCGCTCCAGGTGCTTCGCCCTCTTCTCCAGTTCGGAGACCTTCTCGCCCATCCTGGTCCTCAGGTCCATGGCCGTGGCCGCGCGTTCCTCCGACCTACGCGCTCCGGCGATGGCGTCCTGCCTCTCGTCGAGCAGGACCTGTACCTCGCGCCCGAGGGAGGCCGCCTGCTCCCTTGCCGCCCTGCTGGAGAAGGAGAGCTGCTCGTTCTCGTGCTTGAGGCGCTCGAGCTCTGCTTCTAGCTCCGCTATGCGCGCGCTCTCGGAGGCCTGTTTCTCGGCCTGCTGGTTCTCCTCCCTCCAGCGGGCAATGAGCGCTTGAACCACCCCGTCCGAGGGCTCCGTCTCGCCGCTCAGGGCCGCGAGGAGCAGGCCCTCCGTCGTGTGGGCCTCGGCAAGCTCTCCCACGTTCTCTGTGGTGAGACCTTCGAGGGCGTCGTAGGTCTCAGGCGGTATCTGGTCCCCGACGGCGGTGCGGAAGGCGCCCCAGGCGGCGACGTCGTGCATCACGCGCCTCGCAACACCCTTCAGGATGCCGGCCGCGCTCCCGGCCTTGCGGGTCAGGGCATCGGCCTGGATGCCGCGTGGCAGCAGGGCCTCGTCCAGGCCCGGGATGTTCTTGCAGAGCTCCGCCAGGGTCTTGCGCGTATCCAACCGGGCGAGCCGGCGCTGCAGAAGCTCCTCGGGGAAACCTTGTGGCGGAAGAGGGGGCGATGCATGCTTCCCGGCCTCGCCGGGTTCGGCGCCCGTCCCCTCGGACGCCTCGTCTCTGGGTATGGAATCTGACATCGGATCTCCCTCCGAGTATGCGAATTTGCTACAAAATTCATAGAAATAATTCTACCACGGGCTTTTTTTCTCCCCGCGAGCGCCCGGGCCGGACGGGGGCGCTGCCCTTCATATAAACTGGGCCGCATGGACTCCGAGATGGGCGCGCAGAACGCGAGAATCTTTGCCTACTCCCCCGGCCGCTACCCGATCCTTGTCGTGGAACTGGCCCCGGGAGAGTTTCGGACGCTCTACTACGAGACCGGCTACGACCCCGAGAGGTCCAAGCCCGTCACCGAGGAGTGGATGACCGAGAACGCCGTGGGCCGCCACAGCTTCGTAAAGGTCTCCCCGCCCCGCGACGTGCAGACCCAGGCGCTAAGAGACTACGTCCGCGAGGAGCTCCTGAAGGATCTCTAGAACCGCGCCGGGGCTACGGGCCGGAGCTCCTAGTCGTTGTTGCCCTTGCCGCTGTTGTCGCCGTTATTCTTTTTCTTGTTGTTCCCGTTGCCGTCCTCGTCGTTGCGCCCGTTCCCCCCGCCCGTGTTCTCGTCACGGCCCTGCGGAGCTTCTGGCGCGGAGGGCTTTGGTTCCCTCTGTGGGTCGGGTTCGACGGTGGGCCGAGGCTCGGGCGTAGGCTGAGGCTCGGGGGGCGGGGGACCCAAGCTGACGTTCATCGTCACCTTTATCGCGTAGGGGTCGGACGGGGTGCCCGCCGCCGGGTTGGTCGAAACTACCGTGCCGGCGGGCAGGTTGCTCTGGACTTCCACCACGTTCGAGAGGAAGAGCGCGTTGTAGAGGGTCGTCGCTGCCGTATCTACGTCCTGGCCCGCGACGTTGGGGATGGGGACGAGTTCGGGAGGCTCCGGGCCGGTGCTTACGGTGATGCCCACGCTACTACCGCGCTTCAGGTCCGTCCCCGGGAGTGGCTGCTGATCTATTACCTGTCCCTCGGGGACCGTCTCGCTCGGGGCTTCGGCCTGTGCGCCGAGCTCAAGGCCGGCTTCCTCAAGGATCTCGGCCGCCTGCACCGGGGTCTGGCCCTGAAGCTCCGGCACCTTCGCGTCGGCTGGACCGGACCCAACGGTGATCTTCACGGTCGAGCCCGCCTCGGCGGTCTTCCCCTCGCCCCCCTCCGGGTCCTGAGAGACCACGCGTCCGTCGTCCTCCGTGGTGCTCTCGCGCTCCTCGGCCTCTACCTCGAAGCCCGCGTCTTCCAGGGCCGCCGTGGCCTCCTCCTCCGTCCGGCCATCGACGTCCGGGAGGTCCGTGATCTGGGCGCCGCTCACCTTCACCGTGATGGTCGAACCGCTCTCGGCCCTCTCGCCGGGTGCCGGATCCTGCCCCACCACGGCCCCCACGGGCTCCCTGCTCTTCATCAGGGGACCGCGCACCACCGTAAAGTCGTCCGCGATGGCCCGCGCCTCTTCTATGGAGCCTGCATCCTCGAGGTCCGGAACGGGAATGCCCGGCGCCGGAGGTTCAGGGCCGATGCCGCCGCCGATCTGGCTGTAGGCGATGCCGCCGATCGAGGCGAGGAGCAGGAGGAGGAGCAGGACGGGGAAGAGCCAGCGGCGCCGGCGGCGCCCGTAATCCTCCCGCATCGGGGGCGGCATCATGGTGGCCGTTCGCTGGGCGGACCCGTTGTAGCGGCGGGTCATCATGCGGGTCGTGTCGCTGGAGGGCGAGAGGCCTTCCAGCACCCTCTCCAGGTCCTCGATAAGCTCTCCTGCGTCCGCGTAGCGGTCGTCGGGGTTCTTTGCGAGGAGCCGGCAGGTGATAGCGTTCAGGCCCCCGGGGACGGAGGGGTTCAGGGCCTTCGGCGGGGAGAGGTAGCCGTTCACGTGCTTCATGGCGATCCCGATGGGCGTCTCCGCGTCGTAGGGGAGCGTGCCGGTCAGCATCTCGTACAGGACGATACCCAATGAGTACAGGTCGCTCCTCGGACCGACCGGCTCGCCCATCGCCTGTTCGGGGGAGATGTAGTGGGCGGTGCCGAGTATGGAGCCGGTCTTCGTCATCGTGCTCGACGACGCGGCCCGGGCGATCCCGAAGTCCCCGACCTTGACGTCGCCGGACCCCGTGACGAGGACGTTGTGGGGCTTTATATCGCGGTGGACGACACCCTTGGCGTGGGCTGCCTGGAGAGCTTCGGCGATCTGGCACGCCACCGCCGCGGCCGTCTTCGGCGGGAGGGCGCCTCTTTCGAGGATCCTATCCTTCAAAGTCCCGCCGGGCAGGTACTCCATGGCTATGTAGTACGTGTCGCTCGCATCCTCGCCCCGGTCGTAGATCGAGACGATGTTCGGGTGCGACAGGGCCGCGGCGCTCTGCGCCTCCCGCTTGAACCGCTCGACGAACTCCTCGTCGTCGGCGTAGCGGCCGCTCATTACCTTGAGCGCGACGTCCCGATCCAGAACGTCGTCGTGAGCCAGATAAACCTCGGCCATACCGCCGCTGCCGAGCGGTCTGGAGATACGGTAGCGGTTGTCTACAAGCTGTTCCATGTCAGGGCATTATAGCGGTAGCTCGACCATCATCCGCCCGGAACCTGTCCCGGCTGCTGCTGCGGCACCCCCTGGGAGGGTTGCTGCTGCTGAGGCGCCCCGTTCCGGAACGGCGCGAAGGGGTCGACCGGCTCCGCGGGCTGGGCGGGTTGTGCCGGCTGGGCAGGAAGCCCGGCGGCGGGGGCCTGGCCGCCCGCGTCTCCACCCGGTACGCCCGGCGGGTTGGCGGGCTGCTGGGTGGGGGGAGCGGGGGCCGGCCGGTCGAGGTAGGTCCTCATGAGGTTGCCCGCGATGGTGAGGGCGGGGGTCTCCGCGGTGCCGTCTTCGCCGATGATGCCGCCGTTCTCGACCATGACGGCCACGGCTATCTCGGGGTCGTCCGCCGGGGCGAAGGAGATAAACCACGAGTGGGGCTCGCCCTGCGGGTTCTCGGCGGTGCCGGTCTTGCCGGCGACCTGCGTGCCCTCGATCTGTGCCGCGAGCAGCTCCCCGTCCTCCACGACCCCCTGCATCATGTCGTTCAGGGTTCGGGCCGTCCCCTCGGGGAGGGCCTCGTTGAGGGGACGTGGCGTGGGCCGGTCCAGGATGATGCCGTCCGAGGAGCGGACCTCGCGCACGAGCCGCGGCTGCATCATGTCGCCGTCGTTCGCTATGGTGGAGGCCACGAGCCCCATCTCGAAGACGTTCGAGACCACGCGGTCCTGGCCGAAGGAGATCGGGGCCGTGTTCCCCTGGACCCAGTCTTCGGGCGGGAGCCCGAGGTCGCTCGGCTCCACGTAGAGCGGGTAGTCCTCGTAATCCTCGCCGAAGCCGAACTCTCGGGCCATCGCCGCGAGCTTCTCCGGCCCGATCCTGTCGACCGCGATCTCGGAGAAGACTGTGTTTATGGAGAAGACCAGGGCCTCGGCGAACGTGACCTCGCCGTAGTCCTTGCCCCGGTAGTTGTACACGGTGTAGCCGGGGGTCTCGTAGGTCCCGTCGTCCTCGAACTTGTCCGTCGGCTGGACCCCGGCCTCGAGAGCCGCCGCGGACGTTATGACCTTGAAAACCGAGCCCGGCGGGTAGAGCCCCTGGGTGGAGCGGTCCAGGAGCGGGTTGTCCGGCTCGTTGGATACCTGCTCGAAGCCCTCCTCCACGATGGTATTCGGGTCGTAGGAGGGGTAGGTGGCGAGGGCGAGGGTCTCGCCGGTCTTGGGGTCGAAGGCGGCGACGGCTCCGCGGCCGGTGTTGCTCCCGGCGAGCTGCTCGTAGGCGGCGCGCTGGAGCTCGGGGTCCAGGGTCAGCGTGACGTTGTTGCCGGTCTCCGGGCCGCCGGAGAACTGGTTGATCACCTCGTCTAGGGTCTCGGGCTCGCTTGTACCGGAGAGGTTGTTGTTCTGGCCGATCTCGATCCCGCTCGCCCCGAAACGGCTGCTCCAGTAGCCGACCACGTTCGCGAAGGTCTCGCCCTCGGGGTAGACGCGACGGTACTCGTTGCCCCCGGCCCTCTCGCTTTGCGCCAGCACCGTCTCGCCGTCCCCGGCGAAGATCACGCCGCGCGGCGTCTCCTGGGCGCGCCTGGATTGCAGACCGTTGGAGGGGTGATTCGTCAGGTCCTCCCTGGCGTAGACCTGCCAGTAGGCCATGACCCCGACGAGCGCGACGAACCCGGCCGAGAAGATGTAGAAGGTCCGCCTGAGCTGCGTGTTCAAGCCGCCTCGCCCTCCATGGCCCCGGCGTCCTTTCTCTCCGCGGCGCGCCTGCCGGCCGACTCCGAGACGAGGAGGAGCAGGGCGGTCAGGATAAAGTTACCGACGACCGAGGAGCCCCCGTAGGAGACGAACGGCAGCGTGATGCCGGTGAGGGGGATAGCCTTCGTCACCCCGCCGACGATGATGAGCGTCTGGAGGGCGAACATCGCGGTGAGCCCGAAGGCGAGGAGCTTCGAGGCGTCGTCGGCGGCGAGCAGCGAGATCTTGATCCCCCGGTACACGAAGACGAGGAACGCCAGAAGCAGCGCCGTCGAGCCCAACAGCCCGAGCTCGCTCGCTACCGCCGAGAAGATAAAGTCCGTCTCGACCTCGGGGATGGCCTGCGAGAACCCCTCGCCCAAGCCCGTCCCCGTGACCCCGCCGTCGGCGATGGAGAAGAGGCTCTGCAGAATCTGGAAACCTCCCGTATCCGGCTGGGACCAGGGGTCGAGCCAGGCCGAGACGCGCACCTGCACGTGGTCGAAGAGAAAGTACGTCGCGAGGGAGCCCACCGAGAAGAGCATGGTCCCGAGGATGACGTAGGCTATGCGGCCCGTCGCCACGTAGAGCATCAGCAAGGGCACGGCGAAGAAGAGCAGGCTGCTCCCGAGGTCCTTCTCGAAGACGAGGAGGCCCAGGGACGCCGCCCACACGAGGGCGACCGGGCCGAAGTACTTCAGCGCCGGGACCTGGACGCCGAGGATGGTCCGGCTCGTGGCGGCCAGCAGATCGCGGGTGTCGGCCAGGTATCCGGCGAAGAAGATTATCAGCGCGATGCGCGCGAACTCCGAGGGCTGAAAGTTGACCGGCCCGATGCTCAGCCACAGTTGCGCCCCGTTGACCTCGTACCCGAAGAAGATCGTCGAGGCTATGAGGCCGACCGCGGCGGCGGCGAGCAGGTACTTGTAGTTGAAGAGGCGGTGGTAATTCTTGAACAGGATCACCGTCAGGACGAGGGCGGCGCTGCCGACCAGGATCCAACCGGCCTGCGTCGTCGCCAGGTTCTCTACCCCCGGAACGTCGAAGGTGAGCCGGTAGATCATGACGAGCCCCACCCCGGTAAGCAGGGTGACCACCGCGAGGAGCAGGGCGTCGGCGTGCGGTAGCCAGAGCCGGACGCCGAGGTAGAGGGCGACCATGGTCCCCGCGTAGTACGCGCCGTAGACGAAGGGCGGGCTCTTTGCCTCCTGCACGAAGACGAGGGTCGCGAAGCCCAGGGTGGTGATAAGGAGCGCTATCGCCATCGGGATCGTCGCTCGCTGGGTCAAACCTCTACCGTTCCTCGCTTCCCGTCTTCCTGTCTTCCAGGTCGCGGACCACCCTCTCGGCGTCCTCCCTGGAGGAGTAGAGCTTGTGGGTGTCTATCGGCTCGCGGTACGTCTCCCCGACCTCGCTCTCCCTGAGGTCCGTCCTTTGAAGCTCCTCGTTGAGCGTGTACCCGAGCGTGTACTCTTCTGGCAGCCCCCGGTATATCACCACTTCTCCCGAATCAAAGCCCAGATAGTAACGGCTGCTCCCCCACAGGTAGAAGGGCGAGGCGAGCGCCGCGAGCACCATCAGCGCCGCCAGCGCCCGTACGATCCAGGTGAGCAGCCGGACCGGCGCGCTCCTCTTGTTGCGCCTGCGGGAGGAGCTAACCTTGGCCGACGGGGCCCTGCGCCCCGCGGTCCTCCGGCCCTCGTCCCTGCCCGGTGCCTCGACGGCGTCCCTCCCAGCGGCGTCCTGGGGGAGGGCGCGCATCTCCTGGGTGCCGCTCCCACCGGAGGTCCCCTCCTTTACGTCCACGACCACGACGGTCACGTTGTCCGCCCCGCCGGCGTCGAGGGCCGCCTTTACGAGGGCGAGGGCCGCCGTCTCCGGGTTCGGATCGGCGAGGATCTCGCCGACCCTCGCCTCCGGGACCATGTCCGTAAGGCCGTCCGAGCAGAGCAGGATACGGTCGTCGGGCTGAAGGGGCAGGACCGCCGTGTCGACCTGGACCTCGTCCTCGGCGCCCAAGGCGCGTGTGATCAGGTTTTTCTGCGGGTGCTCGGAGGCCTGGGCCCTCGTGAGGTCCCCGCTCCGGACAAGCTCCGCGACGAGCGAGTGGTCCTCGGTGACGGGCGCGAACTCCCCGCCGCGCAGCAGGTAAGCCCGGGAGTCGCCGACGTGCGAGATCTCCGCGCTCGCGACGTCGCTGGCCCCCGCGCCGTCACCGTCGCCGTCCCTGACGGAGAAGCGTGCGGCCACGACGGTGGTGCCCATCCCCGAGAGTTTCTCGTCTCCGCGTGAGGCGGCGAGGATGCGGCGGTTTGCCTCCCTCACCGCGTCTTCCAAGGAGGCCCCCGGCTCCAGCTCCTCCAGGACGCCGATGGCCATACCGCTTGCGACCTCCCCGGCCTCGAAGCCGCCGATCCCGTCGGCGACGGCGAAGAGCGCCTCGTCGCGACCGTTTCCGGTGAGGAGGGAGTCCTCGTTGTTCTTGCGGACCTTGCCGGCGTTGGTGGTACCGAACGCTTCGAGGTAGAGCCCCATCGCCCTCCCTACTCCGAGTACCTGAAGGTCGTCGAGCCGACCTTCACCCGATCGCCGCTCCTCAGGGGGGTCGCGCCGACCGCCTTGCGGCCGTTGACGTAGGTGCCGTTGGTGGACTTCGCGTCCTCGACGTACATCAGGCCCCCGTGGCGGGTCAGCCTGGCGTGCTCGCCGGAGGCGTAGTCGTCGTTCTTCAGCACGATGTCGCTCTCGGAGGAGCGTCCTATGGTCATGATGCCGCCCTTCACGGAGAATCGCGTCTCCGGCGCCAGGACCTCCGAGTCCTCGACGACGAGCGTGGACCTCCCGTTCCCGCCGCTCGCCCCGTAGGCAGGCTCCTCCCGGGAGGGGCGGCGCTTCCCCGCGGCCTTCTGCTCGACGCCGGGAACGAAGACCTCGTCGTCGGGGACGGCGCGCAGGTCGCCGACGCCACGCCGGACCACCGCGTAGATGAAGGCGAACAGCAAGAGCAACAGCAGCGCCTTCGCCGCCAGGAGCGGCACCTGGAGATCGATCACGGCTAGCGCCCCCTTGGGGTCCGGCGCGCCGTCAGGCCACCGAACGAGTCCGGGCCGGAGGGCTCGTCCCCGCCGCCTCGCCGGACGAAGCGGGCGTTGATCCCGCCGAAGGTGAGCTCGTCCCCGCTCTCGATGCGCTCGCGCTCTATGGGTGCTCCGTCCAGGAGCGTGCCGTTCGTCGAGCCCAAGTCCTCGACCACGAAACCGTTCTCCGAGCGTATGAGCCTGGCGTGGCGCCTGGAGACGTTGGGGTCGGAGACGACGATATCGCTCTCCTCGGAGCGCCCGACGCTCCAGGGCCCGCGGCCCTCTAGCGTGTACGTGCCACCGCCCTCCACGACGACCTCGACGACCTCGCGCGCCAGGCCGTGCTTTTTGGCCTCCTCCGAGGAGATTACGGCCGTGCTCTGTTCCTCCCCCTCGCCCGGGGCTTCCGGGGAGGCCGAGGTATCGTCGGCGCGGAAGATGCGGGTCTGGCCGGAGGTGTCCTGGGGGGCGCCCCTCTCGCGCGGCCCGTCCCCGCCGGTGAGCTTGGCCGTGACGCCGAACTCGCCGAAGCGCAGGGTCTCCTCGGTCGTGAAGCGTACCCTGGGCGGCGTCATCAGGTGGTAGCTCTTGGACTCGGCGTGGGTGGTGGCGTACTGGATCAGCTCGTCGCGCAGGGAGCTCTGGTAGGCCTGGATGGATTCCGAGTCCGCCTGGGAGAGGTGGATGGTGAAGTCGTTCGGGGCGTAGGTGCGCGAGACGCTGACCATGCTGCCCTCGTCCATCTGCTTGGTGAGGCCCTTGGCGATCTCGACCGGGTGCACCTGCCGCCTGAAGGCACGGCCAAACATCCCCTCAACGAGGGACTCCATCCGTTTCTCTATCTGCCGCAGGAAACCCAAAGAGATCCTTACCCGCCCGCTCTGGAGCTTAGGAACCTGATCGCCCCGTATATTATAGCCGCGAGCCCGAGGGAAGTCATAGCCTCGGAGAGAGCCGCTGGCGTCTCCGAGATGGCGAGCGCGTATCCGAGCACCCCGCCGCCCACCGCCACCACGAGCCCCAGCGCCCACTGCCCGGCCCACTCGGCCGCCGAGACCACCCCGGCCATGGCCGCCCACAGCACCGCGAGCAGCCCGAGCGAGGGATAGGCCCCGACGAGCGCCTCGCCCTGGCGCAAGAACTCCGCAGGCCCGAACCCCAGCGGGAGGGTGCCCAGGGACAGCCCCAGATAGGGGAGCACGCCATCCTCCCACGCGAGGTCGTAGACCAGGAGCGAGGCCGCGCCCATCGCCGCCGACGGCACGGCCCCCAGGGGACGCATCAACGCTCCCAGCAGCAGCGGAAGCCCCGCCCCGAGGCCCAGCCCGGCGAGCGGGATCGAGAGCAGCGGTCCCAGGGGCAGGCGGCTCATCCCGCCGCTGACGGAGCCCGCGGCGACCCAGATGCCCCCCACGGCCGGCAGGAGAGCCGCGAGCCCGAAGGAGATCTGGCCGTTCCTCGCGAGCGCCACCGCGAGCGCCACGATCACGCCGAGGGCCCCGAGGCGCGGCAGCAGGTAGCCCAAGACACCGAACCCCGCCGCCACGCCCAGGGAGATCGCGTCGTTCAGCAGCAGCCCGGCGACGAGGTAGCCGAGCCACCCGGCCACGAGCCCGTTCACCGCCCGCAGCACGTGCCCGGCGTACCTGCCGTTCCCCTTCGGGGCCTCGTTCACGACCTTTGTCGTCCGGGCTCCGGACGTGTCGCGGCGCCCGGTTAGGAGCCTGAGGGCGGCGGCGGCGTCCCTCGGGCGGTGGTCCGGGTTGGGAGAGGTCGTGCGGTTCACGAACTCCTGCAGGCGGGGCGGCGGCTCCGGCTGGTGGGCGAGGAGGGCGCGCGCGGTGGCGCCGACGGCGTAGATGTCCGTCAGCTCGGTCGGGTTCTCGCCGTCCATGATCTCGGGCGCTATGTAGCCCGGGGTCCCGACGGCGTAGCCGACCTGGGTGAGTCGCGTGTCCCCGGCCCGGTAGGCTACCCCGAAGTCGGTGAGCTTGACCCTACCGCGCTCGTCCACGAGGGCGTTCTGGGGCTTTATGTCGCGGTGGATGATGCCGCGCGAGTGCGCGTACTCCAGGGCCGAGAGGATCTGGCCGAGCGAGTCCACGACGTCGTCCATCCTGTAGTGGCGCGCCGCGACGTCGAGCGGCTCCCCGCGCACGAACTCCGTTATGAGGTAGACCTCGAGGTCTCCCGGTATGACCTCCAGGGTCTCCACGATGTTCGGGTGCTTTAGGCCCTCGGCGATCTGCCCTTCTCTGAGAGCCCGCGACCTCTCCCCGTAGCTGTACACGGGGATGACCTTGACGGCTACCTCACGGTTCCCCCGAAAGTATCCCTTCTTGCCGTCTAAGGAGTGGGCGCGCCACACGGTGGCGAAACCGCCGCGACCGACCATCTCTGCGAGCGCGTAGCGACCATGACCGGGAGCGCCGCCGCCGATGTACCGCGTACTTCCCATCGGCCGGTATTGTATAGCCCCCGCGCTGCGCTTGTTACCCGGGTGCGTTTCGCGTCCCTACGGCCGGCCTCCCCCCGGGTCATGCTCCCTCCCGGCCCGCCGGAGCGTCTTCGCCCAAGCGTCGAGCGCCTCCACTAGCGCCCGGAGCGGCGCATCGTCGATGGGCTCGTACGCGCGCACCGTGTGGCTCCGCGCGCCCTCCTCGACCGTGACCTTGCGCAGACGGAGGTCGGCGGCCCCCTTCTGCGGCTCCCCAGGCCCTTCCGGCCGCTCAAAGAAGCGCGCCTCCTCGACGCGGCGCACGAGCTCGGCGGCGTCCTCCTCTCGCAGCGCTGCCGTGTCGATCTCGACCGGTCTCCCGAGCCCGGGGAACGACGCGAACCCCCCTTCCGTTTCCAGCCGTAGACGCACGATAAGGCAGGTTCTCCCTAGGCCAGGGGTATCCCGACGCCGCCCCAGGCGTCGCGGACGGCTCGCTCCTCGGGGCCGCCGGGACCGTAGAGGGAGGCCGCGTTGCTCGCCGTGAGCCGGGCGAACCTTCGGAAGCCGGTGTCGGGCTTGAGCCTCGGGTCGATTGCGGTGGCGTTCCAGATCCGCCCCGCGACCTCCCACGCGTTTCCTCCAAGGGACGTCGCGGCGAGGTAGAAGGCCCGGTTGGGGATGCCGGAGTTTATGTGCACGCCGCCGTTGTCCTCGAAGGTCCTGACGAAGCCGTTCATATGGGCGGGTTGCGGGTCCTTGCCGAGGACCGGGTCGTCGAAGGCGGTGCCGGGTCGGCTCATCGAGCGGAGCGCCACCCCGTTCACCCCCTCCGCGAGGATGCCCGCGCCTATGGTCCAGTCCGCCTCCTCCGCGGTCTGACCGAGGAGGTACTGCTTTACGAGCGAGCCGTAGACGTCCGAGAGGTGCTCGTTCAGCGCGCCGGACTGCTTGAAGTAGTTCAGGCCGGACTCGTACTGGGTCACGCCGTGGGACAGTTCGTGGCCCACGACGTCCAGCGAGATCGTGAAGCGGTTGAAGAGCTCGCCGTCCCCGTCGCCGAAGACCATGCGTGTCCCGTCCCAGAAGGCGTTGGCGTAGTCCACGCCGAAGTGGACGTGGCCGTCGAGCGGCATCCCGTCGTCGTCGATGGAGTCGCGGCCGTACGCCTCCCAGAAGAAGTCGTAGGTGGCGCCCAGCCCGTCGTAGGCCTCGTCCACCGAGGCGTCCCCGGTCGGGCCTTCCCCTTCGGCGCGCGCTACCCTGCCCGGCAGATCCTGGGTGTTGCCGACGTCGTAGATCGTGCGCCTCTTCCGGCCCTCCGGGTCCAGGGTCCCGCGCGCGCCCATGCGAGGGTCGGGGGACGGGGGCGTCGCCTGGCGCAGCGAGCGGAAGGTGCCGTCGCTGGCGAGGGTGCGCGTCGCAACCTCCCGCTGCACGGGCGAGCCGTTCCGGGCGATCTCGCGCAGCACGTAGGGGGGAAGCACGCAAAAGACCGGGTTTCGGCAACGGGCGTGGTTCAAGTCTCGCTCCTATCGTCGGGGCGTTCATCCGGGAGCCTACCCGCGCCGCTCCGGATGGACACCGAACCTCCCGCGGTCGGTGGAGGTTCCAGCGTATAAACTCCGACCAGGGTGAACGACGGGCTTGCATATCGGGGGCACGGCGAGGGGCCGGGAGACGAGGTAGGGGCTCCCGGTCGCGGGGGTCGCCGCGTCCTGCCCGCCCTTCTGGCCGGGCTGCTCGCCCTCTCCCTGCTCTCGGCGATGGCCGCGCCCCTCCTGCTGGACCTCTCCTCGTCCGGAAAGGACGACGAGGCCAAGGGCCTGCTCCTCGGGGCGGCCTCGGAGATGAACTCTTGCGCGGAGGCCGCCGGCGGCTCGTACGCGCGCTGCGACGCCGGTCGCATGCGCGATCTCGCGCCCGGCATCGAATGGCGGGATGGGGTGGCGCCGTACGGCAAGGGCTGGGGGGACGGAAGGTTGGGCCGGGTCTACGTGTCGGTCTCCCCTGGAGGGGGCGGTGCGAGCGCATATCGCCTGGAGACGAGCAGCGGGAGCGGGTACGTCTTCTCCTACGAGTACTCGAACGGCTCGGTGACGAAGACCGCGAAGGGCAGCAGCGAGCCCGAGCCCTGGTAGGGACCTGCCCCTCAAGGCCCGCTTGTCCGGGATCGGCAGCGCCCCCTCTGTCCGTTGGGCTACCCGTTGACTGCGAGTAGAATAACCCTCGTTGCCTCGACACGAAACGGGAGTATGCCTACGCATTACACGGAAGAACGAGTGCCGTCCCGCGCTGGCATGACGTATAGAGGTAGCCTCCCGCGCGGTCGGGAAGAGGGGACGACGTGACGCGGGTCGCCAGGATCTTCGGCATCGGTCAGGCGGACGCGGAGGCGTGGCGCGGGCTGGAGCCGCCGGACTTCCCGTTCTTCGACCTGGAGTTTCTGGAGGCCCTGGAGAGTTCGGGGAGCGTCGGGCCGTCCAGCGGCTGGTCGCCCGCGTACCTCCTGTGCGAGGACGACTCGGGAGCCTCCGTCCTCGGCGCGCTCCCCGTCTACCTCAAGACGGACAGCTACGGCGAGTACATCTTCGACTGGGAGTGGGCGCGGGCTTACCGCGAGCACGGGTTGCGCTACTACCCCAAGCTCGTCGCCGCCGTGCCGTTCACGCCCGCGACGGGGCCGAAGCTCCTCGTTCGCCCCGGCCTCGATGAAGGGAATAAAGGGCGGACCGTCAAGCGCGCCCTGCTCGACGGCGCGCGCGTGCTCGGCGACGAGTTGCGGGTCAGCTCCTCGCACGCGCTGTTTCTCCCGGAGGACGAGCTCGGGGAGTTCACGGACAACGGGTTCGCCGTGCGCCACTCCCTGCAGTTTCACTGGCGCAACCGTGGCTACGGCTCGTTCGACGACTACCTGGGGGCGCTGACGAGCAAGCGGCGCCGCCAGATCTCCCGCGAGCGCCGCCAGCTCGGGGAGGAGGGCCTGGTCATAGAGCGCCTCACCGGGGACGAGCTGACCCCCGGGCACGCGGCGATCATGTACCGCTTCTACCTGAGCACGCTGGATCGGAAGTGGGGCTCCCCCTACCTCACCGGGGCGTTCTTCGACGAGGTCTTCCGGACGATGAAGGACCGCATCCTCCTCGTCCTCGCGCGCGACGGGACGACGGGACGCCCGGTCGCGGGCGCGCTCAACTTCTACAAGGGGCGGACCATCTTCGGGCGCTACTGGGGCGCCTTCGAGGATCGGCGCAACCTCCACTTCGAGCTGTGCTACTACCAGGAGATCGAGTTCGCCATAGAGCGCGGCCTCGACCTCTTCGAGGCGGGGGCGCAGGGCGAGCACAAGCACGCGCGCGGTTTTCTACCCGCGATCACCTACAGCGCGCACGAGATCCGGCACAAGAGCTTCCGCCGCGCCATCGAGCGGTACATCGAGGAGGAGAAGGAGTGGCTCGCCGGGGCGATGGAGGACTACGCCCGCCATGATCCCTACAAAGCCTGAGCCGGGGACGGCACCGGAACCCTACGGTATGCCCGCGTTAGCCAAGTGTCCCGCGGGTTGGTACAATCCCCGGGTCTGCTGAGTTACATCTGGGCGGGTGGCGGAATCGGTAGACGCGCTAGGTTCAGGGTCTAGTGTCCGAAAGGACGTGAGGGTTCGAGTCCCTCCTCGCCCACAAGAAGGTCGTCCTAGCCGGCGGGCAGCGCTTTGCGAGCGGCGATCCCCCGGCCCCTACACGGGGGGTTGTTTGGAGCGTAGATCCCACAGGTCAGGGCCGAAGGTCCGTCGTGCGAGACCCGCGTCCACCCGGGGCCGGTCCGGAGCCCGCCCGCGTACGCGCCGCGAGAGGGCGCTGCCGCCCTGGCTGACGCTCCTCGGCTCCATCCTCTTCCTCGCGATCTGCTGCTTCTTTATCTTTTTCGTCGCCAAGGGCTGTGTGGCCGCCCAGGAGTCCACGCAGGTCCGAAAGTACGTTACGAGCGCCGACAGCACCCTGAGCGACTCCGCCAACCTGGGCAGGCAGGAGCTTCAGGGGGCCCTCGCGGGGGCCGCCGAGGATCCGGCGAGCATCGACGCTGCGGCCCTTGCTTCCTCTTCCGACAAGGCCCGAACGTACTATCTGGACGCGCTGCACAACCAGGAGGTGCCGCCCGGTTTCGAGGACGCGCACCATTACATGGTCAGCGCCCTGGGCATCCGGGCGGTGGCGCTCGAGAACCTGGACGAGGCGGCCGGCGGGGAGCCGGAGGGGGCAGGGGAGGCGCTCGCCGCCTCCGTGGAGGACTTCAAGGTCAGCGATGCCGTCGTGCGGGACCACTACGTACCCGCCTCGGAGGAGGCCCTTGAGGGCTCGGGGAGGAGGGGGGACCGGAGCTACCTCTACGAGCCCGAGCCGTTCATGGACTACGAGGCCCTGGGGCTCGAGACACAGGGGGCTGAGGCCGCCGCCTCGCCCTCGGATCCCAACGCGCTGCACGGCGTGGAGATCTACGGCGTCGAGGTCGGCGGACAGGTCCTGTACGCGGGCGGCAACGTCGTCCTCACGGGCTCGGCCGAGCCCATATTCTCCGTGACGGTGACCAACGGCGGCGAGGTCCCCGAGACGGGGGTGCCCGTGGAGGTCGTGCTCAACACCAGGGCCGAGCGGCAGGCGCTCTCCGCCAGGATCGAGCGGATAGAGCCCGGGGCGACGGCGACGGTGGAGGTCAGGGGCTTCAAGCCCGGCGAGCTGGACGAGACCGTCGAGACAACCGTTTCGGTCGGGCCCGTCGAGTACGAGCAGAACGAGGACAACAACGCCCTCACGGGCACCGTGACTTTCGGTTTATAGGGGGAGAGGTGGGACCTTGGTAACGGCGGTAGTCCTGGTCACGACGGAGAGCGAGAGGGTGTCCGAGGCCGCTCAGGCCATGCTGAAGATCGAGGGCGTCACCGAGGTCTACTCCGTGACCGGCCCGTACGACCTCGTGGTAATGGTGCGGATACCCGACTTCGAGCGGATGGCCCGGATCGTCCCCGAGAAGCTCGCCCAGGTCCCCGGTGTAGCCCGCACCGAGACCATGGTCGCCTTCCGCACCTACTCGGACTACGACCTCGACCGCATGTGGTCCCAGGGGCTGGAGTAGCGCCCGCGCGAAGAGTGGGAGGGTAAGCGTGGAGCACCCGAACGCCGCGCTGGTCCGTCGCCTGTACGAGGCCCGGGGCCGGAACGATGAGGATGCCATACGCACCATTCTCTCCGGAGATGTCCTGTGGCACGAGCCCGACGTGGGCGGGGAGCACACCGGGGACCTCAGCGGCCCGGACGCCGTCCTCGCGATGATGCGAGACGCTCGCGAGCGCACCGGCGGCACGTTCCGCCTCCGCCCCCGTGAGATCGTCGCCAACGGTGAGCACTCCGTCGCCCTCGTCGAATGGTCAGCGGAGCGCGAGGGGCGGACCCTCGAAGGCAGGGAGGTCGCCGTCTACCGGGTGCGGAACGGCAAGATAGTCGAGGCCCACTTCCACCAGGACGATCAAGCCCTGGACCGACAGTTCTGGGAATAATGGCGCCCGCCAGAGAGACCCTACCCGTGCCGTTGTTCGTCCCCGGGACGTTGTAGGACGGCTCTCTCTTGCCGGTCTCTCAGTCCTGCGTTTCGGCCGGGGCCTCGGCCATCGCCGGACGGGTCCCTTCTATAAGGTAGGCGACGACGTCCAGGAAGTCGCCGCTCTCCTCGTAGACGCGGCGCTGGTGCTGGCTGCCGGTGCCGCCCTCCACGATCTCCAGGATGCTCAGAAGCTCTGCCTCGCACCTCAGGTCCTGGCTCACGGGGCGTAGCTCCTCCACGATGGCGCGTGCCACGTCGCGGGCCGGGACGTTCGTGCGCCTGTCCAAATCGTAGAAGGCGGCGTCCAGGCCGTGGCGGGAGGCGCGCCACTTGTTCTCGAGGGCGAGCTCGCGGTGGTAGGGGCCCTTAGGGGGCGTAGAGAGCGCGCTCACGACGAGGCACTGGGTCAGGGCGGTGAGGGCGACGGCGTGGTCGAGCCTCGTCTGGGAGTCCAGGATGCGCAGCTCTATCGTCCCGATCCTCGCGTGGGGCCGGACGTCCCACCAGCAGAAGGTGTAGTCGTCCATCGCCCCGGATCCGACCATCAGGTCCACGTAGGACTCGAAGGACTCGTAGTCGGGGAAGGCGGGGGGGAGGCCGGCGCGCGGGAAGGTCTCGAAGATCTTGACGCGCGTCGACTCGAAGCCCGTGTCCCTGCCCTGCCAGAACGGCGAGTTCGACGAGAGGGCCAGGAGGAGCGGCGCCCACTCCGAGAGGCGGTTGTGCGCCTCTATAACCTCGTCTTCTCCCGGGACGGCGATGTGGACGTGCTGGCCGAAGATGACCTCGCGCTCGGCGACCCAGCGCAGCGTTCGGATCACCTTTCGGTAACGGTCCTGGTCCGTGATCTTCTGGTCGCGGTAACGCGAGAAGGGGTGCGTCCCGGCGCTCGCCAGCGCCGCCCCGCAGGCCGCGGTCCAGGACCCGACCCGGTTCCGAAGCTCCCTGAGCCTCTCCTCCGCGTCTGCGACGGTGGCGCACGGGGGCGTCTTTATCTCCAGGACGGACTGGAAGAGCTCGTAGGAGACGGCATCGCTCAGGTCCTCGGGCAGGCGCGCCATGACCTCTTCGATCTTGGAGACGAGCTCACCGGTGCTGGCGTCGACGATGTGGAGCTCCTCCTCCACACCCAGGGCGTACCCCCGACTGCCCTTGAACTCTACCGTCATCGGCCCTCCCTCATCTCCGCGGCGAACGGACCCGCGCTCTCACGAGCCCGTATGGTAGCCCTTTTACCCCGGCCCCGCGCGTGGACGGGGGAGCCGCGCATCGAACAGCGTTCACCGGCCTGCGCCCGCGTCCTTCCCGGAGGGTACGGCCTTCCCCGGTCCGACCTGGGCGAGCGCCGCGCCCGCGAGGACGAGCAGCGCCCCCAGAACCTTGAGCGCCGTAAGGTCCTCCCCGAGCAACAGCACCCCGAGCGCCCCCGCCACGACGGGCTCGACCGTCGCCACGATCGCCGCCCTCCCCGCCTCCAGCCTCCTCAGCCCGAACGTGTACAGGGCGAAGGCGAGAGCGGTGTGGACAACGGCGAGCATCAACAGCAGCGCATAGCACCACAGGGGGAGACCGGCGAGGGTGCCGAGGGATGGGAGGGCGAAGGCCACGAGCAGGACAGCGCCGAAGCCGAGGGCGTAGCTCAGTATGACGGATGGTGCGAGGCGGCCCGCCACGGGCTTGCCGAAGATGGAGTACATCCCGTACGTCAGCCCTGCGAGCAGACCAGTCACGAGCACGAACGGCGCGACCTCCAGGGTCGTGGGGTCGTACGCTCCTACCACCAAGACGATGCCAGCGAAGGTCAGCCCGAGCGCCAGGATCCGCGTGATCCCGAGCGGCTCCCTCAGGAAGGCCCATGCAAGCAGGGTCACGAACGCCGGCGAGCTGTACAGGAGGATCGACGCCGTCCCGACGGCGCTCTCGCGCACTGTAAAGAAATACAGCAGGTAGAAGGCCCCGATCCCGACGAGCCCCAGAGGCGCGAGAAACACCAGATCTCCCCGCGAAACCCGCAGGCCTCCGAGCCCGCGCGTCAGGGCGAGAAAGAGCAGCACTGCCGCCCACCCTACCACGGCCCGGAAAGCCACCAGCGCCTCGAACGAGACACCCTCCGCGTACAGGAGCTTGGCGAAGTATCCCAGGGTGCCCCAGGTCGAGGCCGCGGCCGCGACGGCAAGCACCCCGACCATCCTGTCCCCCATCAACCTCTGAGTACTCGATCCTTTGTGGCGCACGGAGCCCGATGATACTGCTTCACGAGGGGATGATCGCGCAGAAGGGACCGGGGCGTAAACCCCGGTCCCCTGTTCAGCCGGGGGCCACCGGCGCTCCGCGGCCGCTTCTGCTCTAGTTTATGACCTCGCAGGCGGCCCTATTGTCGAACACGTCCGCGCTGTCGGCGTCCACCCGATCGAAGCCGCCGTCGCAGGCGATCCTGTCCCTCACTCCATCGTCTGCGAAGATGTTGTCGTTCCCCTTGCCGCCGCGGATCTCGTCCCGGCCCCTGGCGCCCTCCAGCCTCGGATCGGACCCCTCGTTGCCCTCGATCAGGTCTGCCCCGCGGCCGCCGAGGATCCTGTCGGCTCCGCTGTTGCCGAAGAGGGCGTCCCCGCCGTCCCTGCCCCTTATGAGGTCGTCGCCGCCCCTGCCAAAGATCGTGTCGGGATTGTCGGTGCCAACGATGTTGTTGTTCCTGTCGTTGCCCGTGATCGTCGCCGCGAGCGCTACCCCGGCGACCAGCAGAACCATTATCCCCACCGTCACGAACAAACCTACCGCACGCCTCATCTGTGTGCTCCCTCGCTCATCTTCCTACCTCGGTATCTTGTGTCCAACGTTGATAGCGCCCAGATATCCTCCCTCACCCGAAATCGACGACGACCCAACCGTGCCTGATGCGACCCTACTGCGTGTTTCGGGACGACGGTAGGGAGGAGACGAAACATTTTTCACGGATTTCGCATGGGCGGTCGGGCTAGTGCCGGTCGAGCTTGCGCGCGACCTCGTTGACGCCGAGCCGGAAGCAGATTGAGCGGCCGTGGGGACAGGTGGCGGGGAGGCGGCTGTTCAGCCAGCTCCTTATCAGCGCCTCCATCTCGGCCTGGGAGAGCTTGTCGCCGAGCTTGACGGCGGAGTGGCAGGCTATGGTGGCGAGGATGTGGTCCTCGCGGCGACGCCCCGGACCGGTGCCCCGTGCGGCGGAGAGCGCCTCCTTGAACGCACCCGCGACGTCGCGGCCGGCGAGGGTGGAGATGACGGCCGTAACCCTGAAGGAGTTCGGGCCGAAGGGCTCGGCCTCGAAGCCGTAGACGGCGAGCTCTTCGAGGTAGCCCTCGGCCGACTCGGCCTCCGCCTGGGGCAGCTCCACGACCTCCGGGACGAGCAGGGCCTGCGTGGTCGGCAGGGAGCCCTCCTCCGCGTCCGTGAGCCCGTCCAGGATGGCCCGCTCGTGGGCGACGTGCTGGTCGATTACCCACATAGCACCCGGCTCCTCGACGAGGATGTAGCCGGCGGCGAGCTGCCCGATCACCCGCAGCTCATCCACGCTAGCCCGGGGCAGGGCGCCCCTCTCCGGCGGCTCGAAGGCCTCGGGTTCACGCCGTAACGTCCCGGGCTCGGAGAGGGGCTGTGAGGCCCGCGCGAGCCTCTCCCGGACCTCGTTCAGGTCGCGCCTCGGGGCGGATGGCCCGAGAGGGTTCGACGGCGAGGGGTAGTCGGGGCGGCGTTCGGCGACGCGGCCGTACCGCTCTTCCTGCGGGGGGTACGGCCGCGAGGGCGGCAGGCTCTCCTGGGTGTAGGAGGGCTCGGTTGGTCGGGGGACGGAGGTCGGCGGGGTAGGGCGCCACTCTATCGCCTCCCGGACGGCCGAGGCGACGGCGGCGCGGGCGGCGCGCTCCTCGGAGAAGCGGACCACCTGCTTTGTAGGGTGCACGTTCACGTCGACGCGGCGCGGGTCCACCTCTATCCGGAGGGCGACCGGCGGGTAGCGGCCCGAGGGGAGGGTGGAGCGGTAGGCGTCGTCGATGCCGCGGGTCAGGTTCTCCGCCCGCACCCACCGGTCGTTTACCGAGATCGTCTGGCGCGCCCGGCTCGACTCCGTCAGGCTCGGGAGAGCCGCGTAGCCGGAGACCCGGAACGCCCCGGACTCGTACTCCACAGGCCGCATGGAACGGGCCCTCGCGACCCCGTGGACCTGCGCGAGGCGCTCCAGGAGGTTCCCTTCCCCGCTCGCGGAGAGCGAGAGGTAGTCGCGGCCGCCCTCCGAGAGCCTGAACGCGACCGCCGGGTGGGTTACCGCGAGGTGCGTCATCGTCTCCAGGATGGCGGCCCGCTCGGCGCGGGGGCCCTTCAAGAAAGCGCGGCGCGCAGGGACGTTGTAGAAGAGGCGGTCTACCAGGATCGTCGTCCCCTTCGGGTGCGAGGCAGGAAGGACCTTCGCCTCGCCGCCCCCGTCCACCGTGACCTTCGTGCCGGCACCCTCGCCGGTCGAGGTGGTCAGGCAGAACGAGGAGACGCTCGCGATGGAGGGGAGGGCCTCGCCGCGAAAACCCATGGTCAGGACGCTCTCGAGGTCGCCGACGGCCCGGATCTTGCTGGTCGCGTGCCGCACGACGGAGAGGGCGGCATCTTCAGGGGTCATCCCCACGCCGTCGTCGCGGATCAGGATGTGCGACGTACCCCCGTCGCCGAGCTCGACCTCGACCCGCGAGGCCCCGGCGTCCAGGGAGTTCTCTACAAGCTCCTTGACCACGGAGGCCGGACGGTCCACCACCTCACCGGCCGCGACCTGCTGGGCGACCCTCGCGTCGAGGACCCGGATGCTGGCGCGCTCGTTGCCCTTCTCTGCCACAAGCCGATTCTACACGCGCCACCGCCCTTTCCCATCCATCTACCGCGTTGACCTGCTTCCGCTCCAACGCGGGGCGTCTAACGTGTACAATCCGAGGCTATGCCGAAGAGGAGAACACGTTGAACAACGGCGGAGAACCGAGGAGCGAGAAGGGGAAGAGGTTGCCCCTCGATGACGTCGGGCGCCTCGTCGAGCTTCTCGCAGAGAGCGGGGTCGGCGAGATCCGGGTTCGACAGGGCGAGCTGGAGATTACCGTCAAGGCGAAGGCGGAGGTTTCCGTGGCAGCGGCGCTTCCTGCCCCCGAGCCGCGGGCCCACGGTCTGAACGCCCCCGAGGTGTCGACCATCGAGACGGTGGCCGAGGCTTCCAACGGCCTGCACGCGGTCCGCTCCCCGGTCGTCGGTACCTTCTACAGGGCGCCGGCGCCGGGTGAGGGGCCGTACGTCGAGGTTGGGGATACCGTCAGGGCGGGGCAGACGCTGTGCATCGTCGAGGCGATGAAGCTGATGAACGAGATCCCCTCCGACGTCTCCGGCGAGGTCATCGAGGTGCTCGCCGAGAACTCTGGCGGGGTCGAGTACGACCAGCCGCTCTTCAACATCCGCCCCGAAGCCTAAGGGCGGGGGCGGCGACTTCTTGCTGAACAAGGTTCTGGTGGCGAACCGCGGTGAGATCGCGCTGCGGATTATCCGCGCCTGCCGCGAGCTCGGGATCCGGTCCGTCGCCGTCTACTCCACGGCCGACGCGGACTCCCTGCACCGCCTCCTCGCGGACGAGGCTGTCTGCATAGGGCCCGCGCATCCTTCGGGCAGCTACCTGAACATCCCGGCGATCATCTCCGCCGCCGAGCTCCGGGGCGCAGACGCCATCCACCCCGGATACGGCTTTCTCGCCGAGAACGCGCGCTTCGCCGAGATCTGCGAGGCGTGCAACATAAAGTTCGTCGGCCCCCGCTCGGAGACGATAGCCCTGATGGGCGACAAGGTCTCCGCCCGGCGCGCCGCCGCCGAGGCAGGGGTGCCGGTCACGCCGGGGAGCGACGGGCCGTGCAGGAGCGCCGCCGAGGTCAAGCACGTCGGCGCCGAGGTCGGGTATCCCCTCCTCATCAAGGCGAGCGCGGGCGGCGGGGGCAAGGGGATGCGCGTCGTCCGTTCGGAGGGCGAGGTCGACGCCGCGTACTCCTCGGCGAGCCGCGAGGCGGGGGCCGCGTTCGGGGACGGTTCCGTCTACGCCGAGCGCTACCTGGAGAAGCTCCGCCACATCGAGGTTCAGGTCCTCACGGACGAGGACGGGGTCACGGCGGCCTTCCCCGAGAGGGATTGCTCCGTGCAGCGGCGTTATCAGAAGCTCCTCGAGGAGTCGCCGGCGCCGGCGCTGCCGGAGGCGGCGCGCGAGGGGATGAAAAAGGCCGCCGCCTCCCTCGTGGATCGCTTGGGCTACACGGGGGCGGGGACCGTCGAGTTCGTGTACTCGGGGGGCGAGTACTACTTTATAGAGATGAACACCCGGCTCCAGGTCGAGCACCCAGTCACTGAGGAGGTCGCGGGGGTCGACCTCGTCGCCGAGCAGCTGAGGGTGGCGAGCGGCGAGGGGATCTCCGTCAGCGGCGAGGTGCCCGCCCGGGGGCACGCGATAGAGTTCCGGATCAACGCCGAGGACCCGAGGCGTGCCTTCCTGCCCCAGACCGGCCTCGTCGAGTTCTACAACCCGCCGGGCGGCCCCGGCGTCAGGGTCGACTCGCACCTCTACGCGGGCTACAAGGTCTCCCCCTACTACGACTCCCTGCTCGCCAAGCTTATAGTGCACGCCGAGAACAGGGACGCCGCCCTCCGGCGCGGGGCGCGGGCGCTCGACGAGTTCGCGCTCGCGGGCTTCGACACCACGCTGCCCCTGCACCTCGCCATCCTGGAGGATGAGGACTTCCGGCGCGGCGGGGTCCACACGGCCTTTCTCGCGGAGAGGGAGCTAACGGGCGCCGGCGCCGGCCTGCCGAGGCTCGCCGCCGTCGGTAAATCCTCCGCCTGAGACGGACCTCGCCCCTTCCTCGTCTCCGGGAGGGCGCGCTGGGTCCGGGCGTCGGGCTGTGGAGTCTTATCGGCCAAGGTTCCCGAGTGTAACCCGGTGCTACCCCGGCGGCCCGCTCAGCCGGGAGAGCCACGGGTAGGCGGGCAGGTGGTATCTTTTACTTCCCGGCGCACGGTCTCCGGGGAGAGTTCCGAGGAGGGGTCGTTTGGCGCAAGAGAGCGCACCGGAGTCCGAGAACGAGAGGTTGCTCTTCGGCGGGATGGCCCGCTGGGGAGGGGTAGATTTCTTCGGGCCAAGTTATGCCAGTTCGGCGCAGCGCAAGGACGGCAAGATCTACGTCTGGATCGACCCGTTCAACGTGTGGCAGCCGGAGGGAACCCTCGGGCGCGTCCTCAAGCTGCCGATACTCCGCTCGATCTTCTTCTGGTTCCGCATCATATTGCAGCTTGCCGGATCTATCTGGACGCTCGTCTTCTTCGTCGCCATCATGGGCGTCCTGTGGCTCCTCGTCAGCCTCATGGAGCGCGGCACGGAGGCCGTCGGCGGCGCAACGGGCGAGGTCCTCGCCTTCTTCGCCGCGTTCCCGATCCTGCCGATCATGGCCCTCTTCTTCGCCGCGATGAAGTTCTCCTCTATCGGCCGCTACCATGGCGCCGAGCACAAGGCCGTCGCCGCCTACGAGAAGTACGGCGAGGTAACGCTGGAGAACGCCAAGGGCGTCAGCCGCCTCCACCCGCGCTGCGGCACCAACATACTCTTCTACATAACCCTCGCCGCCCTCGCCGACCCGTTCATAACCTGGGCCCCCTACGCCGCCCTCCAGTTCATCCTCATAAGCGAGGCCTGGTTTATCTTCGGCAAGACGCGCCCCTCCATCGCCGTCGGCAACTTCCTCCAGAAGTACCTCACGACCTCCGAGCCCGGCCGCAAGGAGCTCGAGGTCGCCGTCGAATCCCTCTCCGAGCTTATAAGGGCCGAGAAGGGCGAACGCACCGCCGCCAAGGAGCCGGTGCTCATCCCGGCCCGCTTCTAGCAGTTCTACAAACCCCGACTTTTCTTCGGAACATTCTTGACCATTCGTTCCAGATACTGTACGCTCCCCGTGCATCGGAATCGGGGAGGCGCGGATGGCCCGAACAAAGGAGTTCGAACCGGAGGAGGCGTTGGAGCGAGCCATGGACCTGTTCTGGTGGCGGGGTTACGAGGCGACGTCTTTGCGGGACCTGCTGGGGTGTATGCGGATAGGCCGCGGTAGCTTCTACGACACTTTCGGGGACAAGCGGGCCCTGTTTCTGGCCACTCTGAACCGTTATGGGGAGACGAGGGCGTCGCGCTTGGCGGAGACTTTGTACGAGTCCTCGTCCGCGAAGGACGCGATCAAGGAGGTGTTCGAGCGCACGCTCGACGGGTTGGTAGGTGGCAACCGGCGACGCGGGTGCTTGCTGGCGAACTCGGCGGTGGAGCTGGCGCCCCACGATCCGGAGGTCGCGGCGAAGATCCTGCGCTACGGTAGACGGGACGAGGAGGCCTTCCACGCGGCGCTGGTCCGCGCCCGGCTCTCAGGGGAGATCCCTGCCCGCCACGATCCCCTGGCGCTGGCGAGGTTTTTGTCGAACGGTTTGCAGGGTCTCAGGGTCTCCGCGAAGGCGGGGGCGGAGCGGGCAACGCTCGAAGACGTCGTCCGCGTGACCCTCTCGGTTCTGGAGTAGGGGCCGATCCTGCACGGAACACGCCGGAACTTCGCGTTTTATTGGAACAATTGGTCAAGATAATCGTGGACGTTGCGCGGTCAGGAGGAAAGCCATGAGAAGGTCTGCATCGCCCGTGTATCCTGCTCGGCGAGAAACGGCGGGTAGGACGCTTGGACGGAGGGGTTCGTTCGCGCGTTCGCGTGCGCGGAGCCTGCGCGACCGTGGGGGTTTCACGGGGGGAGCCGGTCCGGAGGAGGGCGGCGGTGAGCGTTGGGGACCGGCAGCTTACAAGGTCGTGGTACCCGAGCAGCGCCTGGTCGTCAGGATCATGGGCCACGATCCACACGGGTCCGTGAACGATTACCTGCCGGCAGTGAGACCATATGGGGTGCTCAGGATGGCGTGGGCTATATGGCGTGAGATCCCGGACGTCGGGTTGAAGGCGGCGGCCCTCGTGGCCTGGCGCGTACGCAGGGAGGGAGAAGCCGCCGTCTTCCGCACCACGCTCGTTATCGCGGAGTTCTTGAGAAGGCGGCTCCTACTCAGGCACCATCTGCGCACGCGCCTGGAGCGGACGGAATAGCCGGGTTTCGTCCGGCAGTTAGTTGGGCTGCTGGGTTGGGCGGATGAGGATCTCGTTGACGCTCACGCGCTCGGGCTGGGTGACGCAGTAGGCGATGGCGTTCGCGATGTCCTCGGCCTGGAGGATGTCGAGCGAGAGGAGCCCGCTCAGGCCCTCCTTCGCGTCCTCGTCGGTGATGTGGGTCGCGAGCTCCGTCGCGACGGCGCCGGGCTCGACGATGGTGACCCGGATGCTGTCCTCCAGAAGCTCCTGCCTCAGGGCTTCGGAGATGGCGTTGACGGCGAACTTCGTCCCCGAGTAGACCCCGGTGGTCGCCCGGCTCCTGCGGCCCGCGACCGACGAGATGTTCACCAGGTGCCCGGAGCCCTGCTCCTTCATCACCTTGACGGCCGCGTCCGTTGCGTAGAGGAGGCCGAGTACGTTGACGTCGAACATCCGTCGCCACTCGTCCGAGAGGCCTTTCTCGACTGCCGAGAGCTGCATTACGCCCGCGTTGTTCACCAGGATGTCCACCCGGCCGAACTCTTCCTTCGCCTTCCGTATCAGCTCGTGCGCCTGTCCCTCGTCCGTCACGTCGGCGGAGACGGAAAGGGCCTTGCCCCCGTTGCCGTTTATCTTCTCCACGAGGTCGGTGAGCCTGTCCTCCCTGCGCGCGGCGACCACGACCGATGCCCCCTCGGCGGCCAGGGCCTCCGCCGTCGCCTCCCCGATGCCGCTAGATGCACCCGTTATGACCGCGACCTTGCCCTCAAGCTTTGCCATGGTTCGCCTCCCGATGGTGGTCTATCAACCTTCCTACTCTACAACACCGCAGGCTCTGCTCTGGGGGAGGGGTCTAGGCGGTGGGCCGTGCCACGGGCATGGCGTCCCGGGAGGTGAGGCGGAGGTAGGCGAGGGTCCAGTATGCGTGTTTGAACGTGCCCACGGCGCCCGTCGCCACGAGGAGGAGCGGGATCAGGATCAGGGCCGCGATAGCACCGGTTACGATGGCTGCCGTGGAGTATCCGCCGATCCCCAGGGCTATCGTGGGGAGAAAGAGGATAAGGCCGACGATGGCCCCCGCGATCAGGAGCGTTATCCCCACCCCGAGCGCGAGCCCGATGCCTATGAGCCATACGAGCAGGCTCCTCCCGAGGTTCTGGCGGAAGAGACGATAGCCGCTCCCTATGGAGCCCAGAACACCCTCCCTATCCACCACGACCCTGCGAAGCGCGAACTGTCCGATGATGCTCAGGGGTACGAACACGGCGATCAGGAGCAGTAGGCCCACGAACGCCACGAGGACCACGAAGCCGATCCGCGCCCCAAGCGACTCCGTCGCGAAGAAGATGCCCGCGACAAGGAGCGCCAGCGGTACCCCTATGACCAGGAGAAACGCCAGGGAGATCAGGAACAACAAGACGTAATACCCGAGCACGCGCCAGAAGTTCGAGACCCCCGACCGGAACGTCGAACCGAAGCGTCGGCCCTCACCATGATCGAGCGCCGCCACGCTCGCGGTCAGCCCCCCCTGGGAGACCAGGGCGAAGAAAGCGAAGACGAGCGCGAGGATCAGTGCCACGGCGATGATCCCCACGATCAGGGCGACGTTGTCGAACGGGTTGCCGCTCTGAAGGGCCAGAGCCGAGGAGAAGTCCGAGCCGCCGGGATCGGAGTCGAAGTTGCCCCCTCCGTTCGGGATACTGCCGCTGAAATTGAGGGAGCTTCCGCCCGCGAAGAAGCCGAAAAACCACAGGTAGCGGTTGCGCAGGGAGATCCAGAACGCGCTCTTTATAAGCTCCCCGTAGCTCAATGGTTTACCTCTCCAGTACCCAGGTGTCCTTCATCTTACCGCCGCTAGAGATGTTGACGATATGCTTGCCCGGGGCCGCGACGCGCGTCAGGGAGCCCGGCACTACCTCGACCACGTCCGGATCTTCTGGGTCGGGGGCGAGCGCGAGCATCCGGTAGTCGGCGAAGGAGTCGACGAGGTCGAAGGTGTCGTTGCCGGCGTCCGGACTGCAGATGACGTGGGTCGAGAAGTCGATCATGCGCTGGGCGATGTACTCGACCGGGTTTCCCTCCACCACGCGCCGGAACTTCTCGATGGACTCCCTGGATTCCTCCGGCCCGATCATGACCTCCTTGCCGCCGTAGCCCCCGCGGCTCTTCACGACCAATTCCCCGAAGTGCTCCATGACGTATTTACGCTCCTCGGGGACGGCCAGGGACCACGTCTCGGCGGTTTGTATCAGGGGTTCTTCGCCGAGGTAGGTCCGGATCATCTCGGGCACGAACGCCCCGACGCCCTTGTCGTCCACGATCTCGGAGTTCGGCGCGAACAGGACGTGTACGCGCCCCTCGGCGTGGCACTCCAGAAGCTCCGGCAGGTCGGCGTAGAGCTTGTCCTCGTCGACGCGCTCGTAGATCACGTCTATGCGCCTTCCCGACGGCGCGTGCACGAGGTAGCCGTCGCCGTCGAACTCGAGGTGCTTCGTCTCGGCGAGGATCGCGTCCATCTCCTCGGCGTAGATGTTGTGGTCGAGGTAGAACTGATCGCTCGGCCCGCTGGAGACGACGGCGAGCGTCGCCTCCAAGCCTTTCGGCGACGCGGCCCGCAGGGAATCCCCGAGGCGGCCGAGCCAGCCATTCAGGGAGCGGACGGGCAGGCTGCCCAGGGCGTTCGGGAAGAAGACCTCGCGGCTCATGCGCCGCCTCCTGGTCATGGCGGCGAGGCCGACGGGCATCTTCGCGTTCTCTTCGAGGACTACGTACTCCCAGCCCCCGGTCTCTCCGGCGCGCGAGCTCTCGATAGCGACGACGTCGAAGGCGATCTGGCGGACCGGGACCGGACCGAAGCGGTTGGGCAACCTCGCGTCGTAGAGGATGCTCGAACCCAGGATCTCCTGCGGCACCACTTCTTCCTTGCCGGCCTGAAGCCTCCGCAGAAACTCGTTGATCGCGCGCATCCTCTGCACGAGCCCCGTCTCCAGACGCTCCCAGTCCGCCGCCGGGACCACGCGAGGGAACCAGTCCGTCGGGTGGGTCTTGTCGCCCTCCCGAATACCGAAGGCGTACTGCTCCTCCAGAAGGAGGCCGTGCGCCCGAGCGAGGTTCTTCTCCCATCGTCCCGGCCCGGTCTCCTCCAACTCGTCGAAGACCGGCGCGTAGATCGGGCGAGGCGCGCCCCCCGGCAGAAATACCTCGTTGGTGCCGGGGAGTGTGCGCTGAAATACGAAGGGCTTCACAGGACGGGCATTATACTAGGCGTCTAACAAATGTATCTTCGATCGACCAGAATTTATTACGAGGGAGCGTCGGACTTGAGCGAGAGGGACACGGGGAGCAGCGGCACGCGGGGCGGCTCCGGCAACGATTTCGAGGCCCGCGCTCAGAACGCCAAATCCGGCGTCGCGACGCTAGTTTGTGCCCTTGGCCTGCTTATCGCCGTGGGATCGGCGGTGGCCACGATGTTTCTGGGCGTTGGCGCGGACGTCATCTCCGGCGGCGCAGTCGGCGTGGCCCTCGGCATCCTCGGCTACTACCTCGGCGCGGGCAGGCTCGGCGTCGCCACCATCGTCATCTCGATCCTCGCGATGTTCGCGGGGCTCGTCATCAACCAGATCATCCCCGGCGTCGGCGGCGACGACCGTCCGCTCCCCTCCGTGGAGCCGCGCGCGAGCGACGGCTAAACACGGGCCGTGACCGGCTCCCGGATACCACGCGTCTCCGGGAGGACTCCTCCGGGCGCCATCCGGGCAGGACATGGGCCATCGCCGGTATCGTCTCGGGCGTGTCGGCGGCGGTGGTCCTGCCGATAATTCCCGGGCCTCCAGGGGTCGTGCTCGGCGCCGTGGGCTACGCCAGGGGTTCTCGCGGGCCTGGCACAGCCGCCATGGTCACGGGGGTTCTGGGCCTCGGGCTGTTGCTCGCCGCTTTCCTGCTCTCCGTCTCCGGGTAGGGTTCTGGCCCTTTCGAGAGCCCTATATACCGCACGAAGGTGACCATCCGAAGGGTTCTCTTATGGATCTGCCGTGGAGGGCCGGTCCCCCGACCGTTATACTGGCGGCGTTATGGAGCGGGTTCGTCTTACACCTCCGGGAGAGAAGCGGCAGCGGGGCGCGAAAGCGCGCCTCTACGTCCGGTGGATGCCGCACCTCGGCGCCGAGGCGGTCGCCCTCTACGAGCTCCTGCGTCTCCTGCCGGACGTGGGGGAGGACGCCGTCGAGGTCACGGAGCTCGCGGAGCTCCTGAGATCCAGCCCCGAGAGCGTCGAGACCTCCCTGAAGGTCCTGGTGGAGTACGGTTTCGCCGTGGAGCACGAGGGCTGGTTCGAGGTCATGGAGCACCCGCCGGTCGAGCGGGGCTCGCGGGGCATTCTCGCGGATGCCGTGCCTGCTGGGGGCGTCGAAGAGGACCGGAAGGGGCCAGTCGTGCGGGAGATCGAGGTCTTGCGGGCGGAGCCCGAGGGGGTCTCGCCGGACGATTACTTCAGGTACATGGGGACGCTGCCGGCGCCGCACATCCTTGAGTTCCTCAACGGTTACACGGAGCGCGACGGGGTGGAGACGGCGGCGGTGATAGAGGCCCTCAAGATCGCCAGCGAGCGCGACGCGCGCCGGGTGGGCTACGTCAGGAGCATCCTGGAGCGCTGGGTCGAGCGCGGCGTGAAGACCGTCGGGGACGTCGAGCGGTTCGAGCAGGACCGGAAGCTCCGCCTGGTGGCCGAGAGCGGCGCCGTCAAGGGCGGGGCCCTGAAACTTCGAGGGGGGGTGAGCGATGGAACCGATAGGGGATCTGCTGCCCGACGCAGGGAGGGCTATGAGTGGCTCTTCGGCGAGTAGAAGGAGGGGCTCGGCCGCCGCTGCCAGGCGCGAGGACTCGCCCCTCCGGCTCGACGATCAGGTCTGCCCCCACTGCGGCAACGAGCTTGTCGCCGAGTTTTTCGAGTTCCCGCCAGCCCTGCAGCGCAAGTACGGCAAGACCGGCGAGTGGTACTACCACCAATGCACCCCCGAGTGCGAGGCGAAAAACGAGCGCCGCGAGTGGGAGCTCATGCGCCGCGACGCCCGCGTGGCCTCCCTCAAGGAGAAGAGCGGCCTGACCAAGCGCCTCAAGAAGTACACCCTCGACAACTTCAAGCCCTACGTCGGGGCGAGCGCGGCACGGGCCGTGGAGAGGGCTGAGGAGTACCTGAGGAGCTGGGAGGACAACAGGGAAGAGGGCCGCGGGCTCTACCTCTGCGGGGACGTGGGAACGGGGAAGACCCACCTCGCGGTCGCGATCATGACCGAGCTTATCCGGCGGCGGCGGGTGCCGTCGCTCTTCGTCACCGTCCCGGAGTTTCTGGACAACCTGCGCGGGGCGTACAACGACCCCGGGCGCGACATCGACGAGTGGATGGACGCCGTCAAGAACGCCGACCTCCTCGTCCTGGACGACCTCGGGGCGGAGAAGCCGAACGCGTGGGTCCGCGAGCGGCTCTTCGTCGTCGTCAACCACCGCTACCGGGAGGCGCTACCCACGATCTTTACTTCCAACATCGGCCCCAGAGACCTTGCCGAGCAGCTCGGGGAACGGACGGCCAGCCGCATCATCGCGATGTGCGAGTGGGTGGCTCTCGAAGGCGAGGACTACCGGGAGACCGCGGCACGGGAGGGACGCTAGAAGCATGCGCGACGAGTTCATGATCATGCGCCAGGGCAAGCAGTACGTGCTCTACCAGGGCCTCCTCGACGAGGCCCACGCCCGCGGCCTCAAGGGCATAGACACCGACCTCGTGCAGGTCCCGACGGAGGCGAACGGCAACGTCGCGGTGGTCAAGGCGACGGTCGAGATGGAGGAGGGACGGACCTTCTCCGGGATCGGGGACGCGAGCCCGGGCAACGTCGGGCGCGGCATAGTGCCGCACATCATCCGCATGGCCGAGACGCGCGCCAAGGCCCGGGCCCTTCGCGACGCCGTGAACGTCGGGGCCACGGCACTCGAGGAACTCTCCGACGGGGACGAGGCCCCCGCCCCGCCCTCCAACTACCCGCAGCCGCGCGGCCTCCAGAGCGTCCCCCGTTCAGCCGGCCGCGAGAAGCCGGCCGCCGAGGCAACCGAGACGCCCGAACGCGCGGCGCCGGAGCGGTCTGCTCCGAACGGCAGGGCTCCGAAGAAGCAGGGCGACGGCGCCGAGGAGCCCCGGGAAACGCCTCGGGGTGGTGGCTCGGGGGCATCCCAGAAGGCGCGGAAGTCCCAGGTGGATCTCCTGCGCACCCTCGCCGAGGAGCTTCGGGGCGAGAACGGCGTCGCCCGCCTCGAGGGGCGCATCGGCAAGACCCTCGCCGAGCTCACCCGCGCCGAGGCGGACGAGTGGATCGACCGCCTGACCCCCGCCGAGGGCCGCGAGTAGTCCCTGCCTGCGATCTCCTCGAAGCTGCCCGTCCGCGCCACCCTCCTGATCCTCCTTGTAGTCGCGGCCAGCTTGACGGGCTGCGGGCCTCTCTCGGCGCTCTCGGCGGGCGGCAGCCAGCCGCCGCCCGCCGGAGCCCTGGTCGTGAGCTTTATAGACGTGGGTCAGGGGGACGCGGTCCTCGTGCAGTCCGGTGGCAAGAGCTACCTGGTGGACGCGGGCAAGCCCCAGGAGGGTCCGAACGTCGTGGACTTCCTCAGGAGCCGCGGGGTCGAGTCGCTGGACGGCATCGTCGTCAGCAACCCTGATGCGGACCACATCGGGGGCTTCGTGGACGTCCTCGACGCCTTCGCGGTCTCGACCGTCTACCTCTCCGGTGACCCGAAGGGGACGGCGACCTACAACTCGTTTCTGCGCGGCGTCCGGGACGAGGGTTCGGTCGTGGAGGAGTCGCGCGACGGGGACGCCTACGACTGGGGCGGGACGAGGACCGATGTGATCTCACCACCGGCAGGCGCCCTCTTCTCCGAGACCAACGACAACTCGGTGGGCCTCCTGCTGACGTTCGGCACCGCACGCGTCCTGCTCGCCGGGGACGCCGAAAAGAAGGGCGAGGAGTACATGAGCAGCGGGGGCCACACAGGACCGCTGACCGTGTTGAAGGTCACGCATCATGGCTCCAACACGTCGTCGACCCCGCTCTTCCTGAGCCGCTTCAAGCCGAAGATAGCCGTGATCCAGGTGGGGGAGGATAACTCTTACGGCCACCCTACCCCGCAGACGCTCAGGCGCCTCCAGACCGTGGGCGCAAAGGTCTTCCGCAACGACGAGCACGGGGACGTGATCGTAACCATCAAGGACAACAAAGCCGACGTTGCCGTCACGGAACCCTGAGATCATCCCTCAAGAACGACGCCTCCCCGTCTCTCCCCTCGTAGGTTAACGCCAGGGAGCAGCCCCTTTAGACCCTTGAGAAGCAGGGGCGGCCCTGTAGACTGACGGCAAGAGAAAATGAGGAGGAAAGAACATGGTCAGCTTCAACCGCGTGATCCTGGCGGGTAACCTCACGAGGGACCCGGAACTGCGCTTCACGAACAACGGCATCCCGGTCTGCGAGTTCGGCATCGCCGTCAACGAGCGGCGCGGCAAGGGTGCCGACGCCACCGAGCGCGCCAACTTCTTCGACATCACCGCCTGGCGAGAGCTCGGCGAGACCATCGCCAACTACAAGAAGAAGGGCGACCCGATCCTCGTAGAAGGCCGCCTACAATTCCGCTCCTGGGAGGCACAGGATGGCTCCAAGCGGAGCAAGGTAGACGTCGTCGCCGACAACGTCCAGTTTCTGAGCGGTCGTGGCGACGGGGATGGGGCCAACGGTGGCGGTGGCGGCGGCCAGCGCAGCCGCAGCGCTGCCGGAGCCCGCAGCGGCGGTAGCGGTGGCGGCGGCCGCGACGACGTCGACCTGAACGAAGAGGACTTCGACGACATCCCGTTCGCCCATCTCAACGTGAAGCGTTTTCAGGTCCGCGACATCCTTTAACTCGAAGGACGTCCCTGCTTCCTCCGGTAGGAAGCACTAGTCGTGAAGCGGTGCAGAGGT
>CADCVI010000090.1 GCA_902806105.1 uncultured Rubrobacteraceae bacterium
GAGTTCCGGGGACCGGGAGAGCTGGGTCGGGCACCGTGTGAACGAATCACGCCGGGGGCGTATGATGGAACATCCTCGCGCGAACGTCGCGGAGGAGCAGGCCCAGAAATAGAGTGGAAAGGCTGGCCGGGTAGATGCCCCATGGAACGGTCAAGTGGTTCGACGGAGGCAAGGGCTACGGCTTCATCTCCCCGGACGAAGGCGACGGAGACCTCTTCGTCCATCACAGCAGCATCCTCGGCGGCGACTTCAAGTCGCTGGAAGAGGGCGAGGAAGTCTCCTTCGAGATAGGAACGGGCAAGAAGGGCCCCCAGGCGGAGAGCGTCAGGCGCCTCTCCCCGCCCCAGGCCCCCCCGAGAAGCCCGGCGCCCCGCGCCGCTCCGACGCGCGGCCCCGGTCCATCTTCGTCCCCCGACGTGCCGGATCTCCTGCGCATGCTGGTCGCCCTTCGGGACGCCGATGTCCTGACGCCCGAGGAGTTCCGGGCCAAGCGCGACGATCTGGTGGAGAGGCTGTAGGGATCGTACAGCTCCCCGCGTCTCGCCCCGGTAACGAGCCCCCGCGCTAGACACCGGCCCAGAGTACGCAGAACCCGTGACGTTTTTTAGGTTTCCCCGGGGCATTTGCGGGAATAAATCACTTACGTGACAAGCCAGGCCCACGGGGGCTGGAGGAGGAAACCATATGGGTAAGGGCAGGAGCAACACGGGGCGCGAGGACCGCAAGGAAGGGACTGTCGACAAGGCCAAGGGCCGTCTCAAGGAGGCGGCTGGGGCGCTGTCCGGCGACAAGGTCAAGAAGTCCGAGGGCCGCTCCGACCAGCGCAGCGGCACAGCGAAGGAGAAGAAGGGGCATCTGAAAGACCTGCTCAAGTAGCGCGGCCTGAGGGTTCGGGGGGAGGGCCGGAACCCGGTCCTCCCCCCTTCGCGTGCCGGTGTTAGCGGTGTTTGCTGGCCCCCACGCGCTTCATGGCCGTCCGGAAGTCGTAGGTCGTGACGGAGAGCGAGCCGAGCTTGTGCGTCGAGATCTTCGTGTCGAAGTCCTTGAGGTTTATGGAGCGGCGCATGCAGGCGAGGGCGGCCTCGCGGCACAGGGCTTCGAGGTCCGCGCCGGAGTAGTCGCGGGTCAGGCCGACGAGGGCCTTCAGGTCGAGGTCCGGGGCGACGGGCATGTCCCGGGTGTGGATCTTCAGGATGTGCATCCGCGCCTCGGAGTCCGGGAGGCCGACCTCCACCTCGTGGTCGAAGCGGCCGGGACGGCGCAGCGCCGGGTCGAGGGAGGAGGGGCGGTTCGTGGTGGCGACGACGCAGACGCGCCCGGCGTCGTTCATACCGTCCATGAGCGAGAGAAGCTGGGAGACCAGGGTCGCCTCGAAAGACTCGCTCATCGAGTCGCGAGAGGAGGCGAAGGAGTCTATCTCGTCGAACAAGATGATGGCTGGGGCCTTGTTCCGGGCCTCGCTGAAGATGTTCCTCAGGCGCTGCTCGCTCTGGCCCCAGTACTTGTTCAGGATCTCCGGCCCCGCGATGGCTATAAAGTGGGCGCCGGTCTCGTTCGCGACGGCCCGGGCGAGCAGGGTTTTGCCCGTCCCCGGGGGGCCGTAGAGCAGGATCCCCTTGTGCGGGCGGATGCCGAGCCTCTGGAAGATCTCGGGGTGCGCGATCGGCAGCTCGACCGCCTCGCGGAGTAGCGCTATGGTCTCTCTCATCCCGCCGACGTCCGCATAGGTTGTGCTCGGCACGTTGCGCTGTCCCGGCGTCGTGCCCGAGGCCGCCTTGACCCCGGCGCCGCCGCTCCGCACGCTCTTGGCGAGGCGTTCGAGGAGGTTCTCCCGGGGCTCGACGGGGGCGGCATCTGCGCGCTTCGCGTCCCGGCTCTTCGTTACGGTCCACGTGGTGACGGGACCGTTGCCGCGATGGCTCCAGGCCTCGTCGCGGTTCGGGTCGATCTTCTCCGGGAGGCGCGCCAGGATTTCCGCCGTCCCGTCGAGGTCCAGGATGGGGCAGCGGGCGCAGGAGCCGAGGTCGGAGAGGACGCGCTCGGTCAGGCCCTCCTTGTCCACCTCGAAGACGCCGTCCTCGCCGGTCTTCCCGAACGAGTACCAGGAGTTTGGGGTCGCGTGGTCGTTGTCGTAGACCCGGATCTGGCGGCACGGGAAGAGCTGCTTGCCCGCGAGCTTCTTTGGCGTGCACCATTCGCGGGCGGGAGTGTCCGAACGCTGCTTTCTGAGGAAGCAGCTCAGGCCGCCGAAGAGCTCCTCGGCGCCCACGGCGACCCCGTCCGCGACGTATTCGGCCTCCTTCTCGCCCCTGAGGTAGCCCCGAAGCTCGTCTACCGGGCGCCAGTCCTCCGGGAGCTTGAGGTCGACCTCGATGCGGGCCGAACCGTTCTCACCCGCGATCCGGTAAGATGGATGGCGAGCGGCGACGGAAGCGGCCTTCGCCAGGGCGCCCTCGGGCCGTAGTGGGAATTTCATAGAAAGCCTCACGAGAGGCGATTCTATCACCGCCCGGGGCGGGAACGACCCGCGCCGGCCACGCAAGGAGGAAAGGGCATGCCGGAAAGGGACAATCCACCCATCTCCACCCGCCGGGGCGACGATGGCACCACGACCCTCCTGGGCGCGGGGCGCCTCTCCAAGGCCGACCCCCCGATCATCGTCCTCGGCGACCTCGACGAGGTCAGCTCCTTCCTCGGCCTCGCCCGCGCGGAGGCGGCGACGTCGGGGGCGGAGGAGATGACCAGGGTGATCCTGGACCTGCAACGGCTCACCTACCGGGTGATGGGCGACGTGGCGATGCCGCAGGAGCAGAACTTTATAGGCGAGAGCGACGTCGGGTACCTGGACGACGCCCTTAAAGAGTGGCGCGGCCGGACGGAGCTCCCCAACGAGTTCGTCGTCCCCGGCGGGAGCCGCCTCGGGGCGCTGCTGGACGTCTGCCGGTCCGTGGTGAGGCGAGCCGAGCGCAGCCTGGTGTTCGCGGGCTACACCGAGGGGCACCCCGAGTCCGTCAGGGCGATCAACCGCCTCTCGGACCTCCTCTTCGTCCTCGCCCGCAACGCCGACGGCCGCTACGACCTTTCGCGCGGTTGACGTAGCCCGAAGGTTACGGCTACCCCTCTTCCTCGCGTTCCTGATCCTCCCGATCCTCGCGGCATGCTCCGGGGAGCCCGACCGGGCCGGGAGGACCGAGGGTGCCGGGAGGGCCGGGGCGGGGTCGGCGGAAGAAGCAGGCGGCTCCGCGACGGAAGCACCCGGCCGAACGAGGGACCCGTCGCGCACCACCCCTTCGCCCGGCCCCCGGGGACCCGAGCCGTCCTACGGCTACACGCACGGCGCGCCCTCGGGCAGCAGGGTCGCGGAGGGCGAGGGAGGGATGCCGGAGACGCGCCCGGTGGACGTGGAGCTCGGCGGCGAGCCCGTCTGGGTGGTCGGGGTCCCGCTGGGTGGCGGCACGGGCTGGGTGGTCGCCCTGACGAGCGGCCGGCTGGAAGCTTACAGGCTCGCGGGCGAGGGCGCGGAGGTCGAGCCCTGGCTCGTCGTCCCGGACGAGCTGCCGCCGGGCGCCCCGCCGCTCGTCGCCGCCGAGGGCGAGAGGTTACGCCTCGTCTCCTCGACGGAGGGTAAACCGTCGCCCCTCACCCATCCGGTCCCCGCGGGCGGTCGGCTTGTCGGGGTGGACGGTGAGGGGCGGCTCTCTGCGGAGCCGGGGGGAGACGTGGGGGTCGCGGCCCTCCCCGACGCCCGCGTGGTACGCGGCGAGGGGGGCACCCTCGCGGTCGCCTCGGACCCGACCGCATCCTACGAGCACGGCGTCCTGGGGGATGAGGTCGAGGCCGGGAGCATCACCCTGCTCGAAGAGGGGAGCGGGGGACCAGAGGTCTCCGGCAAGGTGCTGCCCGAATCCGGGGGCGTCTTCGAGGGGTTGGCGCCGGTGTGGTTCGAGGCTTCGCCCGGGCTGGAGCTTCTCGCCGTTACGGAGAGCGAGGGGGAGTCGGGCAGCAGAATCTCCGCCTACGCCCCGGACGGGACCCTCGCCCTGTCGGGCCCTTTCGTCGGCGAGCCGATGAAGTGGCGCCACCTGCTCGCCGCGGGCCCTTTCGGGCCAGACGGAGAGGTCGAGCTCGCCGTCACCAGGACGCCTCACGTCGGCGGCGTCATAGAATTCTACCGGCCGAACCCCGGCGAGGGCACCCTGGAGATCGTCGCAACCCTCCCGGGCTACACCACCCACACGCTCTACAGCCGCAACCTCGATTCCGTCCGGGCCGGGGACCTCGACGGCGACGGGGCGTGGGAAGTCCTCGTCCCCGACAGGTTCAGGACGGGGCTCGCGGCCGTCCGGCACGCACGGGAAGGGGCCGAGGAGGCCTGGAAGGTCCCCATCGGCGGCACGCTCACGACGAACCTCGCCTCCGCCACGGACCGGGAGGGCAGGCTTTCGATCGCCGCGGGTAGGACGGACGGGGTGCTGCGGATCTGGCCGTAGGACGAGGGAAGCGGGGGCTCGAGGCGGGTATCATGGCCCCCTGGTGAGGGAGCTTCGCAAGGAGGATGGTATGGCCGTGGATTTCGGGGTCTTCGTCCCGCAGGGGTGGCGGATGGATCTTGTAGAGATAAACGACCCAGTCGAGCAGTACGAGGCGATGACCCGGGTCGCGAGGGTCGCCGAAAGGACCGGGGCGTACGACTCGGTCTGGCTCTACGACCACTTCCACACCGTCCCCGAGCCTACAAAGAATACGGTCTTCGAGTGCTGGATGGCGACCGCGGGCTTGAGCCGCGACACCGAACGGGTCAAGATCGGGCAGATGGTCACCTGCAACGGCTACCGCAGCCCCGCGCTGCTCGCCAAGATGGCCTCGACGGTGGACGTGATGAGCCAGGGTCGCCTCCTCTTCGGCCTCGGCGCCGGCTGGTACGAGCACGAGTGGCGGGCCTACGGCTACGGCTTCCCCGAGACGCGCGAGAGGATGCGCGCCTTCCGCGAAGCTTGCCAGATTATCCACCGCATGTGGACCGAGGATGAGGTCCAGTTCGACGGCGAGTACTACAAATTAGACAAGCCCATCAACGAGCCGAAGGGCGTGAGCGTGCCGCATCCATCCTTCTGGATCGGGGGCGGGGGCGAGAAGGTCACCCTGAGGCTCGTCGCCCGCTACGGCGACGCCTGCAACCTCGGCGGCGCCGATGTCGAGAAGATCAGGCACAAGCTCGCCGTCCTCAAGGGCCACTGCGACGACGTCGGGCGCGACTACGAGGAGATCACGCGCTCCACCTCCGTCAACGTCTACCTTATCGAGGAGGGCGACGACCCGGTGAGCGCGACGGAGCTCGCCCGGGGCGGCACGGCCTACGACGAGTACTCGAAGGAGTTCATGGTCGGCACGCCGGAGGAGATCGTCGAACGCCTCCGGCCGATGGTGGAAGCGGGCATAAACTACTTTATCGTCTACATGCCCCGCGTCGCCTACGAGCCCGAGATGGTGGAGCGCTTCGCGAGGGAGGTTATCCCGAGCTTCTCCTAGGAGGAAGAGGGCTTCTCCACCCACTCGGGGGGCGGCGTTATGCCCGGCTCGGGGGCCTTTCCGGGGCCGTCGAGCCCGGTCGAGGTGACGGTCATCGGGACGCGGACCTTCATGTCGTGGTCGCAGAGGATCTGGCAAGAGAGCCGCACCTGCCCGACGAGGTTCTTCTCGCCCAGAATCTTCACCTCAGCCCGCGTCATCATGTCGGGCTCGCCTTCGAGAAACTCGACGCGGCAGGTCGTGCATCTGGCGTACGCGCCGCAGCGGTGGAGGATATCCAGCCCGGCGTCCTCCTCGATGGCGAGCACGAGCCTCTTGCCTTCCGGTACCTCGACGGCACCGGTACCTTCGACTTCGATCCTGGGCACGAAAGCCTCCTCTGGTGTTTCCGGACAGGCGGTCATTCTACGCCGGTGGTCACCCGGGCGCGATCGGACGCACGCGGGCGGTAGCCGCCGGACCCGGCGAAAAATGTCAGCGGGTTACATCCGTGTTACTAACGTTCAAACCCGTTCGTGATGGGGTAAACTGCCCCGTCATGAACGAGGAGACTTACCAATTGGACAACAAGCCGCCTTCGCTAAAGGTAGACAAGCCCTGGGGCAGGTTCGAGCAGTACACCCACAACCTCCCCTCGACCGTCAAGATCATCACGGTGGAGCCGGGCGGCAGGCTCTCCAGCCAGTACCACCACGGCCGCGACGAGCTCTGGGTGGTCCTCGACCCCGGCATCCGGGTCGAGATCGGCGAGGAGATCCAGGACCCCGAGCCGGAGACGAAGATCTTTATCCCGAGGGGCACGGTCCACAGGCTCTCCTGCATCGGCGAGAGGCCGGCGAGGATCCTGGAGATCTCCTTCGGCGTCTTCGACGAGGACGACATCGTCCGCCTCGAAGACGTCTACGGCCGCATCGAACCGTAGCGGACCCCCGATGAAGCCCGCCTCACGGCCTGCTCCATCGATCCACCTCCGGCCCGCGAGCCAGAAAGTTCGCCCGGCCCCGCGCCCGAAAGTTCGACCGTGAGCCCTACCGGGCGGGACGACGAGCGCCGCGGCGAGCCCCGGGGTGGCCGATCTGCCGATCCTGCCGACGAGGCCCGGAGCCCGGAGGGTACGGGTTCCGGCAGGACCGGCAGGAGAAGGGTCTCCCTCCCCCCTTCACGCGGCCTCCTTCTACCCGTCGTCGGGCTGCTCTTCCTCGCGCTCGTCGTGGTCGGGGGGGTGCTGTTGTGGCGCTGGTACGGGGACCAGACCGGCGGGACGAGCCCCTTCGAGGACTCGGTAGCCTCGGGACCGGAGCCTCTCGTGCGCCTGACGAACGGGCCGGGGCAGGTCCGCGTCGAGGGCGTCGATTCGGAGGGCGTGGAGATCTCGGCCGAGAGATACGCCCGTGGCTGGGACCCTGCCGCCGCCAGGGAGAACGCGTCGGGAATCGCCGTGGACGTCGCCCGTGAAGGGTCCACGCTGGAGATTTCGTCGGACGGCGGTCGCGGAACGGGGGTCGACTACACTCTGAGGGTGCCCAGAGGGAGCAAGGTCGAGGTCGAATCGGCGGCCGGGGACGTGACGGTCGGGGGCGTCGCCGACAGCGTGCGGGTGAGGGCGGAGATGGGGGATGTCGCGGTGAGCGAGGTGCAGGGCGACGTGACGGTGGAGGCGCCGCGGGGCGACGTGACGGTGGAGGGAGTAAGCACGGAGACCGGGAACGTCGAGCTCTCCGTCGGCTCGGGGGACCTGGTCTTGCGGGATCTCGTCGTCGGCATCCTGGAGGCGAGGGTCGAGGCCGGGAGCGCCGAGCTTCTCGGGCGCTTCGCGGGCGGCGGGCGCTTGAGCGTGGAGACGGGCTCGATCTCCGTCCGGGTACCGCCGGAGGAAGTGAGGGAGCTGGCCCTGGAGGCCCGCGTGGGCGAGGTCGTTCGCGAGGGCGATGCGGGGGCGGACGCGGAGGGGGGCGAGTAGCCGATGCTGGGGGGCGGAAGGTCCGGCTACAACTCACCGGAGGGTTTCAGGGATGTTGTGCGCGAGGTCTGGCTCGTCCCGGGGCTCTTCTTCCGCAGGCTCGACCCGGACGGCGGGTGGCTCGGGCCGGCGCTCTTTACCTCGGCCGTCCTGTACCTCAACCTCCTCCTCGAAGAGCTTCTGCTGGAGCTGTGGCTCTTCGAGTTCAACTACGGCCTCCTCTACGCGGCGCTCGCGGGGCTGGCCGTCGCGCTCGTCCTCGGGCCCCTTCTCGTCGCGGGGCTCGCGGCGCTCGTCCTCACGATCCTGGACGGTTCCCCCTCGCGCCGCAAGTTCCGGCCCGTCTTCAGGGCCTTGGGCTACGCCTCCGCGATAGGGCTGGTGC
Source organism: uncultured Rubrobacteraceae bacterium (assembly GCA_902806105.1). The sequence goes on from CADCVI010000090.1 coordinate 7,875, forward strand.
TCTGGATCCCCTTCGCCCCCATCTTCGCCATCCCATACGGCCTCTACGTCGCCACCGTGGCCGTAAAGGAAGTGCTGTTTATAGACTACAAACGCGCGGCCGCCGCGGCCCTCCTCCCGCTCGGGGCGGTGCTCCTGATCCTGCTGCTCCTCACCGGCCTCGACGAGGCACGCGAGCTCCTCATAAACCCGCCCGGCAGCTAGGGGAGGAGCGGTGGACGAGGGACTACACCCCGTCGAACACCTCTTCCGAACTCTAGATTCCGTCGAGCCTTACCCGGATGGGGTTGTACCGGTCCCCGAACGTCTCCCCTGCACCGCGTTCTTCCCCGGCGGCATGGGCCTGTGGCGGCCTGACCCCGAGGGCGGACCGCCGCCAATGCCCATCGGCGGCATCATGGTGCTCGGCCACGACTTCTACTCGGAGGCCGGGTTCCGGCGCTTCGTGGCGAGCAGCGGCGAGAGCACGAGGGGCCCGACTTGGCGGAACTTACTCGCGCTGCTGGAGCGCGTGGGCGTAGGGCCGGAGCGGTGCTTCTTCACCAACGCCTACATGGGCCTGCGCGCCGGCTCACAGAATACCGGCCGGTTTCCGGGGGCGCGGGACCCCGGCTTCGTCGAGCGGTGCAGGACGTTTCTGGAGGAGCAGATCCGGGCGCAGCACCCCCGACTGATCCTCACCCTCGGAAGCCACGTCCCGGCCGTCCTCGCCCCGCTCTCAGAGGACCTCGTCCCGTGGCTGCGAGCCTCCTCTCTCAAGGCCCTCGACGAAGCCGGCTGCCCCCTCATCCCGGCCGCCCGCTTCCCATCCGTCCCCGACCGCAAGGTAGCGGTCGCGGCCCTCGTCCACCCCTCCATACGATGGGCAAGCGTCCTTCGCCGCCGCTACGCCGGCCTCGCGGGCGACGCCGCCGAGACCTCCATCCTGGAGGATGCCCTCCGGTCGAGCGGTATCGCGGAGGTTCGCTCCCGCAACACGGACGGGCCGAGGGACTAGCCGGACGGTGCGATCGCCGGGTGCGGCGCGGGAGAGTACTCCTGTCGACGCCGTGGAAGGTCGATAAGGCCGCACCCGACGACGATGTCGTCGGGTGCGACTCCCAAGAGAACCGGCACGTCCCTCTTCTCGAACGCGTCTTCGGATCGGGGGGACGCGAGCTCTGCCGGCTCCTAGCCCGAGAGGGCTTCGAGCGCTATCGCCGTAAGTAGCGCGGCGCCCCGCGGCAGTATCTCCTCGTCGAAGGCAAATTGCGGGGTGTGGAGGCCGGAGACGTCGCCGACGCCGAGCCAGACGTAGGCCCCTGGCAGCTTCTGGAGGAAGAAGGCGAAATCCTCGCCGCCCATCGAGGGGTGGGAGAGCTCGACCGCCCGGTCCTCGCCGAAGAGGGAGCCCGCGACCTTGAGGGCGAGGGAGGCGGCCCCGGGGTCGTTGCGGGTGACGGGGTAGGAGAAGGTGTAGTCGAGCTCGGCGTCCGCGCGCATCCCGCGGGCGACGCCCTTCGCGAGCTCCTCCATGCGCTCCGGTATCCTGTGGCGCAGGTCGTCGTCGATCGTACGGACGGTGCCGCCCATGCGGGCAGTCTCGGGGATGATGTTGAAGGCGCTGCCCGCCCCTATCTCCCCTATCGTCAGGACCGCCGGCTGGACCGGGTCGACCTCCCTGGAAACGATCGTTTGTAGCGCGCTCGCGACCTGCGCCGCGATGACGACGGCGTCGGCCGCGAGGTGGGGCATCGCGCCGTGGCCGCCGGTACCCCTGATCTCCATCTCGAACCTGTCCGCGGCGGCCATGATGGGCCCGGCCTTCGTCGCCGCCGTCCCGAACGGCAGCCCCGGCCACAGGTGGAGCGCGAAGATCTGGTCTATCCCCTCCGCGACCCCCTCCTCGACCATCACCCTTCCCCCGCCTCCGCCCTCCTCGGCGGGCTGGAAGACGAACTTGACGGTCCCGTTCAACTGCTCGCGCATCCCCGAGAGCGTCTTGGCCGCACCGACGAGCATGCTCGTGTGGCCGTCGTGGCCGCAGGCGTGCATCTTGCCATTCGTACCCGAGGCGAAGGGAAGCCCCGTCTCCTCGTGGATCGGGAGCGCGTCCATGTCGGCGCGCAGCGCGACCGTCGGCCCGTCGCCCCCGCCCTTGAGCGTCGCGACCACCCCGTTCTCGGCGACGCCGGTCTCGATCTCGAGCGGCAGGCCGCTCAGGGCCGCGAGGACCTTCTCGGCGGTCTTTTTCGTGTCGAAGCCGAGCTCCGGCTCGCGGTGGATGTCACGCCTGAGCGCGACGATCTCCTCACCGAAGCTCTTCTGAACCTCGTCTACCAGTCCTTCGAAACCCTGGGCCACGTCCATGCGGCCTCCTCTCTACTCACGTCCTACGTATCCTACCGGGTGATGCCCCTGACCCCGATGCCCCACTCCGTGAGCAGCGCCATGGCGAGGTAGGACCGGGTATCGACCGCCTCATCGCCCCGGTGCATCGAGCGCCAGCGCCACGCGGTCAGCCCGGCGAAGAGGGCGGTCGTCGCGAAGCCGAGGTACTGGTGGCGGTCTATCGCGGAGAGGAGGATCGAGTCGTCCTCGCAAGCCAGGTGCGCCACGAGGCCCGTGATCGTCGCCGCTATCGTCCCGAGGACGAGCAGCAGCCCCGGCCTCTTGCCGGCGAAGCAGTCCATCCCCACGCTGACGAAGAGCGGAGCTATGGGGAAGTGCGTTACGGCACTGTGGATGTGGTTGAACAGGTTCTCGAAGAAATCGCTCATCACCACACCCTCTCCACCATGCACGTTGCCCCATCGAACGCACGGAGCCTCGGGCCATTCTACGACGCCCTGCTCCGACAGATCGCGCAACGAAGGAGGCGCCCGCGGGATAAACCCCACGGGCGCCTCCGGAAGGGGCTTTCGGGCCCCCTTTAAAGAACCAGAAGCCTAGGCGAGGCTCGGGTTCAGGCGAATCTCCACGTTGCCCCGGAGGGCGTTGGAGACCGGGCAGATCTGCTCGGCCTGGCGCGCGGCGTTCTCGAAATCGTCC
>CADCVI010000091.1 GCA_902806105.1 uncultured Rubrobacteraceae bacterium
ACCGCATGTGGTATCTGGGGAGCCGCGGGTACGAATCAGGGGTAGAGGACCGTCCCTGGTCCGGCCCAGCTGCCTGGGTCCCGAACGCCGACGTGTTCGCCCGGGGCGAAGACCTGGTGGTCCGGGTCCAGCTTGCGGGGGTCGGCCGGGAGGACGTCGAGGTGACGCTCCGCGACGACGTACTCACGATCTCTGGCGAGCGGCAGGGGGACCCCGATGCGGAAGAGCATGAGTCCTACGTCAGGGAACTCTTCTACGGGCCGTTCCGGCGCGATGTGACCCTACCCTCCGGCACGGACGGGAGCATGATCGACGCCGTCTTCGACAACGGCATGGTCGAGATCACCATCAAGGGCGCCGCCGCAGACCGGGCACGCGAACCGCAACGCATCGAGGTCAAGGAGAGCTCCGGCTAGACGCGCGCCGCGCGAGCACGGGGAGACTTCAGGAAACGCCAGCGAGAGTGCTCCCCTACCGCACCCACGCTCCGGCGCCAGGGCTTGCGGAAGCGGGAACGGACCCCATCCGTCTCGCGGACTTTGCTTACCCCTTCTGCAAGACCCGGGGCCCGGTTCTACTCCGGTGTTTCGGAGGGCCCCCGCACGGGGTCCGTGAGCACGCCCGCTATCGCGCCGACCATCGTTCACCTCCAGCCCGTCCAGGATCCAGGTGATCCACAGGGCTACAACGATGACCAGCCAGTGCCACCTCGCGAACGGCAGCCGATCCATCCTCGCAGGCACCTGGCTCTCGATGGTGTTCGCGTGCGCTTCCCTCCGCTCATCCCCTACCCCCCTCTCCTCGGTTCTCCGGGAGACCCCGACCGTGTAGCCGAGTCCCTTACCTTGCTTACACTCCGTTCATACGCCGAACGACGGCGACAAGAATGAATCGAGCATTGGTAAGGGGTTCTTTGTGGGGCGGACGGTGGTATGTCCGGCTGAAGCCATGCCGACGGACGAGGACGCGGCCCCTCGTACCTGCAATGGTTACGAGGGGCCGCGTCCTTGGCCGAGCCGGGCTATTCTATGTAGCCGTTCTCCCGGAGCCACCCTTCGGCGACCGCTTCCGGGGTCTCGCCCTCGACCTCCACCGCGTAGTTCAGTTCTTGCAGCGTCTCGGTGTCGAGCTTCTCGGCGATGGGAGCGAACACGTTTTCGAGTTGAGGGTAGTTCTCCAGCGTATCCCGTCGCATTGTGAGGGAGGGGTTGTAGACAGCGAAGAAGTCCTTGTCGTCGTCGAGTAGGCTCAGGTTCTCTTCCCGGATAAAGCCGCTGGTCGTGAACACGACGCCGAAGTTGCAGATCTCGCCGTCGGCCGCGGCCCCGTAGACGGCGTCGAGGGAGACCTCGATCAGGTTGTCCTCAGGGATCTGGAACCCGTAGGCTCGCTCCATGCCGGGCAGCCCGTCGAAGCGGGTGCGGAAGCCGTCGTCGTTGTTGAAGCACAGCGTCGCGTCCTCCGGGCGCTCCTCGACGAGACGTCCGAGATCCGAGATCGTCTCGACGCCGAGGTCCCGGCGGGTCTCTTCGCTCGCGGCGATGGCGTATGTGTCGTTGCCCGGGGCGGGTTCGAGCCACCGGATGCCGTTCTCTTCGAGGTCTTGGCGGGAGACGGCTTCGTAGAGCCTTTGGGGGTCGGGGATGGACCGCGTCTCGCCCAGATGGACGAGCCAGCCCGTCGCCGTGTACTCCCACGAGAGGTCTATCTCCTCGTCGAGGAGCGCCTGGCGCACCGCTTCGTTGCCGCCGAGGCCCGTCCGGTCGATGACCGTCGCGTCGGCGGCCTCAAGGGCCTGGATGGTGATAGCGCCGAGGACCTGCTGCTCGGTGAAGCCCTCGGAACCGACCGTGAACTGGGCGGTCTTCTGCGTGCCGCTCAACCTGAACTGGTCTCCGGCTATCCTGTTCTCTTCCCCCTGCTCGCTGCCCCCGTCACCGGTTCCCCCGGGGGAGCCGCCGCAGCCCGCCAGGGCGAGCACGACGCTCGCTGCGAGGACGACGGCCCACCGGGAAGCCGCCCGCGCCGATCCCGGGATCATCGACCCTCCAGTCCAGGCTCACCGAGCCCTTGTGATCTGTTGCTCCCCGGTTCCGGCGGCGGCTCGGCCGTGAACGCCGTACCGGGCGCGGGACGGCCCGGCGCGGGACGGATGTCACCGAGACGCCTGGCGGAAGGCGTGTCCTTCGAGCGGTCCGGAACGCTCGCGTCCCCTGGGCGCCCCTGGAGGCCTCCTCCGCGGGCCTCGCTGCGGAGGTGTTTCAGGAACGCGACGCACATCAGGACCATGATGAAAGCGAACGGTACTCCGGTGAGGACGGAGGCCGACTGGAGGGCTCCCAGGCCCCCGGCGACGAGCAGCACCCCCGCGATGGCGGCCATCGCCAGGCCCCAGGAGAGCTTGATCCAGCGCTTCGGCTCCGGGACACCGCCGGTGGACATGCTGCCCAGCACGATGGTCCCCGCGTCTGCGCCCGCCACGAAGAAGACCCAGAGCACGGCGAGCGTCAGGATGGACAGCGGCAGGGCGAGCGGGAACTGCTCCAGAAAGACGAACATCCCGGCGGCCGGGTCGGCGACGACCCTCTCCGCGATCCCGCCGCCCTGCGTCCGGTCCAGGAAGATGGCCGACCCGCCGAAGACCGCCACCCAGACGAAGGTGACGATGCTCGGGCCGAGGACGGTGCCGAGGACGAACTCGCGGATGGTGCGCCCGCGCGAGATGCGCGCGATAAACAGGCCCACGTAGGGGCACCAGGCGATCCACCAAGACCAGTAGAAGACGGTCCAGCTCCCGAGCCAGGCGTTGTCCTGATCGAAGGAATTGAGCCGCATGCTCATCGGTACGAGGCCGCCGAAGTAGTCGCCGACCCCCTGCGTGAGCGCGCCGAGCTGGGTGGCGGTCGGGCCCACGACGAGGAAGAAGACCAGCAGTATGGCGGCCAGGTACATGCTGATCTGGCTGAGGTAGTTGACCCCCTTCTCCACCGCCGTGGAGGCCGAGATCATGAACGCCACGGTGGTGACGCCGATGACGACGAGCTGCGCGACGATCCCGGTCGGCGTCCCGAAGGTCTCGCCAAGCCCGGCGGTGAGCTGGAGCCCTGCCGAGCCAAGCGCCACGGCGACGCCGAAAAGGACCGCGAGGACCGCGAGGACGTCTATGGTCTTGCCTAGCGAGCCGTCCACACGGTTGCCGAGCAGTGGCCTGAAGACCGGGCTGATGAGCCCCGGCTCGTCGCGGCGAAAGCTGAAATACCCGACCACGAGCCCTACGATGGCGTACATCGCCCACGGGTGTAACGTCCAGTGGAAGTAGGTGTACTGCATCCCGACCTGCGCGGCCTCCACGCTGCCGGGCTGCGCCAGCCCGAAGGGTGGGCTGTTGTAGTGGGCGAGGGGCTCGGCGACCCCCCAGAAGATAAGCGCCGGTCCCATCCCCGCCTGGAACAGCATGGCGAACCACGCGAAGCGGCTGAACTCCGGTCTGTCGCCTTCTTTCCCCAGCCGCAGCTTGCCGTAGCGGCTGAAGGCGAGGGCGATCACGAAGACTAGGAAGAAGTTCCCCGCCAGCAGATAGAACCAGCCCAGGTTTGCGACCACCCACTCGAAGACCGCCTGGGTCACGCTTCCGAAGCTCTCCGGGCCGATCACGCCCCACAAGATGAACCCCAGCGCGAACGCCGCCGAGACCCAGAACACGGTCCCGATCTCGTGCCTCTCCCTCTCCCTTACGTCCTGCACCCTGTTACCTCCCTCTGGTAACGCCCGGCTTTGCCTCGCGCCGCCAAGCATCTTCTCCTCGAACCTTTCCTCCGGTGCCAGACAATGCCTCGGCGCCGGCCCAACAATAGGAAACGTACCTCGGTAATTTGATGGGGGTGCGACAGAGTGTCGCAGCAGAAACGCTACAAGCCACGCCCGGGCCGAAGGCCCCAAAGAGCGAAGCGGCTCGGGAACGTTGGCGCAGATGTTACACCAGATCCAGCGTGCAGTACACGCAACGCGTGCAATATTTTGAACCGGTCTTTTCTACGCTTGGCCCCAACGTGCGTGCTTAGGCCATGAGGGTGGTGCATATCCTCGCGCGGCTTCCCGGGTGGGTTTGCCAGGCGTCCCTTCGAGCCCCCTTGGTTGACCAGGGGGGCCTCACGTCGTAGAAGCCTTCACCGGCGAGGACTCGAATTGCCTTAGTACACGGGAACAGGGAGAGTCAGGCTTGCTGGGGATGGGTCTCCTTCTAGCGCCCCTCCTGCTTCGACGCGCTAACGGTAGATCGGGGACTTGCTCCGGGACGTGCCCGCCACCCTTGCGAGGTTTTGCGCGGCCCTAGAGGCCTCCGAGGCGAGCGAAGCTCGGGGGAGAGCTCGACGCAGCACGACGGGTCGTGTGGAAAATCTATGCGGTTGAAGGTTTCTTCAAGGGGAACCATGCCCCTCCCCGGCGGGAGTTGTAGGTCACCGCGACCGTAGACGGTGCGCTCGGAGACGGGCGGCTGCCGGTAAGGTTGGGCGTGCACATGTTGTCGTGCAGGTGTACGTGGCTGACTAGGGGGCAGCGGCGGCGCACTCGTCGGGGTAGTCGAAGCCGAAGGCTGCGGCGGCGAGGGTGGCGTGACCGACGTCCAGCAGAGTCCTACCGAGGGATGGTCGACGCCGGGGATCTGCCCGGCAAGCTCCGAGGGCCGGACGGAGTAGTCGTAGACCTCCCCCCGCAGGATGAGCAGCTCGGGATAGTAGTTCTCGACGGCGATAACTGCCCTCATCTCCCCGGCCTCGCGCAGGGCATCCCTTTCGGAAGCGAGTTCGTCCTCGAAGCTGTGGAGGGCGTCGCGCCGGCGGTTTCGGGCGGTCGGATCCATCAGGTCGATCTCCAGCGGGGCATGTACCGTGTAGGCCAGCCCGGCATCGAGCAGGACCTCCAGGACGACCGCCAAGCGGCCCCCGTCGAGCCTGCCGCTCGTGGTTCTTCGGACGCGAGCTTTTGTGGCTACGTCTCGCTCGTCCGGTGCATCAGGGGAGCGCGGAGACCGACCCGCCGTCGACCTGTAGGGAGACACCGTTTATGTACGAGGCGGCGGGGGAGAGGAGGAAGGCTGCGGCCCGGCCGAACTCTTCGGGTTCCCCGTAGCGTCCCATCGGGACGGCCTCGCTCGCCCGGGCCCGGGCCTCCCCCGGCGAGATCCCGAGGGCCTCGGCGTTCGAGGAGTCGAGGGAGCGCGACCTCTCCGTGTCGATACGGCCCGGGGCGAGGCTGTTGACGCGTACCCTCGGCGCGAGCTCGCGGGCGAGGCACTTGGCGAGGGCGGCGACGCCCGGGCGCAGGACGTTCGAGGCGTCCAGGTTCGGGATCGGCTGCCTGACCGACGATGAGGTGACGAAGAGGACGGACGCGCCGTCCCCCATGAGCGGGACGAGCGCGCGGAGGAGCCTGATCGGCCCCCCGATGAGCGACCCGAAGGCGGCGAGCCAACGGTCGTCCTCAAGCTCCAGCGCGCGCCCGAACGGCGGGCCCCCGGAGTTGACGAGGACTCCGCCGAGCTCGCCCCCCATCCCGGAGATGGTTTCGGCTATGGTCCCGACGCCGCGGGGGTCCGAGAGGTCGGCCGCGAGCGGATGGGCCTCACCGCCGAGCTCCCGGGCGGTCTCCGAGAGGGTGCTCTCGTCGCGGGAGACCAGGATCACGCGGGCGCCCTCCAGCAGCAGCTGCTCCGCAACGGCGCGACCGAGACCGCGGCTCGCGCCGCCCACCAAGAAGAGCTTCCCTTCGAGACCCAGATCCAAGACGTCCCCTCCCCACGCGACCGGACAAACCACGCGCCATCCTAACCACGCGGCCGTCCGGACGCCATCGGAACGGCGGGGGCCGATCTATGGGAAGGGTCGCGAGGCCCCGGATGGGGTAGGTTTGCGCAGGACGAAGAGCGTATGGTCCGAGAGAGCGACGAGGAGGAATTTTTTGTGAAAGCCGTGATTATGGCCGGCGGGCAGGGGACGAGGCTGAGGCCGCTGACGAGCGAGCAGCCGAAACCGATGATCCCCGTGGTGAACGTCCCGTGTATGGAACACATCGTCAACCTCCTGAAGCGTAGCGGCTTCGAGAGGATCGTTGCTACCCTGGAGTACATGCCGGAGGTTATCCGCGCGCACTTCGGGGACGGCTCGCGCTGGGGAGTGGAGATGGAATACTCCGTGGAGGAGGAACCACTCGGGACGGCCGGCTCCGTGAAGTACATCGAGGACAGGCTCGGGGAGAGGTTCGTCGTGGTCTCGGGGGACGCCCTGACGGACGTCGACCTCGGGGCGGTCCTAAGGTTCCACGAGGAGAGCGGCGCCGAGGTCACCCTAGTCCTCAAGAAGGTCGACGATCCCTCGGAGTTCGGCATCGTCGTGGTCGACGAAGACGGTCGAGTGGAGAGGTTCCTGGAGAAGCCCGACGAGGACGAGGTCTTCTCGTACACGGCGAACACCGGCATCTACGTCGTGGAGCCCGGGGTGCTCGATGAGGTCCCGGCGGGCCAGGAGTACGACTGGTCCAAGGAGGTCTTCCCGAAGCTCCTCGACGAGGGCCGCCCCGTCTACGGCTACGTGATGGGGGCCGACTCCTACTGGGAGGACATCGGCAACATCGAGCAGTACATGGATGCCCAGCGCGCCGTCCTCGACGGCAAGGTCAGTGGGGTCGTGCCCCCCGGTGAAGAGCAGCGCAGGGGCATCCGGGTCGGGGATGGTGCCGAGGCGGGCGAGGGCTCCCTGAAGGGGCCGGTCGTCGTCGGGGACGGCGTCCGGATCTCCCCTGACGCCCAAGTCGGGCCGTACTCCGTCCTAGCATCGGGCGTCTCCGTGGACGCGCGGGCCACGGTGGTCGGGAGCACCGTGGCCGAAGGGGCGACGATAGGGGAGGGCGCGGAGCTGAGCGGCGCCCTCGTCGGCCGTTCGTGCGAGATCCGGGCGGGCGCCAGACTCCAGAAGGGGTGCGCCCTCGGGGACGGGGTCGTCGTCGGAGAGGGCGTGAGCATAGCGGCCGGCGTCAGCGTGTACCCGGGGGAGACCATCCCCGACGGGACCAAGGTCTCGGAGGACGTCGGCGGGGACGAGTCCTAGCTCCGACCGGCCTACACGCGTGCCCGCGCCGCGAGGGTGCTTGCCACGCTCGGTAGCGGGTAAGAGACGGAGGAGGGCCCCGGGGGACGATCCCCGTGGCCCGTTTCGCAAGCTCGTAAGGAGGGTAGGTGATGTTGCTCCAAGGCGGGGAGGGACTGTGTCAGGGCTCCCCGCAAGTATGAGGAGGGCCTGTCATCTGGTCCGAGGGCCATGAGCGGGGACGTCCTCGCCGTCCCCAGGAAGGCATTGCATTGTTCTGTCTTCCGTTTCGAGAACCGCGATGACGGCGGCGGGTAAACCGTGAGGAGCATGAAGGAGACCGAGCAGAGCGCGACCACGGCGGGCCTGATGGCAAGGAACGGTTCTTGAATCTTCCCGTCGACGGTTACTGGCGGGTAGAGCGGACGGGTGGGCTCTTGCCGCCCATGATCGGGGTGTGGAAGCGGGTTCGGGAAGGGAGGGGCGAGACCTGGGTCGGGCCCCTGTTGCGGTGGCCGTTCCGGCTCGAGGACCGCGCCGGGCACGTCGCCCTGATCTACGACCCGCCTTTCTCCTTCTGGGTGGACGAGATCAGACAGGGAGAGCAGGGCGTCTGGCTCGGGACGGCGACACTCCGGGGGCACCCCATCGGGCGTTTTCGTATGGTTCGGGTCGGATGAAGGGTCAAAAGACGGATCCCGAGGAGGGAGAGGTAATGAGAAACAACGTATCGCGTAGCAGGCTTATCGAGTACGTGCAGAACGTCCACGCGATGGAAGGAAACATCGTGCTGATGCTCGATTCGATCATCATGACGACAGGGGACGAGGATCTTCGGGAGATGTTCCGCCTGCACAGGGAGGAGTCCCGGCAACAGCAGGAGCGTCTGCGGGAGCGTCTGGAGGCCCTGGGCGGCCTCGGGTTCGCCTCGCTGGGCAAGGACGTGTCGGCGATAGCGTCCGCGCAGGCGAAGGGCGTCTTCGACGTTCTCCGCAGCGACAAGCCGATTCAGAACGCGCGCGACGCGTTCGTGACGGAGCATCTCGAGATAGCTTCCTACGAGATTCTCGAACGGGTGGCCGAGCGCGCGGGCGACGAGGAGACGGCCCGGGTGGCACGCGAGAACCGCGCCGAGGAGCAGGCGATGGCCGCGAGGATCGCCGAGAACTGGGACCGCTTCGTGGACCTCGCGCTCATGGAGGGAGGCCCAAAGACCTGAACGAGGGGAGGCCGGAGCTTGTCGTATTCGTCGGCTTGCAGGCGTCGGGGAAGAGCACCTTCTACCGCGAACGCTTTGCAGCCACCCACGAACACGTCAGCAAGGATCTCTTTCGCCACAACAAGAACCGCGGACGCCGGCAAGCTCGACTCGTCGAGGCCGCGCTCCGTGATGGCCGCTCGGTCGTGGTGGACAACACGAACCCCACGCTCGAAGACCGCAAGCCCCTGATCGAGCTCGCACGCGAGCACGGGGCGCGCGCCATCGCCTACTCCTTCGAGTCGGGTCCGCGAGACTCGCGGGAGCGCAACGGGCGGCGGGAGGGGAGAGCGCGGGTGCCGGACGTCGCGATCTTCGCCACCGCCAAGAAGCTCGTGCCGCCCTCGCGCTCGGAGGGGTTCGACGGCGCATATCGGGTGAGGATTCTGGAGGGCTCGGGCTTCGAGGTGCTCCCCTGTGACGGGAACGAAAGCCCCTAGCCGACGAGGGTGTAGGTGGCGGTGGCGAGGGCGACTACCTCGTCGCTCTCCCGCTGGGTAACCTCGGCCTCGACGATGGTGATGCGCTTGCCGCTCTTGCGGACCTTCGCGGAGCAGACGAGCGTGCCCGGCTCTCCCGGTTCGAGGTAGTTCACCTTGATCTCGATGGTCACGGGCCGCTCATCCTCGCCCGTCATCGAATTCAGGGCCTCGGCCATCGAGATGTCTATAAGCGTAGAAACCGCGCCCCCATGCACGGTCCCGCCCGCGTTGAGGTGCCTGTCCTCGGCCCGCAGTTCTACTACCGCGTGTCCCTCCTCGGCCTCCATAATCTCCGTGCCCACAAGTTCCCTGAAACCTCCGTCTTTCGCCATGGCCCGGTCTCTACCCCCGTCCCCAAGAGCCAAACCGTGGACGGGAACGCGGTCCGAAGCTCTGCGTATCCGGCGCAGAGAGCGGGTCCGTTTCGAGCGGCGCGAACCGGGGAACCGTAGGCGGTAGAACCCGCCGGATACGAGCGGGAGAAAGGGGAAGCGGGATGGCTCAATGCGAGGTTTGCGGCAACGACTACGACGGGGCGTTCGAGGTCACGTCCGCCGGCGCGACGCACGTCTTCGACAGCTTCGAGTGCGCCATACACGCGCTCGCCCCCGTCTGCGGGCACTGCGGCGTCAAGGTCATCGGGCACGGCATACAGGCCGGCGAATCTTTCTTCTGCTGCGCCCACTGCGCCCGGATGGCCGGCAACGAAGGGGCGCAGGACCGCGTCTGAGGGCGACGCAAGCGTTGGACGAGCGAGGGTGGGGTGGTGGTTGGTGTGGCGGATACGCAGTTTGCCTGCTCGGTGTGCGGGAAGGTGTTCTCGGACCATCGTGCGCTCATAAACCCCGTGGTGCAGGAAGAGGACGAACTCTCCTGCCCGAACTGCGGCTCGGTCAACTTCGAGCCGTACGAGTTCGACCCGGAGGCGCCCATGACCGACCCGCTCGCCGCCGCGAGCGACGAGGACTACGTCCCTTGAGCGGGCGGACCGGCCCAGGGATGGGGTAGCGAGAGAGGTAGAGCGTAGGGAGAGCTAGGCCCTGATCATGAGAGACGCGATCTTCGTGGACCGCGCGGACGCGGGTAGGCTGCTCGCTACGCCTTTGGCCGGATACGCGGACGAGCCGCCGGTCGTGCTCGCGCTCCCGCGGGGCGGCGTGCCGGTCGGGGCGGAGGTCGCGAGATCCCTGGAGGCTCCGCTCGACGTGTTTATAGCGCGCAAGCTCGGGGCGCCCGGCCAGCCCGAGCTCGGAATCGGCGCCATCGCCCAGGGGGGCACGCTGGTCCTGAACGATCGCATCGTCCGGGCGTTGAAGCTCTCCGAGGAGCACGTGAGGAGGGCCGCCGAGGAAGAGCTTCGGGAGGTAGAGCGGAGGCTGCGCCTCCTGCGAGGCGACAGGCCCGAGCCGGAGGTTCGGGGCCGGACGGTGATCCTGGTCGACGACGGCCTCGCAACCGGAGCGACGGCCCGGGCGGCGCTCCTGGCCCTCGGCGAACGGGGGCCGGGACGCCTAGTCCTCGCCGTGCCCGTCTGTCCCCCGCGAACCGCAGAGCTCCTGCGTCCCGAGGTCGACGATCTCGTGGTCCTCCACAGCCCTGAAGACTTCTACGCAGTCGGCTCCTTCTACGGGGACTTCAGGCAGGTTACGGACGACGAGGTCATCCGCCTGCTGGAGCTCTCTCGCGCCGAGACGGATAAGCCGACCACGGACGCCTAGCACCAGCGAGCGGGTGCCCGGTGCCAGGAGCTCCCCGGCGCGTCTCGGTACAGACGCGGAGGGTGACGAGGGCGCGTCATCCCGACGCAAACGGACCGTGCAGCGGATGGGCGCTGCTGCCCGAAATCCATCCTCTACCCGCGCCCGGTCCTGGTCTAGCCTGATAGAACTGTTCTCGTCCCCCGGCTCGACGAATACAGTTCCATCGGAGCCATGCGCCCCGGGGATTACGCGTGCAGAATGATCCCGTGGACCCCCAAGAGGAGGCGCGGGA
>CADCVI010000092.1 GCA_902806105.1 uncultured Rubrobacteraceae bacterium
GGGCCACGGTGGGGGGCCGGTCCCTCTCTGCGCCTGGTTCGTACTCGCCCTTCCCGAGGACGGCGAACACAAAAGCGAAGAGGAAGATCAGAAGCAAAATCAAGATCCCGAACGTTAGCCGCTCGCGCACCCCGTCTCCTCTCTCGAGTACGTGTCGGCGCCATTCTAACCGAATCGTGCCTACCCGTCCGGCCGGTTGGTACGCCACGGTTCGCCGGTAAGGTACACTGTAGCAATGTGTGACAGGTTGGGCGGAGACGCAGCAAAGCGCGCGGGCGGGGGTTCTTAGGTGGAGATGGATCCCTCCCTGCCGGAGTACACCAGGCTCCAGGAGGAGGAGTGCCGGTCGCTCCTGCGGCTCCTGGAGGAGATGGGCATAGCCACGGCCGACCGGACCTACGCGCCCGGGGAGGCCGTCTACCGGCAGGGCGAGTACGGGGACGCCCTCTACGTGCTCGTCTCCGGGGTGATGAAGCTCTTCAGGCCCTACTCCGGCAGCAAGGAGGCGACCCTCAGGCTGCTCAGGGATTGGGACATCTTCGGGCACCTGGCCTTCGCGGGCGAGGCCCGCCAGCGGGCGTACGCCGAGGCGGTAACGGACTGCGTGGTCACGAAGGTGCCCAAGATCTTCGTCGAGCGGGCCGTCCGCCAGGAGCCCCGCGTGGCGTTCAAGATCATGACGCTCCTGGAGCTGCGGCTGGTCCAGTACGAGGAGCTCGTCAAGTGCCTGCTTCCCCGCGAGACCGAGGTCCGCCTCGCCAACCTCCTCCCGATCCTCGCCCAGAAGTTCGGCGACCGCCACGACGGCGTGGTCGTCATAGACCTCCGCCTCACCCACCAGGACCTCGCCGCGATGGTCGCCTCCACCCGCGAGTCCGTGACCAAAGTCCTAAACGAGATGCGCGGCCGCGACCTTATAGAGGTAGAAGCCGGACGCATCACCCTCAAGAACTGGCGGGCCCTGGCCGCCCTCAGCGGGGGCTAGAGAAGCCCTTCGGGGAGCTCCTCGGGGAGCCCCTCGGGCGCGGCGGGCTGACAAGCTGGCATGCTTCTGTAATAGTATGCGCGCCAATTCCTAGACCTAAGGACCTGACGCGTGCTGGAGCTCCTACAGGCGATAGTGCTCGGGATCGTGCAGGGGCTCACGGAGTTTCTGCCCGTGTCGAGCTCCGGGCACCTCTTGCTCGGTCAGTACTTTCTCGGCCTCGACCAGGACCGCTTCGGGCTCTCCTTCGACGTAGCGCTGCACATGGGGACGCTCGTCGCGGTGGTCTCGTACTTCTGGCGCGACCTCCTGCGGATGGCCTTCGCGTTCTTCCGGTCGTTCTCTCACCGCGATCTGGCGAACGACGCCGACCAGCGCATGGCCTACCTCATCATCGCCGCGACGGTGCCGGCCGCCGTGATCGGGTACTTTCTCGAGGGTTTCTTCGAGGGGCCGGCGGTTCGGTCGCCGTGGGTCGTGGTCTTCAATTTCGTCCTTATCGGAGTGCTGTTCATCGTCGGGGAGGTCGTCGGCAAGCGGACGCGCAGGGCCTCGAAGCTCGGGTTCGGGGAGGCTGTCGGGATCGGGTTCGCCCAGGCCGCGGCGCTCGTGCCGGGGGTCTCGCGGTCCGGGGGGACGATAACGCTCGGGCTCTTTCTGGGGTTGCGGCGCGAGGAGGCGGCGCGGTTCTCCTTCCTTATGAGCGTGCCGATCATTGCGGGGGCCGGCAGCCTGAAGGTGGGAGAGGTGATCCTGCAGGGTATGGACGCCGCGCAGGCCTTTCTCTTCGCCGTGGGGTTCGTGACCTCGGCGGCGGTCGGGTACGTGACGATCCGGTTCCTGCTCAACTACCTGACGAACCACAGCCTGCGCGCCTTCGCCTTCTACCGCTTCGGGGTGGCGGCGGTGGTGACCTTGCTCCTGCTCCTCGGCGTCGGCAGCTTTTGACAACCGCCGAGAGGCTCTGGTACTTTGTAGCCATCATGCTACTTTCTCCAAACCCGGCGGCGCGGCGATTTATCTGGGAGGGGCGCGCCCGCTCCTGAAGCGCGAGACCGTCTCTCCTCTAGCCGGAACAGGACCGACACCCCAAGACTATGAAAGGCCGCGAACGCCGTGAACCCATCTAGACCTGTACGCGAGAACGTGGATACGGAAGCCCCTTCAGGCGAGGCCGACTGGGGCGCGTCCGGCCCCGGCATGGACGAGCTCAGGGCCGGGATAGACGAGGTGGACGCCGAGATAGTGCGCCTCCTCGACCGGCGGGCGGCGCTGGCCCGCGGCATAGGCGAGCTCAAGCAGCGCGAGGGCCTCGCGGTCTACGCGCCCGCCAGGGAGCGGCGGGTCCTCGACCGGGTTGCATCCCTCGGCGACGGCGGGTTCCCCCGGCGCGGGCTCGAGGCGGTCTTCCGCGAGATCATCTCGACAAGCGTCTCCCTGGAGACGCGCCTGAAGGTCGCGTACCTGGGCCCCGAGGCCACCTTCACCCACGAGGCCGCGCTGCGCTCGTTCGGCACGAGCATCGAGCTCCAGCCCCAGACGACGGTCGCCGAGGTCTTCGCCAGGGTTGAGAGGGGGGAGGCCGAGCACGGCGTCGTCCCTGTCGAGAACTCCATGGAGGGGGCCGTCACCCACACGCTCGACGAGCTGATGAACAGCCCGCTCAAGGTCTGCGGCGAGGTCTACCTGGCCGTCTCCCAGAACCTGATCTCCGCCGAGTCCTCGCCCGAGCGCGTCACCCTGGTCCTCTCGCACCCGATGGCCCTGGCCCAGGCGGCGACGTGGCTCAGGCGGGAGCTCCCCAAGGCCAGGCTCGAGGAGGTCGAGTCGACGGCGGAGGCCGCGAGGAGGGCGGCGACGGAGCCTGGGGTGGCCGCGGTCGGGAGCGCTTTGGCGGCCGAGGCCCACGGGCTGCACGTGCTGGCGCGCAACATCCAGGAGGCGAGGACGAACACGACGCGCTTTATAGTGCTTGGCCGGTCGTGGGCTGACAGGACCGGGCGGGACAAGACGAGCGTCGTGTTCTCGGTAAAGGACAGGCCCGGGGTGCTCAAGGACGCGCTCTCGGCGTTTGCGGGGCAGGGGATCAACCTCACCCGCATCGAGAGCCGCCCGAGCCGCAAGCGCGCCTGGACCTACGTGTTCTTCGCGGACTTCAGGGGGCACCCGGACGAGGAGCGGGTGAGGCGCGCGCTCGACGGGCTCGAGGAGCACTGCCCCTACGTCAGCCTGATCGGGGCCTACCCGGAGGTCTCGCCGGAAGGCGCGTGAGCGCCCCGGGTATGGACTTCAAGGCCGCGGCCAGGGAGGTGCTCGGGGAGGTCGGGCGCCCCCTGCACTACGGCGACATAACGGAGCTCGCGCTCGAGTCCGGCTACCTCACGAGCGCCGGCCGCACGCCGCAGAACACGATGCGGGCGAGGCTCTCCGTGGACGTCCGCGACAACCCCGAATCGCCCTCCGTCCAGACCGCCCCCGGCGTCTACGGGCTCAAGGAGACGAATTGAGGGCCGGGGTGATGCTTGCTATATTGGCGGGGAACCTTTTAAGAGCCGAGGAGATGCCATGGTCGAAGTAGCGGATAGGGCGGTAGAGGCCGCCTGGAAGATAAAGAACCTACAGGACTTCGACAGGCGCCTCGGTCAGGCCGCCCGAAGGGTCGACGAGGCCTCCGGCGAGAGCCGCCTGGCGGCCATGGTGGTCTACGAGACCGCCCTCATGAAGAGCGGGCGCCCGCCGGATGAGGTGCGCGAGATGGTGCGCTCCTTCCGCGAGACCTTCGAGGACGACGAGGAGCCCCTCACCATCGCCCACACGAGCGGGATCATGAGCGTCGAGGGCGACGAGTGGTTCTTCGGCGACGGCTCTCTACGCGTTCTGACCGGCAGGCTGCTCGGGCAGTTCCAGCACAGGGTCGCCCAGTACAACTACGTGGACGAGAACGAGGTGCTCCGCCGGTGGGCCGACGGCTACGACACCCGCCTCTTCGTCCGGCGCCGCATCCTCGAGACGGAGCCGATAATCGGCGTCGTGGGCGGCCTCGACCTGCGACTCTTCCAGCACCTGCGCGTCGCCGCCGGCGGGAACACCCTGGTGCCCACCCCCGAGGTCGCCGGCGCGCTCGACTCCCTGGGCTACGGGCCCGCCGCCGACGGGTACGAGACGCTCGCCTGGGCCGAGGAGTTGGCGCTGCGCCTGGACCTGCCGGCCCCCGTGGCCGGGGAGATCCTGCAGGAGTTGGGCCGCGAGGGCTTTGTGGACTACCCCGAGCCGCCGCGCGAGGAGGCGACCCGCGAGGAGGAGCCGACAGAGACCAACGTGGCCTCTGAGGGGGGAGCCGTCTCCGGGGGTGCCGCGGACGACCCCGCGGAGGCGAAGCCGGCCCCGGCCGAGAGGGCGGAGCGGGAGCGGACCCGCGAGGAGCCCGCCGCCGGCGAGGAGCCGACCCGCGTACAGGATCCGCAGGCCAAGGACGCCCCGGGCACGACCGAGGAGGACGGTGGCGTCCGCGGGGCGGGCGCCCCTGAGTCGGGACGCGACGACCAGCCCGGTACCTCCGGGCGGGGGGATTCATAGAGGGCGGGCGAGGTGATAGAATGCCGGGCGTCATCAAGGTAGTTCGTCCATCATCGCCCGAAGAATCACCCCCCGAGACCAACGGCAGGGCAAGAAGGAGCAGGCAGTAGCATGGCAGACTCCAGGAAGCGCATAGCGTTGAAGCCGCACATGGACCGCATCCGCGAGTGGGTGGAGGCGGGCAAGACGGACGACTGGATCGCCGACGCCCTGGGGACCAGCGCCTCCTCGGTGCAGTCCTTCCGCTCGCGCAACGACATCTACCGCCGCGAGCGCGGCCCCAGGGAGCCCGAGGTCCTCTTCGAGGGTGTCCTCGACCACGGCGAGAACGACGGTTGGGGCCTCTGGCTCGACCCCGCCGTCGCCGAGGACCCGATCTGGAAACAACACTGGGCCGGTGTGGACTCGGTCGTCGTGAAGGTCGCCGAAGACTCTATCGTCCTGGAGCCCGACGGCGGGGAAACCCCCGACGCCGATCGCGACGGCGAGGTCTGGACGTCTGTCGCGAGCAACGGGCAGACCGAGGCGGAGGAGCCTCAGGCCGCGCCTGACCCTTCGCGGGAGCAGGGCCGCGTCAAGTGGTTCGACCCGGAGAAGGGCTACGGGTTCCTGATCCGGCCTACCGGAGAGGACCTCTTTGTCCACCACTCCGAGGTCGAGGGAGACCCCTCCGCCCTCGTCCCCAACGGCGACGTCGAGTACGAGGTAGGCCGCAACGACCGCGGACCCAACGCCCGCGCCGTCCGCCCGCTGGGGTAGTCGCGGAGGCTAGCCCCCGTGACTACCCCAACTATCAGCTCGGGGCCTTCGGCCCGGCCGTGCCTGGC
Source organism: uncultured Rubrobacteraceae bacterium (assembly GCA_902806105.1). Next base: position 5,389 of record CADCVI010000092.1, read on the forward strand.
AAATCCGAATCGGGGCTAGCCTGGCCCCTGGTCCTTCGAGGCGTCACGCTGTGGCTTGATTCTCTCTACGGATCGCACCTCTTGCACGAGCACTTCTGTGGCCGGGAGAGGACGACAGAGCCCGTTATCGCTCTCAGGTCGTTTTATACCCGAGCCTGACAGCTGAGAGCTAAGCGCTACTCGGCCCTTGTCGTGTCGGGGCCGCTCTGGCCCGTGAGGTGCTCGGTGGAGGCGAGGGAGAGAAGGTCGGGGGCCGTGCCGTCGCGGGCCCATGCTATGCGCGTGATCGAGGCGTTCGAGGCCCTGTGGGTTCCGGGCAGCACACCCGGCCCGAAGCGGTCCCTGAGAAAGGCCCGCATCGAGCCCCCGTGCGAGACGACGACGATGCGGGCGCCCTCCGGGTGGCGGGAGCGTATCTTGTCGAGCGCCGCCTCGAAGCGGGCCATGACCTCCTCGTCGGTCTCGGCGCCGGCGAACGCCCAGCGCTCCTCTTCCGGAAGGGAGAGGAACTTTCGGGCGAATTCGGGGTTTCGCTCCTCCTGCTCGGCCCAGGTCCGTCCCTCCAGGACGCCGCCGTGGCGTTCGATCAGGCCGCGCAGCGGGACGACCTCGCCGGGGAAGCCGGACTCGCGCGCGATGATCTCGGCGGTCTCGAAGGCCCGCGCCAGCGGGCTGCTGTAGATGGCGTCGTAATCCGCCTCGGCCAGCGCCAGCCCCGCGAGGGCCGCCTGCCGGCGCCCCTCCCCAGAGAGGGGGAACTCCATCTGGCCCTGCCAGACTCCCCTCGCGTTTGCCGTGGACTGTCCGTGACGCACCAGTAGTAGCTCTTGTCTCTCGGGCATGGGCGTAAAGATAGTCCATCGGCCGGCTGCGGGCAAACCCCCGCCGATGCTAAACTCGCACGGTTCCTGGAGCTATGCTGGAGGACGCGGGAAGTGTTCTGGAGAGGCGAGGAGGAGGCACCGCAGAGCCCCGAGCGGGAGACGCACGAAGGGCCGCGGGGGCCCATACGGATCGAGCCCGACGCGCCCCGCCCCGCGACCATCCTCAGGGTCGCGGGCGAGCTCGAGGAACGGGGAGGCGAGATCCTGGAGCTTTTCAAGGAGATCCGCTCCCCGCTCGGCCGCACCGTGCTGCCCATCTACCTCCTCGAGGACGAGGAGGCGTTCTTCGTCGAGGTGGCGACCGGCCCCTGGGACGAACGCGGCGAGCTCGAGTTCGCCGGACGCCTCGCCGCGCTGCGCAACTCCGAGCACGCCGAAGCCCGCGTGGACCTGTTGAGCGCCTACCCGGTTCCCGACAAGCTGCGGTTCCTGTGCGGCCTCTCGCCGTCCGCGTTGCTGCAACTCGACCTGCTCCGGGTCCGCATCGACCGTCCCGAGGAGGCCGCAGGCCTCTTTAGGGAGGTCGCGAGTCGCCACTGGGGGGTGGACCTGGACTTCGGACCGGACTACCTGCCGCTCGTGGAGGACCTCCTCACGGCGGCCCTCCACGACGAAGAGGACGAAGGCAAGACCCCCGTCACGGACGGGCTCGTGGGCGGGGTCGGCTGCTTTCTCGGGGAGATCATCCGCAGAAACGCCGGCCTCGGGGCCGCCTGGCGGCCACCCGAGACGTGGGGCGAAGGCCCCGTGGTCGAGGTGAGGGACTTGGCCCTCGACCCCGTAGGCAAGGCCCGCGCCTTCCTGAACGAGGGCCCGGAAGAGTCGCTCGCCTTCTACGCCACCTACGTCCTCGACCTGCTAGACGAGGAGGGGCCTTCCGAAGCCCGGACGTAGCGCCCGCGACGGTTCGCGGGTTCTAGGCTTTGAAGTCCCTGTATCTGGCGGGCCGATCCGGAGCCCCGCCTCTCCAAGACCTCAAAGCCTGGTCTCTACGCGTAGCGCTTGCGGAGCTCGCGGATGATGGTGGAGGAGTCCACGATCACCTCTTCGCCGATGGTCAGGATCGGGATCGCCCGCTGCCCCGAGAGCCGGATGACCTCCTGCCGCCCGTCGTCATCGGCGTTGACCGGCTCGTAGTCGAGGCCGAGCCTGTCCAACTCCTGCTTTACCCTCCGGCAGTAGGGGCAGTAGCTGCCCGTGTACAGCCTGATGTCCGTCTTCTGCTTCGTTGTCTCCATAATTAGCCTCCGATTTTCTAATCGTATACGACAGAACAGATTATACCTTGGGAGCCTGGCGGGACAACGTTCAGGCGGGGGGATCGAGGCTGACGACGAGCTCGACCTCGACGGGTGAGTCGAGCGGGAGTTCTGAGACGCCCACGGCGCTACGGGCGTGTAGACCTGCGTCCCCGAAGACCTCCCCGAGAAGCTCCGAGGCGCCGTTCAGGACCCCTGGTTGGCCGTTGAAGCCGGGGGCCGAGGCCACGAAGCCCGTTACCTTCACGACGTCGCGCAGGTTGTCGAGGCCGCCGGCCCTCTCCGCGGCGGCGGCAAGGGCGTTCAGGGCGCAGAGCCTGGCGCACTCCTTCGCCTCTTCGGGGGTCACCGCGTCGCCCACCTTGCCCGTGCGGTGGAGTTCGCCGCCGGAGAAGGGGAGCTGGCCCGCCGTGAAGACGAGGCGGCCGGATCGGGTTGCGGGGACGTAGGAGCCGGCTGGTGAGGGGACCGGGGGGAGTTCGAGGCCGAGTTCCTGCAGTCGGGAGGTGGGGGGCATCTAGCGGAGGGCCTCCTCGTACTCGCTCGGGTCGTAGACTAGGGGGAAGCTCGCGTCCAGGGTCTCCCCGGCGGTGGCCTCGCCGATGACGACCGTGTGGTCGCCGGCGCGGGCCCGGTCCATCACGCGGAAGTCGAGGTAGGCCAGGCAGTCTAGGAGGTAGGGCGAGCCGTTCGGGGTCAGGCCGTAGGGGACGCCGCGGAGCTTGTCCGAGTACTCGCCGCTCGTCTCGCCGAAGTGGGTGGCGACGTTTACCTGGTCGTCGCGAAGCACGCTCAGGGCGAACGTCTCGCTCTCGAGGACGATGTCGTGGGTGTAGCGGTCGTTGCGGATGGCGACGGCGACGCAGGGGGGGCGTTCCGAGGTCTGCATCACCCAGGATGCGGCCATCGCGTTGGACTGGCGCCCCCGGCGGGTCCCGAGCACGTAGACCCCGTGGGTCAGGTGTCCGAGGGCGTCGAGTATGGAGTTGCGGTCTTGGGGGTCCCTGTCCAAATCTTTCCTCCTGGGTCCAGTGAGGGTATTCTAGCAAGAGTGGGTATACACTTGCGGCCCATGGAATCTCCCGAAGGATCACGCGTATGTCTCTGAGCGCCTCGCTCGTAGGGATCGGTATCGTTCAGGCCGTCCTGTACCTGCTGTTCGTAAGGTTTATCGACCTCTACGAGCGGGAGTCTCTGCGGTACGTTATCCCGGTCTTTATGTGGGGATTCGCGGTGGCGACCACGATCTCGCTCGTCTTCAACACGATAGCGTCGATCACGATCAGCAGTCTAGCCGGCAACCAGGCCGCGTCCTTTCTGACCGCCGTGTTCGTGGCGCCGCCGGTCGAGGAGACTACGAAGGGCCTCGCCCTCCTTATAGCGTTCCTTATAGCGTACACGGCGGCCCGGCGGCGGGGGCTCGTCGAGTTCGCAGGGGTGATGGACGGGATCGTCTACGGCTCCGCGGTCGGTTTCGGCTTCGCCATAGCCGAGGACATCCTCTACGGGCTTCAGTACGGCCCCGAGACCTTCGTGGTGCGCAGGATCTTCGGCGGCTTCGCCCACGCGGCCTTCACCTCGCTTACCGGCATTGGGATCGGGTTGATCCCCTGGGTTAGGAGCGGGTTCCTGAAGGTCCTGTTGCCGCTCGTCGGGCTCACCGGGGCGATACTGTTGCACGGGGCGTTCAACTTTACGGCGACGGTCTTCGGGCCGGTGGCGTACGTGGTGCTGTTCTTGGTGATCCTGCTCTACGGGGTCATCATAGTCCTCTGGCTGTGGATGGAGCGGCGCATGATCCGGGACGAGCTGCGCGAGGAGGTGGGGGCCGGCACGATCACCGCCGAGGAGTACTCCATACTGCCGAGCTACTTCCGCAAGACGGGCTACTACCTCGGCCTGCTCCTCAGGGGGCGCTTCGCCACGTGGTCCCGCGCGCGCAGGGTCCACGGCGCCGCCGTGGACCTCGCCGTCTCCAAACGCCTCGCCCGCCGCGCGGACACGGCGATCCGGCGCGACAGGGTCCTGGCACTTAGGGACAAGGTCGGCAGGCTCAGGGGAGGGGCCGCCGCCGGGACGGCCACCTGAGCGCCCCCGCCTCCGGCGTGATCCTGGCCGGCGGCGGTAGCCGCCGGATGGGCCGCGACAAGCTGCTCCTCGAGGTCGGCGGCGCAACCCTCGTCGAACGCGTCGCCGGGGCGCTCTCGCCCCGCTGCGAAGAGGTGATCCTGGCCGGTGCCGGCCCCGCCCCGACCGGCGTCCGCGCCGTCGGCGACGACCGCCCCGGCCAGGGCCCCCTCGCCGGCATGGAGGCGGGGCTCGCGGCGGCCCGACACCCCCTCGTCTTCGTCGCCGCGGGCGACATGCCTTTCCTGCGCCCCGAGCTCGTGGACCACCTCCTCGAAGTCGCGCAAGATCGCGGGTTCCTGGCCGCCGTTCCCGACGACGGCCGCGGTACACACCCGCTCTGCGCCGCGTACTCTCGCGAGGAGGTCCTGCCGCTTCTCCGCTCCGCCCTCGACCGTGGCGTGCGGTCCGCGCGGGAGTTCCTGCGCGCGCTCGACGGGGTCGTCTACGTTCCAGAGGCCGAGCTTCGGAGCCTGGGGGAGCCCGACCTCCTCCTTATGAACGTCAACTCGCCGGAGGACCTCGCGCGGGCCAGGGGTCTGGTCGGCGCTTGAGCCCTCGCTCGGGTCCCCGCTTTCCTGGGGGCGTAGTGGGCGAGCTTCGACGCCTGATCGGGGTCTACCTCGGGAGAGAGCGGGCCCCCGACACCACAGAGGCACGGCCACGGTACGCGGTCGTGCTCGGGACGCAGGTGCTCCCCGGGGGCCAGCCGAGCCGTACGCTCGACGCCAGGGTGCGGCACGCGGCTCGGCTGCACGCGGAGAAGACCATCGACCGGGTGGTAGTGACGGGCGGGGTCGGCAAGCACCCGCCGAGCGAGGCGGAGGTGATGGCGCACATCCTGCGAGGAGAGGGCGTGCCGGGGGAGGCCGTTCTGCTAGAAGACGAGGCCGAGAGCACGTGGGACTCGGCGCGGCTCGTGGCGGCGATTGCGGCCGAGGAGGGGGCCTCCGAGGTGCTGGTGGTGACCGACCCGCTCCACTGCGTCAGGACGGCCGCGGCGTTCCGGCGGGCCGGGCTCATTGCCTGGGCGGAGCCCGTGTATAGTAGCCCGATGTGGCGGGTTCCCTGGCTGCGCCGGGGGCAGTTTATTCGAGAGAGCGGGGCTCTGGTCTGGTACAGGGTGAGGCACGGGGTAGGGGA
>CADCVI010000093.1 GCA_902806105.1 uncultured Rubrobacteraceae bacterium
CGGCTCGTGGCCGCGCCGTCTTATCTCGTCCGAAAAGCTGTACAGCCGCGCGAGGTTCGAGCTGAAACGCGGCCCGACGAGGAACGTCCCCCTCCCCGGCTCGCGCCGCACGAGCCCCTGACGCCGGAGCTCGTCCAGCGCCCGCCGCGCCGTCGTCCGACTCACCCCATAGTCGCGCTCGAGGTCCGCCTCGCTCGGAAGCTTCTCCCCAACCTCGATGTCCCCAGACCCGATCCTCTCGTGCAGCCTGAGGAGAATCTGGTGGTAAAGCGTCCCCACGCTGCTCCTAGATAAAGGCTCCATACTGCATTTGTAGTATCAAATCATCATTGTGTCAACAGCGCGACGGCAGGCCGAAGCAATGCATCTATATGCTAAAAACATGCATATCCTGGTGTGTCGTTACCAAGCTCACGTTAAGATTTTTTTAGTACCTTTGCATCTGATCGAGGTTGCCGTTACATTGTAGTAACAGTTTGCGGCGAAAGGGGCGTACTAGAGAGAACGAGACGGGGTTTCGCGGCCCGGGAGCCTTTGGGATCATCGCTGATGGTCTTGACCCGGGATTTGGCGGGTGGAATAGTGGCTCTCTCGATGGGAAAGGTCGGGGGAAGCAGACCGGAGGGCGCAAGAGGCGTGGCCTGAGGTTGAGGCAAGGATCGTCTCGTCCGTGGTGCTTTCGGGCAGAATATCGTTTAGGGGAAGGGGAAACGCAAGTTTATGGATACCTCAAGAATGTTCGAGTTCCCGGTAAAGGAGTTCTTCAAGCAGCCGCGTTCGTTGTTTGGGGCGGGGGCTTACGAGAACGCAGGTCCCGAGGCGGCGGCGATGGGGCTCAAGCACGTCCTGTTCGTCACGTCCGGGCTCAAGGGGACGGGCATCATCGACGAGTGCAAGACCAACTTCGAGAACGCGGGCGTCTCGGTCTCGGTCTACGACAAGGTCGAGTCCAACCCGAAGGACTACAACGTCATGGACGCCTACAAGGCGTTTAGCGAGGGTGGGTGCGACGGGTTCGTCTCCATCGGCGGCGGGTCTTCGCACGACGCTACCAAGGGTGCACGGGTCGTGGCGGCGCACGACGGGCGGAACATCAACGAGTTCCAGGCGGTGAACGCCTCGGAGACGCTGGACAACCCTGCGCACATCGCTATAAACACGACGGTCGGGACGGGCTCGGAGACGACGCCGGCCTACGTCATCACGGACCTTTCTTCGCCGAACGCGCCGCACAAGTGGGTAGGGTTCGACCGGGCGGCGATCACGACGCTCGCGATCAACGACCCGGTGCTCTGCATGACGCAGCCGCCGGAGTACATCGCGTACACGGGCTTCGACACGCTCGCCCACGGCTCGGAGTGCTACGTCGGGCGCGTGCAGCACCCCTCGACGACGCCGGTGGCGCTGGCCGCGGTCCGACTGGTACAGGAGAACCTGCGCGAGGCGACGTACAACCCGAAGAACTACAAGGCGATGGAAGGCATGGTCTGGGCGCAGTACATGGCGGCCCAGGCGTTCTCCACCGGCCTGCTCGGCATCCTGCACTCCCTGTCGCACGCGGTCTGTGCTTACTACGACATCCACCACGGCCTGAACAACGGCATCGGGCTCCCGAGGGTTTGGACCTACAACCAGCCGGCGGCCCCGGAGAGGTACGCGGACATCGCCACGGCGATGGGCGTGGACACGAAGGGCATGAACGTGCCGCAGGCGGCGGACGCGGCGATAGATGCGGCGATCCGGCTCGTCCAGGACTGCGGCTGCCCGGAGAACTGGAGCCAGGTCGCGGAGTACCCGAAGACGCGGATGGGCAAGGGCTGGTACGAGGGCAAGACTACCGCCGCCATCCAGTCCGACGACGACGAGTTGCAGAAGATGGCCGAGCACATGATGGGCGACCTCTGCACGCCGGGGAACCCGCGCGACCTCACCGTCGAGGGCGCCAAGGAGATCCTGCGCGACTGCATGTACGATCCGATGATCCGCAAGACGGGCAACGGCTACCGGCAGAACATCTGGGGTGCCGCCCCGGAGATGGGCCGCAAGGTGGCAGGGGGTTAGGTCTTCCTCGCCTAGAGCGCGAAGGAAACGAGCGCCAAGAGTGGCACGGGTGCCATTGCCTGCAGTCGCGCGCGGCGTACAAGATGGGGGCGGGCCTGAACACCCGCTCCCGTTGTTGTTGGAGCAGGCAACGTTTTTAGAAGGGGCATTTTGTTCGAAAGCATTGAAGAGGTCCGGGAGAGGCTTTCGGGGCAGGACTACGTTTGTAACCGGCAGTTGGCTACGGTGGTGTACCTGGCCGTAAAGCTGCAGAAGCCGATCCTGATAGAAGGCCCGGCGGGGGTCGGGAAGACGGAGCTTGCGAAGGCGCTCGCCGCGGCGACCGAGAGGGCGCTCATCCGGTTGCAGTGCTACGAGGGGCTGGACGAGGCGAAGGCGCTGTACGAGTGGGAGTATGGCAAGCAACTCCTGTATACGCAGGTGTTGCGGGAGAAGATCGGGGAGGTCCTGGGGCCGACGAAGGGGCTGCGGGAGGCGGCGACGAAGCTCAGGGAGCAGGACGACGTGTTCTTCTCGGAGAACTTCCTGGTCGAGCGCCCGATACTACAGGCCATAACCTCCGTGGTCCCGCCGGTGTTGCTGCTCGACGAGATCGACCGGGCCGACGAGGAGTTCGAGGCGTTCCTGCTGGAGTTCCTGAGCGACTATCAGGTCTCGATCCCGGAGATAGGGACGATCAAGGCGGAGCATCCGCCGGTGGTCATCCTGACGTCTAACCGGACGCGAGAGCTCTCGGAGGCGCTCAAGCGTCGCTGCCTGCACCTCCAGATCGACTACCCGGACTCGGAGGTCGAGCTGGAGATCGTGCGCCTCAAGGCGCCGGGGGTGGGCGATGCGCTGGCGAGGGAGCTTGTGGAGACCATACAGTCCATCAGGACGCTGGACCTTCGGAAGTCTCCGAGCATCGGGGAGACGCTCGATTGGGCGCGCTCGCTGGTCGTGCTGGGGGCCAAGAGCCTGGACAAGGACCTGATCGAGGAGACCCTCAGCGTGATCATCAAGTACGACCGTGACGCCGCAAAGGTGCTGGCGCACGTTGGAGGAGGTCCCGAGAGGAAAGACCTCGGCCAGAAGGTCCCCACCGGCGAGAACCAGAACGAGGGGATGTACGAGATGCACCGCAGCACCCACAAGCACAGCCACTAGCCCGATGGATACGGTAATAAACGACTTCGTGCAGGTGCTGAGGCGACACCAGCTCAGGGTGTCTCCGGCGGAGAGCCTGGACGCCCTGTACGCCCTGGAGCAGGTCGGGCTTGGGGAGCGTTCGGTGGTGCGCGACACTCTGCGGACCACGCTGGTCAAGAGCCACGACGACGTCGAGACGTTCGAGAAGCTCTTCGATCTTTACTTCAACCTGCGCCCGCCCGCGGAGAAGCCGAAGGCGAAGCTCGGGGCGCACGACCACGACCACGACGATGCGCCGCCGACGAGCGCCGAGTTCGGGGAGGACCCGGCCGGTGAGGCGCCGGACTCGGATGAGCACAGCCACGAGGACGACGAGAACACCGAGTTTCGCCGCTTCTTCGACGAGGAGAAGATGCGGCCGTCGGAGGAGATCCACGGGAAGGCGGACAAGATGCGCCTCTCGATGTTCTCGCAGGAGCTGATCCTGAACCGCAAGCCGAACGCCCTGAATCAGGCGCTGCAACGCATCACGCACCAGCTCAAGCTGCGCCGGGCGCGGAACATGTTCAACCCCGGCGACCTGGTCACGCACGGCGACGGCGGGCAGGAGCTGCCGCTCGACGTCTCCGCCGTGGATCTACAAGGGCTTCTGGACCACCTGCACGACCTTGAGATCGACGAGGCGCTTATTCGCCAGCTCGAGGAGCAGAGCGAGGAGATCCTTCGCGGGCTGCCGCAGCTTATCGAGCAGATGATCGAACGGCAGAACAAGCTGGAGCAGAAGAAGGACGACTCGGCCCTGATGAGCCGCTCGCTCCGCAAGATCTTCGACTTCTCCCCCGGCGAGCAGCGGGAGACGGAGGCGGCGATAAGGCGGATCGCCCGTCAGATCCAGGGCGCCAAGACCCGCCGCTTGAAGCAGGACCGGACCGGGCACATCAGCGTCTCTCGCACCCTGCGCCAGAACGCCCGCTACGGGGGGATACCCTTCAACCCCGTCCTGCGCCGCCACCACGAGAAGCGCCCGCGCATCGTGATGCTGTGCGATATCAGCATAAGCACGAGGAACCTGAGCCGGTTCTGGCTGCACATGGTGTACCAGATGCAGAACCTGTTCTCGAAGGTCAGGACGTTCGTGTATGTGGCGGACGTCGCGGAGGTTACGCAGCTTCTGGAAGAGAACAATATGGACCGAGCGGTGGAGCACATCTTCTCCGGGCGCATGATAGACGCCGACGTGAACAGCGACTTCGGCAAGGCCGCCGAGCAGTTCAGGAACGAGCACCTGCCGACGCTGAACCACAAGACCACGCTGGTAATCCTGGGCGACGGTCGCAACAACGGCAAGCCCGCGAACGCCACGGCGCTCGAGGAGATCACGCGACACGTCAGGCAGACCATCTGGATCACGCCGGAGCCGAAGTGGGGCTGGGCTCTGGGCTCCTGCGACATGCCGCTCTACGAGCCCCTGTGCGACCGCGTGGAGGTCGTGCGAACCGTTGACCAGCTTGCGGGCGTCGCCGAAGAACTCGTCAAGAGCCGGGTTTGACCGACGCTGCGGGCTACGAGGTCCCCTTCTCCGCCACCGAGCCGTTCCGGTTCTGCCCGGCGGACGGGACGAAGCTCGACGCCCCCCGCGAGAGCGGGGGGGTGACGTGTCCTGTGTGCGGCCGGTCGTGGTACCGGAGCTCGATGCCGGCGGTCGGGGCGGTGATCGTGGAGGGCGGCAGGGCGCTCGTTACCATCCGGGCGCGGGAGCCCGAGAAGGGGCGGCTGGACCTGCCGGGCGGCTTCCTGGAGGTCGGGGAGCACCCGGCGGACGGGCTCGTGCGCGAGATACGGGAGGAGCTCGGGGTCGAGGCGGAGGTGGTCGGCGACTCGGTGCTGCAGGCGACGCACACCTACGGGGAGGGCGGCGACTGGGTGCTTGCTATAGGCTTCCGGGTCAGGCTGCTCGGGGGGGAGATCAACCCCGCAGACGACGTCGCCGGGGTGAGGTGGGTCTCCCTCGCGGAGATCGACGGCCTGGACTTCGCGTGGGCGCACGACAGGGCGCTGGTGCGGGCGGCGCTCGAGAGGGAGGACGCTTGACGTTGAAGGGGAGGTGCTCGTGGGCGCGATAGACGGCTGGCTCGAAGGGCTCATGCACGGCGGCTCCGTGGGTGTTGGGGTGGTGCTGTTGATCAGCCTGCTCCTGGGGCTGAGGCACGCGAGCGACCCGGACCACCTCGCGGCGGTGACGACGCTTATCGCCTCCGAGAAGGACCATACCGGGATCAGGAGGGCCGGCCTCATGGGGCTCCTTTGGGGCCTCGGGCACGGGACGACGCTCATCCTGCTCGGCCTGCCGCTCGTGCTCTTCAACCGCTTCCTGCCCGAGCCCGTGCAGCAGGCCGCCGAGACGCTTATAGGCGTGATCATCGTCGTCCTTGCCGTCCGGCTCCTTATGAGGTGGCGCCGCGGCCTCTACCACGTCCACGTCCACGTCCACGAGGACCGCCGCGAGCCCCACCGCCACGTCCACTCGCACAGGGAGAGCGAGGCGCACGGCCACGGCCACGCCGCCGCGCGCAGGACGCCGCTATCGGCCTACGGGGTCGGGCTCGTGCACGGCATCGGCGGCTCGGGGGGGCTCACGCTCCTCCTGCTCTCCACCATCTCCAACAGGGGCGAGGCGGCGGCGGCGCTCCTGCTGTTCGCGGCTGGTACCGCGGTCTCGATGGCGCTCCTGTCGACGGCGTTCGGGCTCGTCATAGCCGGAGGGCCGGTTGCCCGCCACTTCGAGAGGGTTGCCCCGGTTCTCGGCGTGCTCGGGGTGGCGTTCGGGGCGTGGTACGCGCTCGGCGCGATGGGGGTGGTCGTCTACCCATTCTAGAGAACGGGGCACGGCGGCCCCGCAAGGTTCGTGTTGGAAGGCAGAGACCAGAGGGAAGAGAGGCAAGGATGCCGAAGTACGTGATCGAAAGAGAGATACCGGGAGCCGGGGACCTTACGGCGGAGGAACTGCAGGGCATCTCGCAGACGTCCTGCAACGTACTGACCGAGATGGGCCCGCAGATTCAGTGGGTCCAGAGCCAGGTGACGGACGACAAGATCTACTGCACGTACATAGCCCCGAACCAGGAGATGGTCCGCGAGCACGCCGAACAGGGCGGCTTCCCGGCGAACAAGATCTCCGAGGTCCGCGCGGTAATCGACCCGACGACCGCAGAAGCCTAGCACTCCAACGAGAGGAGCCGCCGGCCGATCCGGCCGGCGGCTCTTTTCATGCCCGTGGACGGAGGCTGCCCCACGCGAAGCGGCTTCCGCACGCGAACCGTTCGGGGCCCGGGCTATTCGGAGTCGGGAGGCTCGTTCGTGTAGCGGGGATCTACCCTTATCACGGTGCGCTGGTTTCTCGCCGCGTAGTACGTGAAGGCGAGGATGGTTTCTTCCTGATCCGTTAGCCCCTCGCCACGGGCCTGCTTCAGCAGGATCTCGTCCACCCGCTCTTCGATCTCTTTGTTGTTCATCCCGGTAGTCTACCGTTGTCCGTAACTGCGCACCTACATCCGGGTGCTCGACCGGGATGTTGCACCGAGGTTGTCACGCCCCTCGTTACCGGCCCCGAGATCTGCGGCGGCGCGGACGATCATCTCCGCCGCCCGCTCGACCTCTTCGCCGGTGGTGAAGCGACCCAGGCTGAGCCGGACGGTGCCCCACGAGCCATCCTCGAGCCCCATTGCCTCCAGGATGCGCGACGGACCGGCATCGAGGGAGGCGCAGGCGGAGCCAGCGGAGGCTGCAAGCCCGGGGAGGGAGCCGAGCAGCTCTCCGACGTCCACGCCCGGGAAGGAGACGTTCAGGGTACCGGGGAGACGATGCTCGGGGCTTCCGTTGAGCCGGAGGCGCGGGATGCCGCTTTCGAGCGCGGCGTGGAGCCGGTCGCGGAGGGCTCGTATCCTCCCGGCCTCCTCCGGGAGCGAGGCGGCGCCGAGGGATGCGGCCCTTCCGAGGCCGACGATACCGGGGACGTTCAGGGTGCCGCTCCTGATGCCCCGCTCCTGGCCGCCGCCGAAGAGGATGGGCTGTGGAAGGGCGTGGCGGACGCCGGGAAGGGGATGGCTCCGGACGTAGAGGGCGCCGACGCCCTTCGGGCCGTAGCACTTGTGGGCGGAGAGACTCAAGAGGTCCACGCCGAGGTCCTCGACGTCCACGGGGACCTTGCAGAACGCCTGGGCCGCGTCGGTGTGGAAGGGGATGCCGCGTTCGTGGGCGACCCCGGCGAGCTCGCGCACCGGGTTGAGCGTGCCGGTCTCGTTGTTGGCGAGCATGATGGAGACGAGGCTCGTCCCCGGTTCCAGGGCTTCTGAAAGGGCATCGGGGTGGACGAGGCCGTGGCGGTCGACCGGGAGGACCGTGACCCTGACTCCGGTGCGGGCGAGATGATACGCCGTCTCCAGGATGGCCTCGTGCTCGGTCGCGGCGGTTACGAGATGGTCGCCGGGCCGGAGGAGGCCGAGGAGGGCGATGTTGTCCGACTCGGTGGCGCCGGCGGTGAAGGTGATCTCCGCGGGCGAGGCGTTCAGCGCTCCGGCGGTCTCCTCCCGGGCGAGGTCGACCGCGGCGCTCGCGGTCCGTCCGTAGGGGTGGGTCGCGGAGGATGGGTTGCCGAAATCTCCCTTGAGGTAGGGGAGCATCGCGTCGAGGACGCGCCCGTCGAGCGGCGTCGTGGCGTTGTAATCCAGGTAGATCGGCATCAGCATCCCCCTGCCCGTTTACTAGTTGTTGCCCGCGCCACTATATCCCCGGAGCTGAGTCGGCGGAGTACGGAGTCAGCCTCGTACTGGAGGCGAGGCTGACAAAGGTGTTCACCGCATTCTCGAAAGGTGTATGAGAATGCCTGGCTACGGCCGATCAAACGGGCCGTCTACCCGACGCGTTCGTCAGTTCCGGACGAAACCTAGCCTCACGACCGAGAAGGCGCTGTTCTTCGGGATCTTGACATTGCATGCGCAATATATATACTAACAGTATGTATATAAACGAGAGCGAGAAAGTGCCGCGCCGCTCGCACGCCGAGCGGCGAGCGGCCACGAGGCGGGCGCTGCTGGACGCCGCCAGGGCCCTGTTCGCCGAGAAAAGCTATGCGGGGGTCACCGTAGAGGAGGTGGTACGGGAAGCGGGGGTGACCCGCGGGGCCTTGTACCACCACTTCGAGGACAAGCGGCTGCTCCTCGGGGCGGTGGTGGAGGAGATCGAAGTTGAGATTGACGCCCTTGTTGAGGGGGCGGCCAGAGAGGCTCGCCTCGGGAGCGGGGATCCTCTGGAGGCGATGATGGCCGGATTTTACGCCTTCCTCGATGCCTGCTCGCGCCCGGAGGTGCGGCGGATCGTCCTCCTCGACGGTCCGGCTGTTCTGGGCTGGGAGGAGTGGCACGAGATAGACGCCGCGCACGCCGTGGCCCAGATAGAGGCTGGGCTAGAGATGCTCGTGGACGCCGGGTTCGTGGAACCGCAGCCCCTCCGCCCCCTGGCGCACCTGCTGCACGGGGCCGTTATCGAGGCCGCGTTGTACGTGGCCGCCTCCGAGGATGCGGGCAAGGCGAGGGGCGAGGCCGGGGCGAGCATGGAGCGCCTGATTCGGGGGCTCTGCAGATGACGCGGCCCCCCGATGGCAGCAGGAAGGTTGGCTAGTATGGGCGAGAAAGGCCGCTTGACCCGTGGGGCCCTCTTGAAGGGGGCCGGGGCCGCGCTGGTGCTCGTGGCGGGGGGCGGGGCGTGGAGGGCCGAGGAGCGGGACGTCTTCGGTGCGGGGGAGGGACCCGCGTTCGAGCCCTGGAAGGAGTGGCGCGCAGAAGGGGAGGAAGGCGCGCTGGCGCTCGTATCCGCCGCCGTCCTGGCGTCCAACGCACACAACACCCAGCCCTGGCTCTTTCGGGTGAGCGGCTCCCGTATCGACGTATTCGCGGACGAGAAGCGGGACATCGGGGCCGTGGATCCCTTCTCGCGCGAGATGCACGTCGGGCTCGGATGCGCCCTAGAGAACCTGCTCCTCGCCGCCCGCGCCAGGGGCTACGAGTACCGTCTCACCACGATGCCGGACCGTTCCGATCCCGCCTTCGTCGCGAGGGTGGACCTTTCGGGAGGCGAGGAGGAGGTCTCGCCGCTGTACGAGGCGATCCCCGAGAGGCACACCAACCGTTACGCCTACGACGCTTCCCGCCCCGTTCCGGCCGCGGCCCTGGAAGCCCTGAGCGCGCTGAACGAGGATGGCCCGGGAGTCGAGGTCTCCTGGTTCGCCACGAGGGCCGAACGCCGGAAGGTGGGCGGGCTGCTCTCGGAGGCCGCGAAGGCGATCACCGACGACGAGGAGCAGTCCTACGACAACGGCGAGAGGTGGCTCCGTCAGGGCGAAGACGCCATCCGGGAGCACCGGGACGGGTTGACGCTGGACACCATGGGCATCTCCGGCCTCTCCCTCCTCGCCGCCAAGTTGCTGCCCGCGCCTTCCGCGCGAAGCTCCGACGAGTTCTGGCTGCAATCGTTGGAGCGTCAGACCGCGACGGCGGGGGCCTTCGGCATACTGTCCGTCCGCGACTACGAGGATGCCGGCTGGAGGCTCGCGGCCGGCAGGCTCTGGCAGAGGATGCACCTGTGGATCACGAAGGAAGGGTTGGCCGCTCAGCCCATGAACCAGCTCCACGAGCGGGCGGACAGGGAGGCGCAGCTCGGGACCGAACCGGTCTTCGGCAGGGCCCTCCAAGGCCTCCTCGGCGACCCCGCCCGGCGCGGGATCTTCACCTTCCGGCTCGGATACCCCACTCGGCAGGCCCCGCCCAGCCCGCGCCGGGCGATCGAGGACGTACGCGCCTAGCCGGCCCGTCGCCCGTAGCGTTCCCGGTGAAGGTTGGAGCACGCGAAGGAGGCCGGCGAAGCGTGCCCGCTCACACCAGAAAGCGGTACCCCACCAATCCCAACGACGCGGAGCGAAGCCACCTCGCTCCGCATCTTCCGCCGCAAGCGCGCGCGGCAGGCCCCACGGGCATCCGGTACGGGGGATGCTAGACGCCGTCTTCTACGCGGTGAGCGGGGGCTGCACGTGGAGGATGATGCCCCACGACTTTCCGCCGTGGGGGACCGTCTACTCCTGGTTTCGGTGATGGCGCCTCGACGGCGTATGGCAGCGCATCCTGGTGGCGACGCGTAGAGTCACCAGGCAGAAGGAGGGCAGGGACCCGGAGGCTCCGTCCGTCATGATGGAGAGCCAAAGCGTGCGTATAGCCGGGGAGTCCGGCCGCAACAAGGGCTACGACGCGAGCAAAAACGTCTCCGGTCGCAAGCGGCACCTGCTCGTGGACGCTTCCGGGTTGCTCCTCGCGGTGAGGGAGATTCCGGCGAACATCTCCGACAACCGCGGCGCGCGAGAGCTACTCTCGGGGTTCGCTCCTTCAATGCCCCGTCAGGAGAGGATCTAGACCGACGGCGCATACGCGGGCGAGCAGCTGCGGGCGGCGAGCACTTCGGGGTCCGGCATCTCGGTCGTCCTGTAGGTCGTTGGCTAGAATGCTGGCGGTAAGCCGATAGGTTGGGAGGCCGGTTTGGAGACGAGGATCA
>CADCVI010000094.1 GCA_902806105.1 uncultured Rubrobacteraceae bacterium
GATCTTCATGTGCGTCTAGCTGATGATAAACGGCGTGAACCTCACGCTCGTGGCCTTCGCGGACTTCCTGCCGAACGCCGGTGGGCTCGGCGTGAGCTACGCGGTGCTCGTCATCGCGATCGCGGCGGCGGAAATCGCGGTGGGGCTTGCTATAGTGCTGGCCGTGTTCCGATCCCGCAGGACCGTCAACGTGGACGAAGTCACCTCGATGAGGGGCTAGAAAGGTGACGCGCTAGTGGAGACGGTCGGCCAACAACTAATCATCACGGCCATACCGGCGTTGCCGGCGCTGGTCTTCGTGGTGCTGGCGCTCTTCGGGCGTCTCTTGAAAGAGAACGCGCAGTACGTCGCGATCCTGGGGGTGACGATCTCGCTCGTCTTCTCCATCTTCGCGCTGCTGTTCGTGGCCGGGATCATCCCCGGCGGCGGCGCCCCGATAGAGTTCTCGAAGCCCTGGATCAACCTCGGGGCCGGAGGCGTCTTCTCGATGGGCGTCCTCATCGATGGGCTGGCGGCGGTGATGCTCGTCGTGGTGTGTTTCGTGAGCCTCATGATCCAGCTCTACTCCGGCGCCTTTATGGAGGGCGACAGCCGCTTCTCCTGGTTCTACGCCGTCCTGAACCTGTTCACGGCCTCGATGCTCGGCCTGGTCTTGGCGCCGAACTTTATCCAGCTCTACATCTTCTGGGAGTTGGTGGGCGTCTGCTCGTACCTCTTGGTCGGCCACTGGTTCGAGAAGCCCTCGGCCCGCGACGCGGCGCAGAAGGCCTTCCTGGTGACGAGGGTCGGGGACGCGGCGCTGTTCGTCGGGATCATCATCTTCTGGTCCACGACCGGGTCCGTGGCCTTCGAGGACATCTCCCAGGCCGCCCAGGCGGGCTTTATCGGAGGCTCCTTGTTCACGGCGGCGGTCGTGCTGGTCTTTGTCGGTGCCATAGGAAAGAGCGCGCAGTTCCCGCTGCACGTCTGGCTGCCGGACGCGATGGAGGGCCCGACGCCGGTCTCGGCACTCATCCACGCGGCGACGATGGTCGCGGCCGGCGTCTACCTCGTCGCCCGCACCTACGACATCTTCGTGCAGAGCCCGGGGGCAATGCTGACCGTGGCGTACATCGGCGGGTTCACGGCCTTGATGGCTGGGACGATGGCGCTGGTCAAGAAGGACATCAAGCGCGTGATCGCCTACTCGACCGTCTCCCAGCTCGGCTACATGATGCTCGGGCTCGGGATCGGCTCCTACACCGCCGGCGTCTTCCACCTCTACAACCACGCCTTCTTCAAGGCGCTCCTGTTCCTGTGCGCGGGCAGCATCATCTATGCGATGGACTCGTACAACATGTTCGAGATGGGCGGGTTGAGGCGACGGATGCCCGTCACCTTCTGGGCCATGGTGCTCGCGGGCCTCTCGCTCTCGGGCATCTTCCCGTTCGCCGGGTTCTGGTCCAAGGACGCCATCGTGGCGTCGGCCTACGAGGAGCACCTGTACGTGCTCTTCGGGATGGCACTACTCACCGTGTTCCTGACGGCTTTCTACATCTTCCGGGCGATCTTCGTGGCGTTCATGGGCGAGCCGCGGACCGAGGCCGCGCGCGGCGCGGTCGAGTCGCCCGGCATCATGACGGGCCCGATGCTGATCCTCGCCTTCCTGGCGGTCGTGAGCGGCTGGGTCGGCATCCCCGAGAGCTTCGGGCTCCCGATCCCGGACTACTTCTCCGGGTTCGTCGTCCCGAGCGAGTTCGCGACCGAGACCCTCGCCCTCGAAGAGCACTCCTTCAGCTTCGTGCTTGGCGGGATCTCCGTCCTCGTGGCCCTGCTGGGTATCGGCCTCGCCTACGCGCTCTACGTCCAGAGACCTGAGCGCTCCGGGGCGCTGGCGCGGAGGTTCGCGCCGGTCCATACGTTCCTCGACAAGGGCTGGTACTTCGACGCTCTCTACGGGGCTACGTTCGTCAGGGGGGCGCGCTGGCTCGGGCGGGCCACCCAGGGGCTCGACCGCGGGCTGACGGGCGGGCTGACGGGCGGCGTCGGGCGCGGGACCTCGCGTCTGGGCGGCCTGCTCCAGCGGCTCCAGAGCGGCGGGGTGCAGAACTACGCGCTCTTTATCCTGCTCTCCGTACTCGTTATAGGCGTGATCGTGGGGGCGCAGTACGCGGTGATGGTGGTGGGCCTCATAGCCGTCATAACCATAGCCGCCTTCGCCGTGGGGGTGCGCCTGTGATCACCACGATAACCATCTTCATACCCCTTCTCGGTGCCATAGTGATGCTCTTGCTCCCCGAGGAAGAGCGCCCGCTGCGCTACGCCGCGCTCGGCATCGCGGCGGTGCCGCTGCTGCTCGCGCTCTACATCTACTTCGCGTACGGGAGCGACCTCGGGGTCCCTTCGCTTACCCAGGACTTTACGTGGATAGAGTCCCTCAACATGGGCTACCGGGTCGGCCTCGACGGCCTGGGCTTCGGGATGTTCTTCCTGACCGCCCTGCTCACGCTCATAGCCGTGGTCGCCTCCTACGACGTGCGGGAGAACCTCAAGCAGTACTTCGCGATCCTATTTATCGCCGAGGTCGGGATGCTCGGGGTCTTCGCCGCGGAAGATTTGATCCTGTTCTACATCTTCTTCGAGATCACGCTGATCCCGATGTACCTTCTGGTCGGTATCTGGGGCGATGAGAACCGCCGCCAGGCGGCCATCAAGTTCTTTGTCTACACGTTCTTGGGCTCTACGGTCATGCTCGCCGGCTTTCTCGCCTTCGGCATTCTCGCCGGCACCTACGCGATGGAGTCCTTGACGGCGGGCGGCGGGCTCGGGCGCACGGCCCAGATCGCGATAGCGGCGCCTATCCTGTTCGGTCTTCTGGTCAAGGTGCCGGCGGTGCCGCTGCACGGCTGGCTGCTCGACGTGTACGTCTCCAGCCCGATCTCGACGAACGTCGTGCTCTCGGGCATCCTGCCGAAGCTCGGCACCTACGGCCTGATAAAGGTCGCCATACCCCTCCTGCCCCAGGGGGTCCAGCCCTTCCTGCCGTACCTGGCGGTCTTCGGGGCCATAAACATCATCTACGGCGCCTTCGTCGCCTTCTTGCAGCCGGACCTGAAGGCGCTCGTCGCCTACTCGTCCATCGGTACTCTGGGGTTCATACTGCTCGGCGCGGCATCGGGCAACGCGGTCGGCTTGAACGGGGCGGTGTTGCAGCAGGTTACGCACGGTCTGTACTCGGCGCTGCTGTTCGTTCTGGTCGGCGTGATCGCGACGAGGACGGGCACGCGCAAGATCCGGGAGCTCGGCGGTCTGGCCGCCAGGATGCCCTGGGCCGGCGGCCTGCTGGCGCTGGGTGCGATGGCCGCGATGGGGTTGCCCGGTCTCGCCGTGTTCGTCTCGGAGTTCATGAGCATCATGGGCGGCTACGACGCCTTCCCGGTCCAGGGAATACTTGCGGCGCTCGGCATCGTCCTCTCGGCGATGTACCTGCTCTACATGCTGGCGCGGGTGGCCTTCGGTCCCATCGAGAAGCCCGCCTATGAGGCCGTCGAGGACGCGGGGTCGATGGAGATGGCGGCGGCTGTGCCGCTGGCGGTGTTGCTTGTGCTGTTCGGCGTCTTTCCGGCGCTGTTGATCAGCGTCCAGCAACCGGGTGTCGAGGCGGTCTTGAGCGCGATAGGGGGAAGCTAGTGGCGTTTACCGGTCAGTCCATCATAGCGCTCCTCCCCGAGCTGATAGCGCTCGGGTTCGCGATCGGGGTCCTCCTCATAGGCGTGTTCTTCGAGCGTAGCGTCGGCCTCGTGGCGGGGCTCGCCGCCCTCGGCGCCCTCGCCGTCTTCGGGAGTGCCGCGGGCCTGCTCGCCGCGGGGTTTGAAGGGGAGTTCTTCGGCGGCGGGTTCGTGGTGGACAGCTTCGCGCTCTACTTCAAGCTCGTGGTCTCAGGGAGCGCCTTCTTCGCGGTACTCGCGGCGGCGCGGTGGTCGGGGGGCACGGGGGACGCGCCCGAGTACCTGACCCTGATCCTCGCGGTCGTGCTCGGCTCCATCCTGCTCGTCTCCATGCGGGACCTCTTCGGGATCTTCCTCGCGATAGAGCTCGCGACTATCCCGTCCTACGCGATGGTCGCCTTTGACCGCAGACGGCGGGAGAGCGCGGAGGGCGGGATGAAGTACCTCATAACCGGCGTCGTCGCCTCCTCGGTGCTGCTCTACGGCATAGTCCTGATCTACGGCGTCTCCGGCTCCGCCGAGCTGTCGGCCGTCGCCGAGACGTTCTCCGGCAGCCTGACACCTGTCGCCCTGCTCGGCCTCGTGCTGCTCCTCTCCGGCTTCGCCTTCAAGATCTCCGCCGCGCCCTTCCACTTCTGGACGCCGGACGCCTACCAGGGGGCGCCTACGAGCGCCGCCGCGTTCCTCTCGGTCGCCCCGAAGGCGGCCACGTTCGCGGTGCTGCTCCGGATACTCCTCGAAGGGATGCCGGAGGCCGCGCCGACGTGGACGGCGGTGATGGCATTTCTCGCGATCCTCACGATGTTCGTCGGGAACCTCGCGGCCCTGCGCCAGCGCAACGTGCGCCGGATGCTGGCTTACAGCTCCGTGGCCCACTCGGGGTACATCCTGGCCGCGTTCGCGGCCCTGCAGGGGGCTGGCCTGCAGCGGGCCGTGGAGGCCGTGCTGATCTACTCGGCGGCGTACGCGTTCATGAACATCGGCGCTTTCCTCGTCATAGACCTCGTCGGGGAGGACGGCAAGAGCTTCAACGGCCTCTTCCGCTCCCGCCCGGCGCTCGCCGCCAGCATGGGCGTCTTCATGGCCTCGCTGGTCGGTATTCCGCCGTTCAGCGGGTTCTGGGGAAAGGCCTGGATCATCTTCTCCGGGGCGGAGTCGGGCTCGGTGCTGGTCTACGCCGTCGTCGGGGCGCTCGTCGTCAACAGCGTGCTCTCGGTGCCCTACTACTTCGGGATCATACGCAACATGTTTTTCGAGAAGCCGACGCTGGACGCCGTCGAGCCGTCGGGAGGCGGCGCGCTCAAGTTCTCCGTCTACGTGCTGGCGCTGCTGACGGCGCTGTTCTTTCTCCTGATCGTCCCGATCTCCGTCCTCGCCGGCGGCTCGGGGCTGGGCTAGAACTGTACCGGAGGACCGTACCCCTGTGGCCCGTGGTTTGCGGCTGCTGTAAGCTCGGAGGCGTATGAAAGCAGTAGTTCTGGTAGGCGGACAGGGGACCCGGCTGCGGCCGATCACCTTCGACATCCCGAAGGCACTGGTGCCGCTGCGAAACCGGCCTTTTATGGGGTACATGCTGGACTTCCTGCGCCGCGGGGGGCTCGACGGGGCCGTGCTCTCCCTGGGATACCTGCCCGACCCGATACAGGCCTACCTCGCCGGGTGGGATGGGCTCGGCGAGTTCTCGGTGGACTACGCGGTCGAGAAGCGGGCCCTCGGGACGGCCGGCGGCATCAAGAACGCCGAGGAGTACCTGGGCGGCGAGACCTTTGTCGTGGTCAACGGGGACGTGCTGACGGGGACGGACCTGGCCGAGGCTATAAAGATCCACAAGGCCAGCGACGCGCTGGCAACGATCACGCTGACGAGCGTCGAGGACCCGACGGCCTATGGCCTCGTCGAGGTGGACCACGACATGGCCGTCAAGCGGTTCCTGGAGAAGCCGGCCGCAGATGAGGTGACCACGAACCTCGTAAACGCGGGCGTCTACGTCCTGGAGCCCGAGGTTCTCGCCATGATACCGGCGGGCCGCGAGGTCTCCATAGAGCGCGAGGTCTTCCCCGAGCTTCAGGCTAGGGGCCGCCTGCGGGCCCACGTCTCGAGCTCCTACTGGCGCGACATCGGCACGCCGCGCAGCTACCTGGCCGCCTCCCACGACGTGCTCTCGGGCGCGGTCGGCACGATCCGGGAGGGCTTCGAGTACGTAGACGTGGACCCCTCCGTCAACTGCGGCAAGAACGTCAAGCTCCTCCCGCCGCTCTCGGTGGCCGAGGGCTGCGAGCTGGATAACCTCGCCACCATCGGCGGCCGGTCCTCCCTGGGCCGGGGCTGCCGCGTCGGAAGGGGCGCCGTCGTCGAGGGGAGCATCATGCTCGACGGGGCGCACGTCGAGGCCGGGGCCGTCGTCCGTGGCTCTATCATCGGCAGGGACGCCCGCGTGGGCGAGGGCGCCATCGTGCGCGGCCTCTCCGTGCTCGGCGCGGGCTGTGTCGTCGGCGAGGGAAACGTCCTCGACCAGGGCATCAGGGTCAACCCCGGTGTCGTCCTTCCCCCGCGCAGTTTGAGGTTTTAGAGGTATCAGGCATCAGGTTGCAGGCACCAGGGGTGCGGTATGCAGCCTGAAGAGCAACATCGCCAGAGCAGGATTAGCCCGAAAGGGTGTCACGTTCCCGGCGCCTTCACGCTACAATCCCCCGAGACCTGAGAGCCTCCGTAGGAGGCGACCTGAAGCCTGAAACCTGATGCCTTCACGCGGTCGCTTTGCCTTGCAGGTCGGCCTCGATACGTTCCAGGCTGCGTCCCTTCGTCTCCGCCACGCGGGAGCGGACGAAGATGAGGGCTGCGGAGGCGACGACGGCGTAACCCAGGAAGACGGCCCCCGCGCCGACCGAAGCCAGGAGTATGGGGAAGGTCTGGGAGACGGCGAAGTTGGCGCCCCAGTGCAGGAAGATGGCGAACCCCATCGCGGTGCCCCGGATCCTTAAAGGCAGGATCTCCGGCAGCATCACCCACACCGTCGGCCCCCAGCTGACCGCGAAGGAGCCGATAAACGCCGCCAGGCAGGCCAGCGTGATGATCGCCAGCGGGTCCGTCGGGTTGTCGGGCGCTGGCAGGAGCAGCGAAGAGACCCCGAGGACGACGAGGCTCGCGATCATGCCGACCAGGCCGCCCACCAGCAGCGGGACGCGGCCTGACCGGTCGATCAGGCGTATCGCCACCAGGGTCATGACCACGTTGAGCAGGCCGATCGCGACGTTGGCGTAGGTGGCCGCCTGGTCCCCGAAACCGGCCTCCGTGAGGGTGGTTGGGGCGTAGTAGATGATGGTGTTGATGCCGATGATCTGCTGGAAGACGGCGAGGCCGACGGCGACTATGAGGGCCGGCCTGACCCACGGGGCGGCAAGCTCGCGCAGCCCGCCCTCCTCGTCGCGCTCTACCTCTTTGATCTCCCGGATCTCCTGCTCGACCGCCTCCTCGTCGCGGGTCTGGCGCAGCACGTCTCGGGCATCGTCGTCCTTGCCCCTACTGACCAGCCACCGCGGCGTCTCGGGCATGAAGTACATGCCGATGAGAAGGACGAGGGAGGGGATCACGGCGAGCCCCAGCATCGTGCGCCAGGCCTCCGAGGCGGCGAGCAGCGCGTTGACGATGTAGGCGACGAGGATGCCGACGACGATCATGAGCTGGTTGAGCGAGGAGACGGCCCCCCTTATCTCCGTCGGCGCCACCTCCGAGAGGTACAGGGGGACGATGAGGGCCGCGGCCCCCACGGCGAGCCCGAGGACGATCCGGAACAATACGAGCACCCCCACGTTCGGGGCCAACGCGGCACCGATGGCGCCAACGGAGAAAATGACGGCGGCGATAATGATGATCCGACGCCTCCCCAACCTGTCGGAGAGCGGGCCGGCGACCCCGGCCCCGGCCATCGCCCCGAGCAACAGCGAACTGACCACGAGCCCCTGGTAGAAGGCGTTGAGACCCAGGTCCGCCTTGATGAACAGTATGGCCCCGGAGATGACCCCGGTATCGTAGCCGAAGAGCAGCCCGCCCAGCGCCCCGAAGAAATAGACGAGAGCGTTCGAGCTGTTGCCGGAAGTGCTTTGAGCCCCTTGTGACATCCTGACTCCCTTCTCGCAAGTTGGACCCCGTCCCAATGCCGCGCAGTATACGCGCCGGCGGAACGCCGGGAAACGCCTAAAGAGCCCTTTGAGATCCGGGCCCCACCGACCGATAACCTGTGCCAGAGGACCGTTCACTCTGGAGGCGTCGTTGTACGAACCCTACCTGGCCGCGGTGGTGGACCTCTTCTACCCGCAGTGGTGCGTCTCTTGCGGCCGGCGGGCCAGCGACGTCCTGTGCCGTCCGTGCGTCGAATCTCTGCCGTGGATGGGGGGCCCAACCTGCGAACGCTGCGGGGTCCCGACGGCTTTCGAGACCCCGGCCTGCGGCGCGTGCAAGAACGTGGGCTTCTCCTTCGAGACCGCCCGCGCCCCCCTCCGCTACGAGGGTGTGGGGAAGGAGATCGTCCACGCCCTCAAGTACCGTGGATATACGACCGTGGTCGAGAAGCTCGCCGCGCCGCTGCTGGCGGAAGCCGTGGACGGCGGCCGGTTCGACGCGGTCGTGCCGGTACCGTTGCACAGGGCCCGGCTCAGGAAGCGCGGCTTCAACCAGGCCGCGTTGCTGGCGAGGGGACTCGCGGACCGGATAAACTCACCCGTTTCGGATACACTACAAGTCGTGCGGAGCACCCGGGATCAGGTTGAGCTCTCGGCCGCGGAGAGGCGCCGGAACGTAGCCGGCGCCCACGCGGCCGGCACACGCACGCGGGGCAGGCTCCTGCTCGTAGACGACGTCTTCACCACCGGCGCGACGACGAGCGCCTGCGCCACGGCGCTACTCGGCGCCGGCGCCGCCGAAGTCCACGCCGTAACGCTGTGCAGGACATGCTAGGCATCAGGTGACAGGTCTCAGGTATCAGGTAGTTCATTGTGGATCATCCGAGAATCCGTGCGGAAGACTCGGATGGTGATCCCAAACAACCTGAAACCTGTAGCCTGACGCCTGAAGCCGCCGACCGAAGGGAGGCAACACATGGACGTGTTGGTCAAGGGGCGGAACATCTTCGTGACGCCGGCGCTTGAGCGGTACGCGCTGGAGAAGGTCGAGCGGGTGAGCAAGTTCTTCGACTCGGAGGGGAGCGACTCGCGGGCCGAGGTCGAGTTGGTCCACTCGCGCAACCGCTCCGTGGTGGACGCGGAGGTCGCCGAGGCGACGCTGTTCATCAACGGTACCGTGCTCAAGGCCACCGAGGCCTCCAAGGACATGTACGCCTCCATAGACAAGATGGCCGACAAGCTGGAGCGGCAGGTCCGGCGCTACAGGGGACGCCAGATCGACCGCTGGCAGGGCCAGGACAGAAACCCCCCGCCGCCTGAGGAGCCGATCGCCCCGAAAGAGGAGGCGAGCCTCGAAGCCAGGATAGTGAGGACCAAGCAGTTCCAGATGAAGCCCATGGGGGCGGAGGAGGCCGTGCTCCAGATGGACCTGCTCGACCACGACTTCTACGTCTTCACGAGCGCCGAGACGGGTGACATCAACGTGGTCTACCGGCGCCGGGACGGCAACTACGGTCTCATAGAGCCCGCGAGATAGGTTTCAGGCTCTAGGTTTCAGGTTCTAGGGGGGGTGGCGCGGCAGGGTCCAGACTACCGTACTAGAGCCTCAAAGCCCGCGAAGCGGGCGACCTCGAACCTCGAACCTAATACCTAACCGGTAATTCGCTGTAAACTATTGCGCGGAGCGGTTCGCCGGAGGGCGGGCCGGCGCGTACTGGTTCTGATCTAGGTTGGTGTTCCCAAGTGGCTAATCTGCTGACGAAAATTTTGAGGATGGGCGAGGGCCGCAAGGTCAAGGTCCTCCAGCAACGCGTGGGCTCCGTGACGGCCCTCGAACCCGAAATCGAGAAGCTCTCCGACGATGAGTTGCGGGGTAAGACGGAGGAGTTCCGCGGAAGGCTCGCCGAAGGCGAGACCCTCGATAACATCCTGCCCGAGACCTTCGCCGTCGTGCGGGAGGCCTCCAGGCGTACTCTGGGGATGCGGCCCTTCGACGTTCAGGTCATGGGCGGCATAGCGTTGCACGAGGGCAAGATCTCCGAGATGAAGACCGGCGAGGGCAAGACGCTCGCCGCCACCATGCCCGTCTACCTCAACGCCTTGTCGGGCAGGGGCGCCCACGTGGTCACCGTCAACGACTACCTGGCCCGCCGCGACGCCGAGTGGATGGGCGAGGTCTACTCCTTCCTCGGCCTGAGCGTGGGCCTGGTCCAGGAGGGCCTGGACTTCGACGAGCGCAAAGAGGCGTACGCCGCGGACATAACCTACGGCACCAACGCCCAGTTCGGCTTCGACTACCTCCGCGATAACATCGCCACCTCCACCAACCAGCTCGTCCAGCGCGAGCTCAACTACGCCATCGTCGACGAGGTCGACTCCATCCTCATAGACGAGGCGCGTACCCCGCTCATCATATCCGGGATGCCGGAGAGCGCCGCGGACATCTACTACCGCTTCGCCGCCATCATGCCGCGCCTCAAGGCCCACGAGGACTACGAGGTCGACGAGAAGAAGCGGCAGGTCGCCCCGTCTGAGAGCGGGGTCGAGAAGGTCGAGAACTCTTTAGGTGTGGAGAACCTCTACGACGACGTAAACACCAACCTCGTCAACCACCTCAACCAGGCTTTGCGGGCGCAGACGCTCTTCCACAAGGACAAGGAGTACATCGTCCAGGATGGGCAGGTCTTTATCGTGGACGAGTTTACCGGGCGCGTCCTGGAGGGGCGGCGGTATTCGGAGGGGCTCCACCAGGCCATCGAGGCCAAGGAGGGGGTCCAGATCCGGGAGGAGAACCAGACCGTCGCGACGGTGACGATCCAGAACTTCTTCAGGATGTACGACAAGCTCGCCGGCATGACGGGTACGGCCGCCA
>CADCVI010000095.1 GCA_902806105.1 uncultured Rubrobacteraceae bacterium
CTTCGGGGCGTGGCGTCCCCCGACGCGAAGGTCAGCTCGTACTCCTCGGTGCGGCTCTCGTAGTCACCTATGCGGCGCGCGGTGCAGGTAAGCTGTGGCATGGGCGGGATCCTAGCATCGGAACAATCGCTCTGCTGCGCGGGGCAAGACCCCGAGCCCTTGCGTACAAGGAAACAAGCAGCACCGCATGGGGTATAGGCCGTGATCCCGAAGCGGGCATGTAGTGTGGCACGCATCCGGGTGGCCCGCTGCGTTAAACTTCCTCCAGAGGTCCTTGGAGAAGCTCTTTGAAACCGGTAGAAAGGCTCGAGCAAGGACGCCCCCCGGCAAGCCAGGCCGGAGCGGGCGGCCCGGCCTGGCCGTGCGGTTCCTGCGCCTCTGTCTCAACCTCGCCCTCGTCTTCTTCGTCGCCACCCTGACCACGGTCCTCGGCGGCTATCTGTACTTCACCCACGCCGCCGGCGACAAGCTCGAAGCCCGCTACCCGGATCTCCCGCAGAACTCCTACGTCTACGACGCGGGGGGCGAGCAGATCGGGGAGATAAAGGGCGAGGAGAACCGCAGGACCGTCCGCTATCGTGAGCTCGGCGAGTACCTTCCGCGCGCCATCGTCGCCGTCGAGGACGAGCGCTTCTACGAGCACCCCGGCTTCAGCGTGGAGAGCGTCGGGCGGGCGGCGCTCGAAGATATAAGGGCCAGGGAAATCCGCCAGGGCGGCTCCACCATCACCGAGCAGCTCGTCAAGAACCTTTACATCCAGCAGGAGCGGCGCGGCAACAGCTCCTTCTGGCGCCGGTTCGAGCAGGCCTGCCTCTCTTTCGCCTACGAGCGGCGCCACACAAAAGAAGACATCCTCACCGCCTACCTCAACACCGTCTACTTCGGCGACGGGTCCTACGGCGCCGAGGAGGCGGCGAGAAGCTACTTCGGCAAGAGCGCGCGCGAGATGACCCTCGCCGAGGCCGCCGCCATCGCCAGCTTTCTCGACTCCCCCTCGAGCTACCGCCAGGACGGCGAGCTCACAGGATCTGAGCGTGCGACGCAGAGCCGGGACACCGTCCTCAGGCTCATGAGGGACCAGGGCATGATCTCCGACGCCGAGATGCGCGAGGCCCGCGCGACCCCGCTGGAGTTCTCGCCGCCCCCGCCGCCCGACGACCCCGTCTTCGACCCGTTTCTGGACCGTGTCTACAGAGAAGTACGAACCGAGATCGGCGACGACGCGCTGGAGCGCGGGGGGCTCAGAATCTACACGACCCTCGATCCCGAGCTGCAGCGCGAGGCCGTCGCCTCGGCGGAGGAGGTCCTGAACCTCCCCGACGACCCGTCCGGGGCGATAGCTACCGTCGAGCCGCAGAACGGGGCCATAAAAGCCCTCGCGGGGAGGATAGGCACCTTCAACCTCGCGCTCGACGCGCGCCGCCAGCCCGGAAGCTCCTTCAAACCCTTCGTGCTCGCCGCCGCGCTCCGGGAGTTCGTCTCCCCCGGAACCACCTACCTCTCCCGCAACCTCAACATCCCCTACGACGGCGAGACCGTCCAGATCGCCAACTACGACTTCATCGAACGCGGTCCGATCACCGTCACGCAGGCGATGGCCGAGTCGGACAACACGGTCTTCGTCCAACTCGCCATCGACCTCGGTCTCGCCAACGTCGTCCAGACCGCCAGGGACATGGGGATAACGAGCGAGATCGACCCGTTCCCCGCAACGGCGATCGGGGGGCTGAGGGAGGGCGTGAGCCCGCTGGAGATGGCCTCGGCCTACTCGACCTTCGCGGCCGGCGGCATCCACCGCGAGCCCTACTCCGTCGAGCGCATAGACCGGGTGAGCTTCGGCAAACGCGAAGCGGCCTACGACCACCGCCTGGAGGGCAGGCGCGTCCTCTCCAGCAACCAGGCCGCCGCCGCCACGGAGGTCCTGCGCGGCGTGGTCCAGGGCGGCACCGCGAGCTTCTTCCACGACCTCGACGAGGAGATAGGGCGACCCTCCGCCGGCAAGACCGGCACCACCGACGACTTCGTGGACGCCTGGTACGTCGGCTACACGCCCCGGCTCGTGACCGCGGTCTGGGTGGGCTACCCCGAGGGCCGCCGCTCGATGGTCGACGTCCACGGCGAGCCCGTCATAAACGGCGAGAACCTGCCGATGGATCTGTGGTCGCGATACATGTCCCAGGCTACCGAGGGCAGCCCGGTCATGGATTTCCCAGCCTCCGACACGAGCGAGTTCAAGCTCCTGAACCGCGGCTACGCCCGCGACCCCTACGGCGGCGGGCGCAGCGGCTACTACCCGGACGGCACGACCCCTCTCTCGTCCACCCGGCGCGACCGCGGCGAGGACCGCTAGGCCGCCCGAACCACCCCGAAGCCCCGCCCGTACAATGCGGACCACACCAAGGCTGCTCCCCAAAGGAAGGCTCGAAGACCATGCCGTTCTCGATCATCGAAGGCACCTTTCACGCGGTGGGCTACTCGCCTGACGGCGACTCCGTCCGCTTCCGGGCGCGCGACGAGGAAGACTGGCGCAGGCTCTCGGGTCCGCCCGTCGCGCTCAACGCCCGAGGGCACGCCCAGCTCCGCTTCGAGGCGATCGACACGCTCGAAACCCACTACCTGGGCTCCCACCAGCCCCTCGGCCTCGCGACCGAAGCCCTAGAATTTCTCCTCGCGGACCTCGGCGTTACGGGCGTCGAGTGGAACGAGGAGAGGACCGAGGTCACGGCGGCATCGGACGGCACCCCGGGCTACGTCCTGAGCCGCGCCACCGAGACCAACCGCCGCCCCGTCGCCTTCGTATACGCCGGAGAGCCGCCGGGGGAGAACGGCGACGAGGCGTATCTGGACGTGGACCTGCTGCGCGGGTCGGTCAACTACCGGTCTCTGGAGAGGGGGCTGGCCTACCCCACGTACTACAAGGGCCTCTTTCCCGACCTCCGCGACGCGATGACCGCGGCGGTCGCCCGTGCCCGCGAGGAGGGGCTCGGGGTCTGGGCAAGAGACCGGACCACCGACGGGTTTGCCGTTACGGGGCTGGAGTCCATCGTCGAGGAGCACGTGATCCTGCCGAAGCTCTTCCGCCGCCTCGCCGAGTACCTCCAGGGCGGGGGACGGGTCGCGGGCTTCGAAGAGTATCTGGAGGGCCGGGCCGAGGAGATCACGATCATCCCCGGCGTCCACGCCACCCACTTCGACACCGTCGTCGAGGTAGATGGGGACACCGTCAGGATGACCGAGCGACCGGAGGACCTGATCTTCGAGGGCTGATAGGCCCTCTGGCCTGAGCCCTCCTAATGGCCCGCCGTATCCCGAAGACCGGGGGAGCATTCCCTCTCCTGAAGAGGTACTTTCCCCCTGCGCCTGACCTTTTGCCTGGCTCGCGGCAGGGAGGGCGGTGGTATAAAGCCGGCATGGATCTCCCCGGGCTATACGGCATCTCCTTCGTTGACTGGGAGGCGGTCGCCACCTCGTGGGCGAAGCGCACCGTCCCGAGCAGGCTCCTCCTCTTCGCCGCGCGCCGCTACCTATCTGTAACGCGGGCGACGGAGCCGGAGGCAGAGAGGGCGGAGCTTCTGGAGCCGCTCAAGATGCCCCGGGAGATCAAGGACGCCTTCGCCCTGCCGCCCGCCCCCGATGAGGGAGCCGTGCCGGAGTGGGGCGCCTTCGCCGACGCCGCCGTCGCGGCCGAGCTCGAGATGATCTCCTACGGCGACCGTCCGATCCTGCTCGGCGAGCTCCGCGCGGGCTTTGAGAAGGCCGCCGAAGAAGCCGGCCACGGCACCGAACTGAACCGCTGGTTTCTCGCGCGCCGCGACGCGCTCCCCGGCGACGACCTGCCCGAGAACCCTGAGTACCTGCCGGTCTGACCGACGAGCCAGCAACTCACCGAACCCCCCGTGAGTCCCACGGCTCCCAACTGCGTCCTCCCGCAAGCTTACGAGCGGAACGCACTCGTCTGACCGCGAATCACGATACGGAGGAACAGCTCAACGACCTCAGAGCGAAGCTCTAGCGCCGGTGCGGGAACGTCCGATGGGGTTTATCTACCGCTTACCCCGTCGGCGGAACGTTCTGTAGAAGAGCACGATGGCGAACAGCGTTAGTGCCACGAACCAGACCGCGAGCTCCACCGGTCCCACGCTGCCAAGCAGATCGAGGAGCATCGAAGACCCCGCGAACACGAGGACAAGAATAAGGACGAACCGCAATATTCGATTTGATTCGGGCATTCTGGATCGCCTTTCTTCGAACTCTGACGTATCTTAGGCAGCGAAGTAACCCGGGCGCCAGTGGTGCATGGGGGGCGGGTGATCGGGCCAGAGGTTTTGCAGGCTCTTATAAACGCATCCGTTTGCCGGTTGCGGCGACGGTACGTAGAATCCGCAGCGTAGACGAACCGAAGGCCGGCGCGGTGTGCCGGGGGGAAAGGACAGGAATCATGGAGGCAATCCCGAACGCGAGCTACAGCATGACGCTGCGGAC
This sequence comes from uncultured Rubrobacteraceae bacterium, assembly GCA_902806105.1. The sequence continues at coordinate 4,483 of CADCVI010000095.1, forward strand.
CGAGTTCCTGCACCAGCCGGGTGCGCTCGGCGCGATCCTCACGACGATCGGCCATGCGGGGGGGATGGTAGGGGCGGTAGACATCGTCCGCATAGGCGGCGACAAGACCGTGCGGGACATCACAGTGAACGCCCGCAACTCGGACCACGGGCGCGAGATCGTCGAGGCGGTAGAGGCGCTGGAAGATGCGCGCGTCCTCAACATCTCCGACAGGACGTTCCTCATGCACCTCGGCGGCAAGATAGAGGTGCGCTCGAAGATGCAGATCCGGACCCGCGACGACCTCTCGATGGCGTATACGCCGGGGGTCGCGAGGGTGTGCCGCGCCATCGAACAAGACCCCGAGCTGGCCTTCAACCTCACGATCAAGCGCAACACCGTCGCGGTCGTCTCCGACGGTACGGCGGTCCTCGGCCTCGGGGACATCGGTCCCGAGGCCGCGATGCCGGTAATGGAGGGCAAGGCCATGCTCTTCAAGGAGTTTGCAGGCGTCGACGCGTTCCCGATCTGCCTCGACACGAAGGACACCGAGGAGATCATCGAGACCGTCAAGCGCATAGCACCCGCGTTCGGCGGCATAAACCTCGAAGACATCTCGGCCCCGCGCTGCTTCGAGATCGAGGAGCGCCTGAAGAAGGAGCTCGAGATCCCGGTCTTCCACGACGACCAGCACGGCACCGCGGTCGTCGTCCTCGCCGCGCTCATCAATTCCCTCAAGATCGTCGGCAAGGAGATGAAGGACCTGAGGGTCGTCGTGAACGGCATCGGTGCTGCGGGCGTGGCGTGCGCCAAGATCCTGATGTCCGCGGGCGTCAAACACGTAGTCGGTTGCGACTCGCGGGGCATCGTCCACAAGGACCGCGAGGGCCTGAACGCCTCCAAGAAGTGGTTCGCCGAGCACACCAACCCCGAGAACCTCACCGGCGGCCTGACCGAGGCGATGCATGGCTCCGACCTCTTCCTCGGCCTCTCGGTGCCCGGGGTGCTCACGACCGACCACCTCGACTCGATGAACGAGGACCCGATAGTCTTCGCGATGGCGAACCCGGAGCCGGAGATCATGCCGGAGGTCGCCTACGGCCACGCCAGGATCATGGCCACCGGGCGCTCGGACTACCCGAACCAGATCAACAACGTCCTCTGTTTCCCGGGCATCTTCCGCGGCGCCCTCGACGTCCGCGCCCGAGAGATCGACGAAGACATGAAGCTCGCCGCCGCCCGCGCCATCGCCGAGGTGATCTCCGACGACGAGGTCTCCGAGGACTACGTGATCCCGAGCGTCTTCGACGAGCGGGTCGCCCCCGCCGTGGCCGAAACGGTCGCCGAGGCCGGCAAGCAGAGCGGCCAGGCCCGCCGCATCAGCCAGCAGGACCAGGAGATGGGCACCACGACGCCGCTGGCTTTCTAGCTTCCAGCCCTTACGCCCGCGGCGGCGGCACGCTCGTGTGCCGCCGCCGGCGTCGTGACGGATAACATCGGAGGCCGATTGCCATGAGCCACAGGCGGCTTACAATACGATCGTGTCGGGATTGAGAAAGATCTTTGTTTGCGCGACGGCCGGGGAGGGGCGTTGCGGGGCCAAGGGCGGGGGCGAGCTCTTCGAGCTTTTCCGCGACGAGGTCGCGGGGCTGGGTCTCGCCCCTTCCGCCGTGTTGCGCAACGCCTGCAGCCGGCGGCACGAGGAGGGGCCGGTGGTGTTTATCTTTCCGGACGACGTCTGGTACACCCGCGTGCGGCCCGAGGACGTACCCGGGATCGTCGAGCGCCACCTCGCCCGGGAGGCCCCCGCGAGGGGCTAGCGCCGCCCGGGCGTTGTTCGTGCCCGGTCCGCCTCCTGCGCGTCGAACCCCACGCGGCCCACGCGTTCCATCGCCCAGTCCGCCCCCGCGAGGAGGCGGCCCCGCCGGCTCTTCATGTAGTACAGGAAGATGCTCCTGTAGAGCGCCTGCGCCGCGGGGCCCCTGAGCTTCCTGCCGAGCGCCACGGCCGCCCCGCCCTCCGGCCCGAGGCTCACCGCGTACCCCCGGTCGAAGAAGCCGAAGGGCGGCCGTCCCCTGCGGGAGCTCGCGCCCCTGAGCCTGCGCTTGAGGTCCCGGGCGACCCAGGGGCCCTGCTGCACGGCGAGGGAGGCCACGGGGGACAGCGGCCCGAGGCGCGGGTCCTCGTAAAGCCCGCCGTCACCGAGCACGTAGACGTCGGGATGGTCGGGGAGCGTAAGGTGCTGCGTAACCCGCGCCCTGCCCCCCTCGTCGTGCTCGCCGGGCAGGCCCCGCACGAGCGGCGCCGCCCGAACCCCGGTGGCCCAGACCCGAACACGAGCCGGTACCTTCTCTTCGCCGGCCACAACCCCGTGACCGTCCGCGTCGTAAACGGGGGTGTTCAGCCGCACCTCGACCCCGCGCCGGCCCAGCTCCTCCATCGCGACCTTGTGGAAAAAAGGGTCCAACCATCCCATCAGCCGGTCGGTAGCTTCGAACAGGACCACGCGCGGCACCTCGACGGGTTGCCTGATCGTGCGCTGCTTCAGATAATCGAACAGTACGGCGACCTCGGCGGCGAGCTCGACCCCGGTGGCCCCGCCGCCGGCGATCGCGACCGTGAGTCCGCCGCTCCGGCGCTCTCCCCGCAGGGCATCGCGCCAGGCCCCGTTCAGGGCGCCCCGCAGCTTCAGCGCGTCTTCCAGGCTCCAGAAGGTCTGGAAGCTCTCCCGGAGCGCCCGCGGGGGCTCGGCCGCGACGCTGCCGGGGGCGAGGACGAGGTGACCGTAGCGGACATCCCCGGATGACGTGTGGAGGATCTTCTCCTCCAGATCCAGCCCGGTAGCCTCGGCCCGGAGAAAGTCTCGGGGGGCGTCGGAGCCCGGGGAGATCGGGAGGCGCACGGTGTCCGGATGGATGCGCCCTACCGCTACCTCGTGGATCAAGGGGATGAAAACATGCTCGTCGGCGCGGTCTATTAGGAGGCTCGCGCCGGGGCGCCGGAGGGTCGCTGGCAGGTTCCTCAGTAGAGAACCTCCGGCGAACCCCGCACCGACGACGACCAGACGGGCCTCCCTCGTGGTGTTCGTCACGCCTGCGTCCTCACGCGCTTCTCGCAAGTGCCGTTCCCTCCCTCACCGCCAGGGCCACCTCGTCGGCGAGTATACCTAGCGCCCCCGGGCAAAAGCGGGCCACTTTACAAAACGACCCATCATCCGTAGACTCTACGAGACGGCCAATAAGGGGTGGCCGAATGATTGGGGATATAGGGATAATCGTCTTACGGGGCTAGAAAGGGGCCGTAGTGGCGAAGGAGGAATTGTTGGGCGCGGAGGAGATCATCCCCGGGCTCATAGTTCGGCATACCAACCGCCGTTTAGGGAGACTGGAGGTCTCGGATGCGTGTGAGCGTTTAATCTGCGGCAAGATCTCTTTTTCAGAGTTCGTGGATCAGGTCGGTGAAGGCTTCCGCGACCTGCTCGATTTTATGATGGAGCACGATCTTCACCCGGGGCGTCCCGAGGAGATCGTGTACTGCGTTGATTGCTACGCTGACTTCTGTTGCAAGGATACCCTCATGACCCAGCTCGGCGACCTGTACCGTATGGGTGCCGCGCACGCACAGAGCATGAAGGCGAGCTAGGGGCAGGAGCTCGACTACCCCCTCGCCTCCGCCATTTTCGGGGCGTTTGGCGTTAGAATCTCCCTCGACAGGTCCGGGGCTACGGCCCCGGACCATACTGGCAACGGAGGCGGGAGGGTCTGAGAATGGACGACGAGGCTCAGAAGAGGTTGATCACGATACTTTCCAGCGGCATCGCCTACGCGCTGGCGAGCCGTCTGGCCGACAAGCTTATAAAGGAACCCGAGGTCCGGGGCGTGCGTGACGACTTCAAGGAGGCGCTCCTCAAGGCGGGCTTCTCCCTCGTCTCGACCCTCGTTGCCTCCTACCTCGTCCGGCAGGTCGTCGGCAGCCGCTGGGGCTCCTGAGGGCCGCGCAAGCATCCTTCTACACCGGGTAGGCTAGACCATGGGACCCGGCCTCCTGCAATCGGTGCGCTTCGCGTTCGTCCTGGGGCTGCTCGTGGTCGGGGGGCTGCTCCTCTACGAGCTTATAGGGGTAGTGGAGGTCTTGGTCCTCGCCCTGCTCATCGCCCTGGTCTTGGCCCCCGCCGTGGATTTTCTGGTGGGGGTTGGTCTGCCGCGTTTCCTCGCCCTGATCGTGGTCGTGATGGGCGTGATCGTGGCCTTCGGGCTCCTCGGTTACATTGTGGTGCCTCTGCTCCTCAACCAGGGCGGGGAGTTTGTGGCCCGTGCCCCTGGAGTCGCGCGCAGGTTGCAGGAGTACGCGCAGACGATGGGGCAGAGCTACCCGGTGCTCGGGGGGGACGGCGGCGTGGCGAGCCTCGACCTCACGGAGGCCGTCCAGCAGGTCATCCAGCGGGCCGGGGAGCTGTGGAGGTTCACGACGCGCGGGGCCGGGTTCCTGTTGCAGGCGGTGGGCGCGGTGGTCATGGCGCTGTACATGGTCTCCAACCCGAGGCCGCTTTTGAACGGGATACTGGCCCTCTTCCCGATGGACAAGCGCGGGCGCGTCGAGGAGATCCTCGACCTCATCAGGCGGCGGGTCTCCGGTTGGATCCTCGGCCAGCTCGCGGCGATGGCCCTGATCTTCGTCCTCACCTGGATCTCGCTCGTGCTCCTCGGCGTCGAGTTCGCTTTCACCTTCGCCGTGCTGACGGGCGTTCTGGAGATCGTGCCGTTCTTTGGCCCCATAATCGCTGCGGTGCCGCCCATCCTCGTCGCTTTCGTCGACTCCCCGACAAAGGCCCTCCTCGTCGTGGCCGTCTACGTGGTCATCCACCAGATCGAGGCGCACCTCGTCTCCCCGATGGTGATGGCCCGCAGCGTGCGGCTCCACCCCGTCGTCGTGATCCTAGCCGTCCTCGCGATGGGCGACTTGCTCGGCCTCGCCGGCATCATCCTCGCCGTCCCGACCGCCGCCGTCGTCACCGTCCTCCTGGACGAGCTCTACGTCAAACCTCTGGGCGCCGCCCCCGACGCTGAGAAACCGAAGGATCGTCCGGAGCCCGCGGGAGGGCCCGGGGGCGGTCGAGAGACGGCGGGACGGACGGGAGTTCCGCGTCCCTGAGGCCGTGCCGGACGCATGTTCATGGTGACGCATTAGGTTATCATTTCGCCCATGAGCGCAGTCATTATCATGGTGGTCTTGCTGGTCGGTGTCCTCGTCGCGGCTTCCGTAGCACTCGGGCGCCGGACTTATGAGGTGGACAGCGCCCGCGACACCGAGTACCTGGAGCTTGAGGGCAGTTGGATCCGCTACCGGGTCTCCGGCGGCGGACCTCCGGTGCTGCTCGTACACGGCTGGCTTTCTTCGGGCAGGCTCTGGGAGCGCCTCGCGAACCGGCTGGCGCAACGCTTCACCGTCTACTCCCTCGACCTCAGCGGGTTCGGGGAGTCCGACAAGCCGATCTCCGGCTACGGCGTCCGCTACGGCAGCCGCCTCCTCTACGCCTTCTGCGCCCACTTCGGGCTCACGCGCGCCGCGGTGGTCGGCCACGATATAGGTGGGGCCATGTCCGTCAAGCTCGCCGCCGACCACCCGGACGTCGTCGGACGGCTCGTCCTCGTCTCGACGCCGGCCGAGGAGGACCAGATGGACCTCCCGACCCTTCTGTGGCTCGCCACCCTGCCCGTCGTCGGTCCTCTGTTCTACTCCCTGGGCAGCTACCTCAGGCCCCTGCGCAAGCTCTGGATGCGCCCGTTCGTCTCCGACCCCGAAGACCTCACCGAGGAGGTAATCGACGACGCCGGGATGGCGACGCCGGCCTCCGTGACCAAGACCCTCGGCGTCGCCCGTCGCGAGCTCTCGCGCAGCCGCCTCCTCCGGCAGGCCGGCATCATCAAAGTGCCCGTCCTCGTCATCGTCGGGGAGGAAGACCAGATCGTGGACCCCCAGGCCGCCTCGGACTGGGCCCGGGCGCTCCCGACCGTCGAGATCGTGCTCGTCGAGAACGCGGGACACCTGCCGATGCTGGAGCGCACCGGCGAGTTCGACGCCCAGGTCCTCGCGTTCCTGACCGGAGACCCCCGCTACCTCGAAGCCGCCCTGGAAGAGCCTCCGCACC
>CADCVI010000096.1 GCA_902806105.1 uncultured Rubrobacteraceae bacterium
GAGGGCCACGTGGACGATTTCGTCAGTGACGCGCTCGCCTCGAAGGCCCGGGGCCTTACCGCGAGCCCGATAGATCTGGGGCGCGAGGACCTCGTCGGGATCTACGAAGCCGCGCTGCAAGAGAAGTAGCCCCTCCCCCCACCGCAAGGTGGAGGAAGGGGCTACCCGGTATAACTATCCCTGGAAGGGTTAGTTTTCGGAGGAGTTCATCGCGGCAATCTCGATGCCGGCGCCGGGCCTTATCTTCATGGGCTCGGGGAGGCGGCGGCGGTGGTTCTCCCAGCCCTCGTCGACCTTGCTGAGGACCCTGGCGAGGCCGACCTTCTCCATACCGCGGATGACCGGCCAGGCCGGGTCGACCTCGCCCTTGAAGGCCGAGAACCTCGGGGCGGCAGGGCGCGCGTGGTGGTTGTTGTGCAGGCCCTCGCCGAAGGTTATGAGCGCGAGGAGCTTCAGGTTCGTCGCGTCGTTCTCGAAGCTCTTCTCGCCGAAGGTGTGACCGGCGCCGTTTATGGCGGCGTTCAACGTCAGGTAGGAGATGGCGAGCGTGGTCCAGGCGACGAGGCCGGCCTTCGTGCCCATGATCCAGGCCAGAAGCAAGCCGGTGAGCGAGAAGCCGAGCGTGCCGCGCCTCAGGAGCGCGTGATCCAACTTGTCGAACGGGAGGTCGGCGGCGTACTTCTCCATCGTGTCGTCGTTGTTCGCCTCGCGCCGGTAGTAGTAGACGTTGGCGAGCATGATCTTCCAGTACCCTTCGATATGCGGGCTGTGCGGATCGCCATGCTCGTCACTGAAGTTGTGGTGCTTGCGATGGACGGCGACCCACTCGCGCGGCGAGATGCTCGTGAGCATCCACGTGCCGAAGCGCATGAACATCGTTGTTGCCGGGCTCAACTCGATGGACTTGTGCGACAGAGTCCTGTGCAGATAAACGGTCGTGATAAGGGTAGCCGCTTGCGACAACCCGAAACCTATCCCTGCGGCCTTCAAGTATTTATTCAAGCATTTCTCCTTTTGCGGATGACGTTGCCGGCCGACGAAAACTCCTCTACGGTACTTTCAACGGAGAGAGGGCCGGGTTGCAAGAACCCGGCCCTCTCTTCGGTCAAACGAGTTGTCGCCCCGTTACTCGGGGACGACGTTCTCCGCCTGCATCCCCTTCTTGCCGCGCGTCGCCTCGTAGGAGACCTTCGTCCCCTCCTCCAGCGAGCGGAACCCGTTGCCGGCTATCCCGGAGTAGTGCACGAAGAGGTCCTCGCCACCGTCGTCGGGAGAGATGAAGCCGTAGCCCTTCTCGTCGTTGAACCACTTGACCGTTCCTTGGGCCATTTCTGGAACCCACCTTCCTTGTTCATGGGTTCCATCAAACAAAAAGCCGCTCCGAAACCGCCGGGCGACGCTCCATCTACTGTAACCCACCTACGATTGCCCGGCGAGTATATCAGAGGTGCTGTTCGAAGCAACGTATGAGTCCCTACAGTATAAGATTTGTTTGACCGTGAGAAGGAGGCTTGCTTTGGCGCTCGACTTCACCTACCGCATACAGTTGCCGCACCGACCGGGCCAGCTCGCCAGGGTGGCAGGCAGGATCGCCGAGGCCGACGGCCTCATAGGAGACGTGACCACCGTAAACGTCGGCCGCGACGACTCGATACGTGAGATCACGGTCGAGGTCAAGGACCGCGACCATGGCCGCAGCGTCGCCGCCGACCTCGACGTGCTGGACGGGGTACGCGTGCTCTGGGCCCAGGATCGGGCCCTCCTCCGCCACGAGGGCGGGAAACTCTTTATCTCCTCGACCTCCCCGATAAAGACGGTGCAGGACATGCGAGACGTCTACACGCCGGGCGTGGCCCGGGCCTCCATGGCGATCCACGAGGACCCTACCCTGGCGGGACAGCTCACCATGATCGGCCGGAGCGTCGCCATCTGCACGAACGGCACGCGCGTCCTGGGGCTGGGGGACATCGGCCCCGTCGCCTCGATGCCGGTGATGGAGGGGAAGGCGGTCTTCTACCACCAGCTCGCCAACGTCTCCGCGATGCCGATCCTCATCGACACCAAGGACGTGGACGAGTTCGTCAGTACGGTGATGAAGATAGCCCCCGGCTTCGGCGGCATTCATCTGGAGGACATCTCCGCCCCCGAGTGCTTCGAGATCGAGCGCCGGCTCATCGAGGCGCTGCCGCAGCCCGTGATGCACGACGACGTCCACGGCACGGCCGTCGTCACGCTCGCCGCGGCCATCGTCGCCTGCCGCAACGCCGGGCTCTCGCTTGAGGACGAGGTGGTCGGGCAGATAGGGCTCGGGGCCGCGGGCTTCGGGATCGCCTCGTTGATGGTCGACGGGAAGGCCAAGCGCGTGATCGCCTCGGACCCGAACCCGCTCTCGCACGAGCGGGCCCGCGCCAAGGGCATCGAGGTCACGGACATGGAGACGGTGATGAGGGAGGCCGACGTCGTCGTCGCCACCACGGGGCGCGCGGGCCTCATAAAGCCCGAGATGGTTCGGAAGGGGCAGGTGATCCTCGCCCTCACCAACCCCTACCCGGAGATAGACCCCGAGGTAGCGGTGGCGGCTGGCGCCGCTTTCGCCGCCGACGGGACGAGCGTGAACAACGTCCTCGGCTACCCGGGCATCTTCCGCGGGGCGCTGCTGGCCGGGGCGGGGGAGATCAACCTCGCCATGAAGCTCGCCGCCGCGGAGGCCATAGCCGACCTCACCGGCGACTCCGAACTCGTCCCGGACGTCCTCGACGCCCGCGTCCACGAAAAGGTCTCAAACGCCGTAAAGAACGCGGCGATAGAGAGCGGGGTCGCCAACCTGGACCGGGCACCGGCAGGGCTCTAGGAGGTCTCCAACCCACCGCCGGGGAGCGCAGAATGGGGAGCCACGGGGGCGCGAGCGTTCCCCTCCTGAATGGCCGTCGCACCCGGACCGTCTAAAGCCCGCCGGCTGATAAGCTACGAAGGTGACTACTCCGAGAAACGAAGGCGACGGACCCGATACCTCTCCGCCGGGAGAGGGTTTCGAGCTCTACCGGCACAGGAACGCCGAGGTCACGAGGACGAAGGGCTGGCACGGGCTGTACTGGGCGAGGCGGGACGGGGCCGGGGATTACGAGATACGCAGCGTTCCCGCCTCGCTCGGGGAGCCCTCGGCGGCGGGTGGAACCATGCCCAGGGAAGGCTTCGAGAGGCTGTACGAGAAGGTCGAGGCCCGGGACTACCTGCCGCCCGGGGCCTGAGGCACGCCCGGGTCAGGCGTCGTTTGGGGGAGGGCGGCGGTCGTCCTTACCCAGCGCGTCGCGCGTCACCTCTCGCGCCCGCTCCTCGTTGCCCGCCTTCGGAAGCTCGCCCTCGGCGGCGGCGAGGATGCGGTCTCGCACCTCGATGGGTGAGTCGGTCATTATCAGCAGGTCGAGGTCTGCGGGGGAGATCTTGCCCTCCGAAAGCACCGGGCCGCGGAGCCAGTCCAGGAGGCCCCGCCAGTACTCGGAGCCGAACAGGACGACGGGGAAGTCCCGGACTTTCCCGGTCTGTATCAGGGTGAGCGCCTCGAAGAGCTCGTCGAGGGTGCCGAAACCGCCCGGGAAGATTATGAACGCCTGGGAGTACTTGACGAGCATCATCTTGCGGACGAAGAAGTAGCGGAAGTCGACCGAGATGTCGACGTAGGGGTTGACGTGCTGCTCGAAGGGCAGCTCTATGTTCAGGCCGACGGACGGCGCTCCGGCATCGCGAGCCCCGCGGTTTCCGGCTTCCATGATCCCCGGTCCCCCGCCGGTGATGATCGTGAACCCAGCCTCGCCGAGCAGCTTCCCCACCTCGACGACGTCGCGGTACGCCGGGTCCTCCGGGCGGACGCGGGCGGAGCCGAAGATCGTGACGGAGGGCCCGAGCTCCGCGAGCTCCTCGAAGCCCTCCACGAACTCGCCCATGATCCTCAAGACGCGCCACGGGTCGGTCTGCGTGAACGCCGCCTGCAACAGACGCTCGTCCTCCGTCCGGCGCGCCTTCCTCCTCGCGCGCACCACCCTGTTCTCCCGCGGCTCCCCTTCGCTCATGCGGAGACTCTACCCGATCCCCGCCGCGTCATACCCCGCGCCACGGGGAGAACCGGTTCGCCACACCCTACGAGCCGTCTCCCCGGCGCAATCGTCCGTAGAGCTCCAGGTAGCGAGCGTAAGCATCCTCGTAGAGCTCCGCGCCGTCGGGGAGGATCGTGCCCACGGGCTCGGGGGCGAGGGCGAGCGTCTCCCTCGCGGAGCCGTAGACGCCGGAGGCTATCCCGGCCAGAAACGCGGCCCCGCGCGCCGAGGCGACGCCAGCGACGCCCGGCTGGAGGATCGCGAGCCGTCGCCCGAGGGCGGCGGCGAGCAGACGGCGCCAGGGCTCCTGGGAGGTCCCGCCCCCGGCGAGCCGCAGCTCTGGCGTCCCCGATCCCGATGCCTCCAGAGCCTCCAGCCCCTCGCGCAACGCGAAGGCCACCCCCTCGAAGGCTGACCGAAGCATGTGGGAACGCCCGTGGCCGAGCCCCAGCCCCACCCACGCACCACGGGCATGGGGATCGAAGTGCGGCGTCCGCTCGCCGCTCAGGTACGGGAGAAACAGGACGCCCTCGGCACCGGGAGAGACGGCAAAAGCCTCACTATAGGCCTCCTCCCACGATACCCCGAGAACCCCGAGCACCCATTCCAGGGCGAGCCCCGCGTTCTGTATCGCGGCCATCGCGTAGTAGCGGCCGGATGGATCCTCGTGGGCGGCACGAAAGAGGTGGGTCCGGCGGTCGGGGTCGCCCGACGGGAGCTTGCGGGGGGCAACGATCTGACCTCCCGTCCCGACGGTGAGCTGCGCCTTCCCTTCCCCGAACAGCCCCGTCCCGAGGGCAGCCGCCGCGGTATCCCCCGCGCCAGCGGCAACCGGCAGCCCCGCCGGGAGCCCCAGGGCCCCGGCGGCCTCCGGCGTCAACTCCCCGGCGGCCGCGCCAGAGGGGACGAGCGGGGCCAGAAGCTCCGCCCGCAGCCCCAGGGCCTCCACGACCGGCCACGCCCAGCCGTCCGCCGCGAGGTCGTAGAGCAGGGTGGCGGAGGCATCCGACGGCTCGGCGGCAGCCTCGCCGGTCAGCCGGAGCCGGAGCCAGTCCTTCGGCTGGAGCGCCCACCGAGCCGTCCGGTAAGCGGAGGTCTCGTTGTCGCGCAACCAGAGCAGGCTCGGCCCCGCCATCCCAGCGGCCGGCGGGTTGGCGAGTCCCTGAAGGAAGCTCGGATCCAGCTCCCCGTAGGCCCCGAGCTGCCCCCCGGAACGCGCGTCTGCCCACAGCACGGCAGGCCGCAGCGGCTCGCCCCCGGCGTCCGACAGGACGACACCGTGCATCTGCCCGGAGAGCCCTATGGCCCGTACCCCGGAGCCCCTCCCCCCCACCGCGTCCCGCACGGCCGAAGCACAGGCGCCCCACCACTCCCCCGGCTGCGACTCGGCCCATCCGGACCGCGGCGACCTCACGGCGTACGGAGCCGAAGCTTCTCCCAGAACGGTCCCGCCCTCATCCACGAGGACGGCCTTCACGGAACCCGTACCGAGGTCGAGGCCTAGTAGCATCTCGGCCGGTCAGCCCTCTCGAACGGGCCGCGACCGCTCACGGCCCACCCGCATGCCGCAAGGGCGGCCCGTTCGAGTCATGGCGACGCCTCCCGGGAGGCCGTTGACCGTGTAGAGCCCAGAGAAGGTACTTCCGAACATCTGACCGGTCGGCGAGACGGGCGATGATACTTCAATATAACGACGAAAGCGGGCACCGGGGGCTTCATTGGCGCTCGCGCAGGGGATTGATGCGCCGCAACTAGCCCTTCCTTGACGGGGTGCTGGGGCCGACGGGCTGGGGTTGCGGGGTTGTACAAGGGGCCTCCGGGAGCATCGCGAGGATCACGCCCCCCAGCATACTACAGGGCCCGGGGAGTCCTGGGAGGGGGATCAAGATGGCGAGAGGGGGGCGGCCCCATCTGGGACCGCCCCCCTCTCTCACGGTGCCTCGCCGCCGTTTGCTGCTGCTCCGGGCTCCCCCTCTAGCTCTTGAGCTCGGCCTGCACGATCAGCCGCCGCGAGTAGTCCGGCAACGTGCACGTCTGCAGCGTCAGGATGTTCTTCCCCGGAACCGGGTCCAGCACGTACAGGTCGGTGGGCGCCACGTCGAACTCCTCGAACACCTCGTACACGTACTCCTTGCCGTTCGCGTCCGTAACCGTGATCTCGTCACCGTCCTCCAGCGCGTCCAGGTCCCAGAACGCCAGGAACGAGTCGGTATTGGGGTAGCCAAGGCGGTGGCCGGCGATGTAGACGTTCGCCTCCTCCTCCCACGGGAAGCCCGTCCCTTCGAGGTGGATGGCGGCGTAATCCTTCAGCGCGGCCTCGTCGTTGCCCACCGTGGTCGGGATTTCGTCGTCCTGTAGGCGCGCCATCTTCGGGACGGTAAGGCGCAGGGTCTCGTCCTCGGGCGCCTCGGCTGCCGCGCCGGGCTCGGCCCTCTGCTCCGGCTTCTTCGGCTCATCGGGGGCGTTGGCGCTGTCGGGGGCGTCAGTCCCGCCGCCGCAAGCGGCGAGGATCGCCACCATCGCCACCGCCGTCGCAGTCAGGATCAGGGTCCTCAGCTTCGTGCGCATCTTCGGTCTCCTTCTGCTCGTTCTGCGTCGTTTAGGAAGCGAGGCGCCGGCGGTACAGGACGCCGCCGGCGACGGCCACGAGGCCGACCAGGCCCGCTATCGGGAGGAGAAGGCCGCCCGTGCCCGGGAGCGCGCCCTCGTCGGGGGTGGAGGTCACGCCCTCGTCGCTGGTCTGCACGGCGAAGTCGCCGTCGGCCTCGTCCACGGCGCCGTCGGCCTCGTCCACGGCGCCGTCCTCGTTCAGGTCGATGCCGGCCTGCTCGGGGGTGCCCCCGTCCTCGGTCTCGACGGCCGCGGTCGTCTCCTCGCCCATCGTCGTCCCGCCGCCCGTGGTGGCTTCGCCCTGGCCGTCCGCAGCGCCCTCGACCAGCTCGGCCCGCTCGACGGACAGGTACAGCCCGGTGTTGCCGTTGGGCTCCTGCTCGACGAAGGTGCCGTACAGGTTCGTGGGCTGATCGAGGTAGGGCTCGAGGTCGAGCCCCGGGCCGCCAGCGAGCGGGTAGACGATGCCCGTTCCCTCCTCGCGCACGTTGTAGAGGGTACCGTCCGAGAAGTCGTCGTCCTGGAAGACCACGCCCGTCACCGTGGCCTCCTGGCCGTCCTGTATGGCCTTTTCGATGATCTCTACGGTCACGATCTCGGGCGCGATGCTCGTGACCGTGCCCGAGACGTAGACGTCCCTGCCCACGAAGGAGGCAAAGTCCGCGTCGCCCTCCAGGTAGACGGCCTCCTGGGGGCCGATCGCCAGCCCGTAGCCGCCGGGCACCTCCTCGACGACCCCGAACCCGGCGAACTCGTCGCCCACCGCAGTCTGCGGGGCGTACTGCTCCTGCGCCGCCTCCTCCTGGGCCACCGCCGGGATCGTCGTCGCGAGCATCAACGCTAGCATCGACACCAGGACCATCAACCTCTTCGCCATAACTAACCCGCCTTTCTTCCATAGCTTTCTCGGCACCCACCGTGGCGTTACGAGGAACATAATGCGGGAGTTGCATAACACTACGATTACGGTAAGAGAAGCATTAGATAACATTCTTGTCATCGGAGCAGGGCCGAAAAGTCCGGGGCGGTCCCTTCCGCATCGTTCGGGTGTCGCAGACTACAAAGAGCTGCAGGGGGAGGACCGAGGGCTTTGAGGCCCGTGCACCGACGCTGCTCGGTGCTCCGGTGGGTGCAACAGGCAGAGGAGACCGAGGATGTTGGAACTCGGGTCGAAGACCCTTAGACGTCGTACTGGTACTGCTCCTGCGGCTGCTCGTCTGAGACGCTGACGAGCTCGGCCTGGACTACGAACCTCTCGGAGTAGTCGGGGAGCGTGCAGGTTTGTAGGCTGACGACGCTCTTGCCGGGGACGGGCCTGGTGACCTCGTAGTCGGAGGGTCCGACGGTAAAGCTCGTGAAGACGGCGTAGGTGTACTCCGTACCGTCGGCGTCCGTGAGGATCACCTCGTCCCCGTTCTGTAGCGCGTCGAGGTCGTAGAAGACGAGGTAAGAATCCGTGCCGGGATATCCAATACGGTGACCGGCGATGTACGTGTTGGTCCCCTGCTCCCACGGTAGGCCCGTCCCCTCGACGTGCTGGGCGCCGGTGTCGAGCGCCGAGGAGTCCGAGACCGGAGTGCTACGAACCTGTAGGCCCTCCAGGTCCATCCTGGGGATGGTCAGCTCCATCGTCGTGCTCTCGTCGAGGGTGGCCGGGCTCTCCTTGGGAGACGTGTACGCCTGGAGCATCGGCAAAGCCTCGAACCAGAGCGAGTAGCCCAGCAGGCCGAGCCCGACGAAGACCAGGATCACGGAGAGCCCCGTGCCCACGCGCCGTGGCGACCGCCTCTTCTTGAACCTCTTCATCCCGCCACCTCCTCTGTGCCTCGGAAACTCTAACCGCCGTACGCCAGAGAGGATAGCGCGTAAAAGTTACGATGGGATAACAAAGCATCTTTTGCGCATACGGAGCAAGCGCCTATATACTTCGGGCCAATTTAACGGGAACATCCAGAGGAGTGTGTGTGAAGGTAGGGGTGCCAAAGGAAATTGCCGAGGGCGAACGCCGGGTCGGGATCGTGCCGGAGACCGTAGCCAAGCTTGTCAAAGACGGCTTCGAGGTCCTCGTCGAGACTGGCGCGGGTCGCGACTACAACCTCGACGAGAACTACGAGGAGGCCGGCGCCAGTATCGTCGGTGACGCCGGGGAGATCTACGGCGAGGCCGACTTCGTGGTGAAGGTAGCGAGGCCCACCGAAGAAGAGATCTCGCAGATGCACGAGGGCATGGTCCTCGTGTGTTTCATCAACGGCCCGCAGAACGCGGAAGCAGTCAAGGCCCTCGCAGACGCGGGCGTTACCGTGTTCTCGAACGAGGCCATCCCGCGCACGAGCGTGGCGCAGGCGATGGACGCGCTCTCGTCGATGGGCTCGATCGCGGGCTACAAGACCGCGCTTATAGCGGCGGATACGCTGGGCAAGTACGTACCCATGCTCTCCACCGCAGCCGGGACGACAAAGGCCGCCAAGGTCCTGGTCTTCGGGATAGCGGTGGCGGGGCTCCAGGCTATCGCTATCATGAACCGGCTCGGCGGCGAGGTCTTCGCCTACGACATCCGGCCCGAGACCAAGGAGCAGGCCCAGTCCCTGGGCGCCTCGTTTATAGACTCCGATGATGAGAAGGAGGACGACGGGCAGGAGGACGAGTACGAGGAGTACCGTCCCACCGGCTTCAGCAAGTTCATGACGTCGTTGGGCTTCTACTCTTTCGCCGAGCCGCCGCGAGACAAGTACATCGTGGAGGGCGAGGAGGAGCCGGAAGAGGAGGACGACGAGGAAAAGGATCAGGGCTGGTCCAAGGAGAAGCTGGAGGAAGACCAGAAGCTCATCCGGGAGCGCATAAAGGAGATGGATATAGTCATCACGACGGCGCTCGTACCGGGCAGGAAGGCCCCACAGCTCGTCGACAAGGCGATGGTCGAGAGCATGAAACCGGGGTCCATCGTGGTCGACCTCGCGGCCGAGAGCGGGGGCAACTGCGAGCTCACCGAGGCCGGGGAGACCGTGGAGCACCAGAAGGTCAAGATCTTGGGCCTCGTCAACCTGCCGAGCGAGCTGCCGATCCACGCAAGCCAGCTTCTCTCGCGCAACATGTACAACTTCATCGGGCACGTCACCGAGGACCGGGCGGAGGAGAAGGACGAGAAGGACCCCGGCCTCGCGCTCGACTTCGAGGACGAGATCATGGACAAGATGTGCATCGCCCACGACGGCGAGGTACGGCACGAGCCGACCCGCGAGGCGCTACAGAACGCCTCTAGAGAGAGCGAGGCCCGCTAGATGGAACAACTGCTCGCGCAGCTCGCGATCCTGATAATCGCCGCGTTCCTCGGGTTCGAGCTGATATCGCGCGTTCCGAACCTGCTGCACACGCCGCTCATGAGCGCGACGAACGCAATCCACGGTGTGATCCTGGTGGGCGGCATGATCGCGCTCGCAGCCTCCGACGACGTCTTCACCCAGACGATCGGCTTCGTGGCCGTGTTCTTCGGGGCGTTGAACGTCGTCGGCGGCTTCTGGGTGACGAACCGGATGCTCGGCATGTTCCGGCCCCCGGTCCCCAAGGTCAAGAAGAGGAAGAGGTAACCCTTGCAGGTCGCAACTTTTCTGGCCTACCTTCTGGCGGCCGCGCTGTTCATCGTCGGTATTCGTCGCCTGCGCAAGCCCGATACGGCTAGATCCGGCAACACGATCGCCGGCGTCGGCATGGCGATCGCCCTGATAACCACGCTCTTCGTCATCGAGTTCCAGAGCCTACTCCTCATAGGCATAGCGGCGGCCCTCGGGGCCGTGCTTGGAGCGGTCTCGGCGCAGAGGGTTCCGATGACGGCGATGCCCCAGATGGTCGCTGCGTACAACGGCGTCGGCGGCGGGGCCGCGGCCCTCATCGCGCTCTCGGAGTTCTATCACCTGCAAACCGGGGGCGAGGAGAACCTCGTCGCCTCGATAACGGTGCCGCTCACGATCCTCATCGGGACGGTGAGCTTCATGGGGAGCATCGTCGCCTTCCTGAAGCTCCAGGAGCTCGCGTTCTCCGGCTCCGTCGTGTTCCCGTTGCAGCAGGTGGTGAACATCGTGCTCTTCGTCGGTATTCTGATCCTGGCGGCGAACGCGATCCTCGACGGCTCCATCCTCCCGTTCCTCTCGCCGGTGGCGTCCGTGGTCGGTATCCTCGCGGCTTCGGCGCTCCTGGGTGTCCTGCTCGTCATCCCGATCGGCGGGGCGGATATGCCCATCGTCATCTCGCTGCTGAACGCCGCCACCGGCCTGGCCGCGGCGGCGTCGGGGTTCGTGCTGAACAACTACATCCTGATCATCGGCGGTATCATCGTCGGCGCCTCGGGTACGATCCTCACGCGCCAGATGTCGAGTGCCCTGGGGAGGCCCCTGCGCAAGATCATCTTCGCCGGCATCGCCGCGACGGGGACCGGCAGCAAGGAGGGCGGCGGCGAGGACCGGGAGGTCAACGACGCGAGCCCCGACGAGGCTGGGAACTACCTCGCGGAAGAGGCGCAGAAGGTAGTGATCGTACCGGGCTACGGCCTCGCGGTGGCGCAGGCCCAGGGCCCCATGCACGACCTCATGGAGACCCTGGAGTCGCAGGGCAAGGAGGTCCTCTTCGGCATCCACCCCGTCGCCGGGCGCATGCCCGGACACATGAACGTCCTCCTGACCGAGGCCGGCGTCCCCTACGACAAGCTCTACGACCTCGAAGACATAAACCCCGAGTTCGAGGACGCCGACGCGGTCATCATCGTCGGTGCGAACGACGTCGTAAACCCGGCGGCGAACGACCCGGAACAGGACACCCCCATCTCGGGGATGCCGATCCTCGACGTCGAGAAGGCCGGGAAGGTGATCTTCGTCAAGCGCTCCCTGAGCCCCGGCTTTGCCGGCGTGGACAACCCGCTCTTCTACGACACGGAGAAGACGATGATGGTCTTCTCCGACGCAAAGGCGGGCCTTCAGCAGATCAACGAGGCCGTTAAGAACTCCTAGTAGAACGCTTTCGGACGGGGTAGCCGCGCGCTACCCCGTCCAGCGCCTCGGCGCTGCTTCCATCCGGTGTAACCAGGATCGTTCGCGTCCAACCCTGACGGGCATTCGTAGCATGCCGTCCCTCCTCCAGTCGTAGAAACGTCCTCCACTTCTGGCGGCTTGCAATAAAAGCTGCCCACGGACAAGCCGGGCGCATCCCGATCCCTCCCCACACTGGTCATGCGAAAAACGAGACCTTACTCCTTCCACGATCCTCCCACACGCAACCAGAAACGACGAATGCGAAGGCCACGAAGGCCACAGGCGGAGGAGGCGCCGAGCGCGGAAAACCATCTGCACTATTGGCGAGGAGAAGGCAAGATCGGCAAGCGGGAATGTTGGAGAATGACACGCCGATGGCGAGGGAGAGCGGCCACCACGACCGCTTTGCAAGAGCGAAAAACCCTCGCCGACCCGCGATTAGTCCATGCGTCCCCCTGTAGAGGGCGCCGCTACTTCCTCTCCTTCTGCCGCTCGACGTAGCGCATGATACCGGCGACGAGCATCGGGTAGTTTCCGGCGAGGCTGTAGCGCTCGGTATCATCGGGTGAGGCCCCCTCGCGCATAAGCTCCTCGTCGCCCAGGTTCTCCAGTTCGAAGGCTATCTCGTCACCGCTCGCCCCCTCTCCCATCCTCTCCTCGACGAAGAGCAGCCAGTGCTCCAGGCGTTGTTCGAGCTCAGAGAGGTGGCGGTCCACGTCCTCGAAACAGCCGAAATGGGTCGGGCAGAGGCTCGACGGGGAGATGCGGCGTATCTCCTCTATGCTGCTCTTCCACGCCTCGATGTCGACCTCGGGCGGGGGTGTCGGCGGCCTGACGTAAGACTGTCCGGGCAGGCGTATGCCCGCGACGTCCCCGGCGAAGAGCGCGCCGGAATCGGGCTCGTGGAAGGCGAGGTGGTGGTAGGCGTGGCCGGGGGTGAAGTGGGCCGTGAGGAGGCCGCCGGCGGCCTCGATCTCTTCTCCACCCTTGAGGGCCACGAGCCGGTTCTCTGGGACGGGGCGTATCTCGCCCCACAACTCCTCCATCCTCTCGCCGTAGATGCGCGTGGCGCTCTTGACGAGCTTGGAGGGGTCGATCATGTGCGGGAGACCGACCTCGTGGGCGTAGAAGGTCGCGTTCGGCAGCTTCTCCAGGAGGTTCCCGGAGGCACCGGCGTGGTCGAGGTGGATGTGCGTCAGAAGGACGTGCGAGACGTCTTCGGGGGCGACGCCGTTCTCCTTGAGGCCCCCGATCAGGTTTTCGAGGCAGGTCGTCGGCCCCGTCTCGATGATCGCGGCCGAGCTATCTCCCACGAGGAGGAAGGAAGCGATGATCTCCTCCGTCCCCATGAAACCAAGGTCTATAGTTTCTATCTTCATCTCCACCCATCTTCTCTACGCCAGGCTTCGGGAAGCGTAGCAGAAGATGGTAGCTCTCCGGAGCCTTAAAACCCCCTGGGCGAAAAGCCCGGATTTTCTATGATGCCGAACGTATTGCCGTCGGGATCCAGCACCGTAGCGACCCGGACGCCGCCGCCGACGTCGCGGACGTCGCCGTCCCGCGTGGCCCCGAGGCCGAGCAGCCGCTCGATCGCCGCATCGGCATCCTCCACGCCCCAGTAGGCGACGACCCCGCTCCCCGGGCGCCGGCTACCCGGCTGCTCCAGGGGCTGTAGACCGAGCTCGAAACCATCCACGTCGAAGCCGACATAGGACGGCTCGTCGAAGTAGGGACGGCGGCTCAGCATGCTGGCGTACCACTCCTTCGCCCGGTTGAGGTCCGCCACCAGGTATATCGTTGTTCTGAGGCCCTGGATCATACATCTCCTCCCTCGAACATCGGGGCTGTGCTCCCAGCAACTGTACGAAGCACGGCCCCGATTCCACAGGCTCGATCGGGCGGCGGGGCTCATCTGCTAGACTGCGCGCACCGCAAGGCATCAAGAAGAGGAGAATGGGTTTGAACCTGGATCTCATGCGTGAGTTGTCGGTCTCGACGGACTCCAAGATCGTGCTGCTCATCCTCGACGGCCTCGGCGGCCTGCCGATGGAGGTTGGCGGAGAAACGGAGCTCGAGGCGGCGAACACCCCGAACCTCGACGGCCTCGCCGCATCGAGCGACCTCGGGCTAAGCAGGCCCGTCGCAGCTGGCATCAGCCCCGGCAGCGGTCCCGGACACCTCGCGCTTTTCGGCTACAACCCGCTGGAGTATCAGGTCGGTCGCGGCGTCTTGAGCGCCCTGGGCGTCGGCTTCGAGCTCGGGAAGGACGACCTCGCCGCGCGGATCAACTTCGCCACGCTGGACGGTGAGGGCAAGATCTCCGACCGGCGCGCGGGCCGCATTCCCTCCGAGAAGGGCGCGGAGCTTGTCGATCTCCTGAACGAGAACGTCAACATAGAGGGTGCCGAGGTCTTCGTAACCCACGAGAAGGAGTACCGGGCGGTCGTCGTCTTCCGGGCCCCGGGGCTCTCCGGCGCCCTCTCGGACACCGACCCCCAGCGGGTGGGCCTCGAACCCCTCCCCGTAAAGGCGACGGAGGGCTCCGAGGGCACGGAGAAGGCCGCGTCCCTTGCCAACGCCTTCGTGGAGAGGGCCAACGAGGTTCTGAAGGATCAGCACCCGGCGAACACCGTGCTTCTAAGGGGCTTCGGGATGCACCCGGCACTTCCGTCGTTCGAGGAGACGTACAACCTGCGCGCCGCCGCCATAGCGAGCTATCCGATGTACAAGGGCCTCGCCCGCCTCGCAGGGATGGAGCTCTTGAAGGAGGGCGAGGGGATCTCCGGCGAGCTCGATACGCTCGCTGCGGCCTGGGAGGACCACGACTTCTTTTTCGTCCACATCAAACCGACGGACGCCGCCGGTGAGGATGGGGACTTCGAGCGCAAGCGCGCGGTAATCGAAGAGGTCGACGGCCTGATGCCGCGCCTCCTCGAGCTCGGCCCGGCCGCCCTCGCCATAACCGGCGACCACGCGACCCCGGCGAAGATGAAGAGCCACTCCTGGCACGGGGTACCGTTCCTCCTCTCCTCCCCCTACACCCTCCCGACGGCGGAAGTCTTCGGCGAGCGTGCCTGCGCGGGCGGCTCCCTGGGCGCCTTCCCGGCAGAGGAGATCATGGGCCTCCTCATGGGCCACGCCCTCAAGCTGAACCGCTACGGCGCCTGAACACGAGAAACCAGCCCGAACCAGGCCCCGAAACAACCACCGGTCTCGCCACGCTGGAAGAGGCGGTCTCCTCCTGCCGCCGCTGCCCGCGCCTCGTCGAGTGGCGCGAGAGGATCGCCCGCGAGAAGAAGGCCGCCTACAGGGATGAGACCTACTGGGGCCGCCCCGTTCCCGGGTTCGGCGACCCGCGGGCCAGGATAGTCGTCCTCGGCCTCGCCCCGGCCGCCCACGGAGCCAACCGCACCGGCCAGTTCTTCACCGGCGATCGCTCCGGGGACTTCCTCTTCGCCTCCCTACACCGCACGGGCTTCTCGGATAGCGCGGTCTCACGCCGCAAGGGAGACGCGACCCTGCGAGACCTCTGGATCTCGGCCGTAGTCCGCTGCGCCCCGCCCCAGAACAAGCCCACCCCCGGCGAACGGGACAGATGCCTCCCCTTTGCCGCCCGCGAGCTCGCCCTGCTGTCCGCACGGGTCGTAGTCTGCCTCGGCGCCTTCGCCTGGGACGGGGCCCTGCGCCTCCACAGCGTCCGTCCCAAACCGAAGTTCGGGCACGCAGCCGAGTACTGCGTGCCCGGCGGCCCGACGCTCCTCGGCTGCTACCACCCATCCCAACAAAACACCTTCACCGGCGTCCTCAAGCCCGAGATGATCGACGCCGTCTTCGAGAGAGCCCTGAAACTGGCAACACCAGACTAGCGGCCACCAACCCGCGAAACCTTCGAACCTCCTCGAAGATATGCGCAGAAGCACCCGGGCTTTCGCAGGGGCCTCGCTTCAAAGGGCAAGGGATGGAGAACAGGTCATCCGCAAGACGGACGTTTCTTGAAGCTGAGGAGGATCGGGAGGGCAAGAACGTCGACGATGGTGACGAGGACGAGCAAGCGTTACGAGCGTTCGTACAGAGCTTGGTGGGAGCCCGCAGCCCCTCTTTAGCCCGGCGCGGGCTGGCTTGTAGAATGACTGGCCGTTAGGTCCGAGAATTCAGCGGGAGGAAAGCCGTGCCAAACCGCGAAGAATCCTGGAAGCTACTGCGCGAGTGGACGGAGAGCGATTCGTTGCTCAAGCATATGCTTGCCGTCGAAGCGTCGATGCGTGCCTACGCCAGGAGGTTCGGCGAGGACGAGGAGAAGTGGGGCATGACCGGTCTCCTTCACGACATGGACTACGAGAAGCATCCCGACCCGGAAGAGCATCCGATGGTCGGGGTCCTGGAGCTAGAACGCAGGGGCTATCCCGGCGACATGCTAGAGGCGATCAAGGGTCACGCCGACTACCTCGGGGTGCCGCGCGAGACGCTGATGGCGAAAACCTTGTACGCCGTGGACGAGCTTTCGGGCTTCGTCACGGCCTGCGCCCTCGTCCGTCCCGAGGGACTGGAGGGCCTGAAGGCGAAGAGCGTGAGAAAGAAGTTGAAGCAAAAGTCCTTCGCCGCCAGCGTGAATCGGGAGGATATCTTGAAGGGGGCGGAGGAGCTCGGGGTGGACCTCGACGAGCACATAGACTTCGTCGTCGCGGCGCTCGGGGAGGAGTCGGACGCCCTCGGGCTCTCCAGGGGGGCCGCTTAAAACACGTAAATCATGGGCCATCCCTCTGCTAGGATGGACGCGTTCGTCTGACAGGGAGGAGCGGCGCGTTGGTCCGGGTCATGGTCATCTTCGGGGGGCGTAGCGGGGAGCATGAGGTCTCCCTCGCCTCCGCTCGCGCCATCATGGAGACCCTGCGTGAGGGGGGCCGCCACGAGGTGGTTCCCGTCGGCATCTCTCGAGAAGGGGCCTGGATCCACGCCGGAGACCCCATGCACGAGCTCGAAGAACGGGCCAGGATAAAAGAGCAGCCGGCCACGGTGACAACAGCTTCCGACCGTCTCCCACCCGGCCTCTTCGGTGGGATAGACGCCGTCTTCCCCGTGCTGCACGGACCCTACGGAGAAGACGGCACGGTTCAGGGCCTGCTGGAGCTCGTCGGCGTACCCTACGTGGGCTCCGGCGTACTATCGAGTGCCGCGGCGATGGACAAGGTGACGATGAAAAAGGTCTTCGCCCACCACGACCTCCCGCAGGTCCGCTGGCTCGGCCTCACCCGAAAGGATTGGCAGGGAGACGGGGAGAGGTGGGTACGCGAGATCGAAGCGTCCCTGGGCTACCCCTGCTTCGTCAAACCCTCGAACCTCGGCTCGTCAGTCGGCATAAATAGAGCCGATAGTGCCGCGGAACTGGCCCGTGCCCTGGACGCCGCCGCCCGTCTCGACCGGCGCATCATCGTGGAGGAGGGCGTGGATGCCCGCGAGATCGAGGTAGCCGTCCTCGGGAACGAGGAGCCGGAGGCCTCGGCGCCCGGCGAGATCCTCGTCTCCGGAGAGGGCTTCTACGACTACGAGGCCAAGTACACCGAGGGCCGCATGGAGCTCGTCGCCCCCGCCGACGTGCCCAAGGAAGTCGCGGCGGAGATAGGACGCATCGCCCGCGTCGCGTACACGGCCATCGACGCGGCCGGAATGGCGCGGATAGACTTCTTTCTCGAACGCGGGACGAACAGGCTGCTTCTGAACGAGATCAACACCATCCCCGGCTTCACCCCTACCAGCGTCTACCCGAAGCTCTGGGCCGCGAGCGGTCTCCCCTACGCGGAGCTCCTCGACCGCCTCATAGCACTTGCCCTCGAACGCCACGGCACGCCGACCTAAGGTGCCATCACCGCTCTACGGGCTCGCCCTCCTGATCCAGGAGACGACGATGGGGGGTGAGACCACCGAAGCTACCGGCATCGCTCAAGAGGCGGCCCAGGCCACCCAGGACATCAACAACGAGACCCAGAGGTCCCTGGAATCCATAAACAACCTGTTCGAGGGCTTCGTCGCCTACCTGACCAGCCCGCAATTTGTAGCCAAGGTACTTGCCTCTATCGTGGTGACCGCCCTGGGCATCTTGCTCTACAGGCTCCTGACGCATGGGGTGCCGCGCATCCTGCGCTGGCGGAGACGCCGGCGAGAAGGTGTGCTGGACGCGGAGGCCGTGGCCCGGCTCAAACGTCAGAACACCGCCGTTACGCTGGGACGCAACGCGCTGCGGTATCTGGTCTTCACCGGCATCGCCCTCTTTATCCTCAGCATCTTCATAGGCAACCCGCTCCCCGCGACCGCGGGCGCCACCGTCCTCGCGGCGACGATAGGGTTCGGCGCGCAGAGCCTCTTGCGTGACATCATCGCCGGTTTCTCGATAGTCTTCGAGGGCCAGTACAGCGTCGGGGACTTCGTCGAGATCGAACCGACCAAGGCGGCTGGCCTGGTGGAGGAACTGGGGCTGCGGACCACCAAGATCAGGGCGCTCTCCGGAGAGTTGATCTTCATCCCGAACGGGACCATAACCGGCGTCCGCAACTACATCTCGGGCGAGCAACGCTTTACGATCGAAGTGCAGCTCTCCGACGCGAACGCGGTAGATGGGGTTTTAGGCTCGCTAGAAGAAGCCTCGAACCTCTACCTCATCCCCCCGCGTCTCGTGGGGAGGGAAGAGACGAACGGCAGGACGCGCCTTCGAATCCTGGCGGGAGTGCTCCCCTCCATGGGCTGGCTCGTGGAAGAGAACCTCGTCGAGCGGATCAAGGCCGCGGCGGGCGAAGAGGCCCTGGCATCCGAGCCCTTGATCTACAAGGTAGACCAGGCGAACCTCAAGAGGATAAGGAGCCTCATCCCCGAGGATAACGGAGAGAGGATCTAGCCCTCTCCTTTTGGCGGTCCCCAATCGCCCCGCAGGTGTCCGTTGGTCTCCGCCTTCTCGCGGGCACGCTTGTCGCGCTCCAGCTTCTCGGCGGCTTCCGTGAGGAGCTCCCGCACCTTCTGGAGCCTCCCCTCCTCCGTCGGTAGCTCCAGGATGCGCTGCCGCGTCTCCAGATCGAACTCTATGCGCCCGGCTATGGCGAAAGAGAGGTTGCGATAGGGCGGCTCTATCTCTATGCCTACCTCCCCCTCCGTCGCCGCCTCGATAACGCGCTCCAGGAGAGCAACGCACTGTTCGGCGAGGGCGGAGATGTCTCCTTCTACGGCCTCATCCTCGAGGTACTCGATCTCGCCCACGAAATAGGGCTTGCCGGTAACGATGTTGTTGAGCTTGAAGCGCCGGGAACCCTCGACGAGGATGATCAATCGGCCATCCTCGTAGCGTTGCACCAACTCGACGATGCGGGCCGTACATCCGATGTTGCGCGTCCCACTCTCATCTGCGAGCACCATCCCGAACTCGGTGCTACCTTCGAGACACTCATCGACCATCTGCTTGTAGCGTTCCTCGAAGATGTGAAGGGGCATGGGCATCCCGGGCATCAGCACTACGTTCAGGGGAAAAAGCGGTATCTCCGACAACCCTGGTCTCCTTCTCGATCGAACCTGGCCCCTGGCATCTGAACCCTCAAAAGCTACGAACCCACCACGCAAAAACCGAGGAGACGCCCGATGAGCGCCTCCTCAAGATCGTACCCCATTTGGTCTGCGAGTTTATTCGTCCTTGCTGATCCAGTAGGTAAACAGCCAGGCACCACCATAGATCGTCAGCACCAGAAGGGCACCGGCAAAGAACCGGAGTATGCCCCCCGAGGTGTACTCGACTTGCTCCCCAGCGCTCGACTGCAACAGGGCCAAGGCCACATCAAGCATCCTACTCACCCCCCGGTACGGGCTCACCGTTGATGGTGTTCGTCCTGGTGCCATCCGGATTGTCGACCACGGCCGGGCAGTTTTCGCTGACGACGTTCTGCTGCAGGGTGATGCAGTTGTAGATCAGGTACCCGCCCTCCGGCTGATAGTCGACGCGCCTGGCCGACTCCCGCGTGTAGCCCATCGTCATCATGGTGATGATAACCGTCGGCGCGCATATCAGGAGCGCGTACTGGCTCCACCGGCTCGCCCGGCCCCACTGGAACCCGGTGGCGGCGGCCTTCAGGTACAGAGCCACGATAAAGAAGCCAACGATCATCAACCCGATAAGCCCGATGTACTTCCACGGATACATCGTCCCGAGCGGTATCTTCGTGTCCTCGCCACCCGCAAACTCCAGGAACCCGGGGAAGATGCTCGCGTCCGCGGGGATGACGTTGAGCACGGTGAACAGGGCCGTAAACCCGAGGGCCCCAATCGCCATCTTGCGGAGGACCGGCACCGGCTTCACGGCGAACTTGAGCTTGTGCACGAAGTAGGCGGTCGCGGCGATGCTCAGGATCGTGAGGTAGATGGCCAGCAGGTTGAAGACCCAGGCCCTCTCACCCAGCATGATGGTGTTGAACGCCTCCGGGGAGCTCTCGCGGATGCCCTTGAGGTACCCGTACCCGATAACCGGCTGGAGGATAAGGAAACCGAAGCCCCAGAGGAGCCCGAAGTGCCCCATCCAATCGTAGTACTCCCTGTCGTCCTCGCGAGTGGACTTGAGGTAGCGCCATGCGCCCCAGCCCGCGATAAGGAAGCCCGCGTAGGAGAAGTTTCCGACGAAACGGTGCATGTTCAGGGGTACCATGGTCTGGTTGAGGAAGGTACGGGCGACGTTGGTCACCGGTGCTTCGGCGGGGGTCAGCATGTACGAAGCCACGGCGTCGATCATCGTCATGGCCATCAGACCGAAGAAACCGGCGATAAAGCCGAAGGTGACGTGCAGGGTCTTGCGGTACGCCAGCTTGTCCCAGACGTTGTACCAGGCGTACACGATGATGATCTGACCGAGGAACATAAACGCCTCGACAAGAAAGACCCAGAAGAAGATGTTCTGGAGGTAAGAAAAGAACACAGGGAAGAGCGTCACGAGCGCGAGCACGAAGGTGATCGCAAGAGCTGCACCCGAGGCGAACAGCAGCACCACGAAGCGAGCGAGGTTACGAGCGAAACGCTCGTACCGTGGCTCCTTCGTCACCATCCCGAGATACTCGCTCGTCGCCGCTATGAGGACCGCCCCGATGATGAATGCGGCGAACAGGATGTGCGTCTGCACAAGCACCCCGATAACGACATTCTTCCCGATTATGGGAACCTGAAGATCACCAATCGGCATTCTTTATCCCCCTACTAACCCGGGAAGTTGATGATACGGCTGACGGCCAGCAACATGTTCAACAAAACCGTAACGACGACGAGAAGCGCGATCACGGTGGCGAACGGACGCCTCGTCGAAGAAGCCCTCGGGCCACGGTCCAGCCACGGCACCGCGAATAGCAGCACGACGAACACGGTTGGCACGACGACGGCGCCAAAGGCGATCAGGGCGTAGCCGGGGAAGAACATGAGCATCTGCTCGTAGAAGAAGAAGAACCACTCCGGCCGCGGCACGTAAGTGATCGTCGCCGGGTCCGCCGGCTCCGAAAGGGGCGCGGGGGAGAGGTACGACAGCGCCACGCAGGCCAGCAGGAGAAGCGTGGATACAAACAGATCGTAGAGGACCTGCTTCGGGAAAAAGCCGATCGTCTCGTCTGGTCGCTCGAAGACGTTCTCTTCGGTAATCACCTCTTGCTCTACTGGCTTTTGCTTGCCTGTAGCTGGAGCGTACATCTCTACACCTCTCTTCTATGAATCCGTGGACGCATACTAGCAGCGGGCCTCATCGAGGTACGGTAAACCCTCTTACTCAGGGTCCCTATCCTCGCGATCTCTGCGGCCCACGTACGGCTCGCCATCATCCTCGTACTGCTCGTACTCCTCCAGACGCTGCCGCTCCTGGAGCTTCGCGAGACGCTCCCTGTACTCCATTTCGTCCCCGAAGACGCCGTGACGCCTGAGAAGGTACAGGTGGATGCCGATAAACGGGGCGAGAGCCGCCGGCAGGAGCCAGACGTGGATCGCGAAGAAGCGAGAGAGCGTCGCCGGACCTATCGTGTCCCCGCCCATGAGGAACTGAATGGTTACCCCCCCGACGAACGGAGAGTAGGAGCCGATCTTCATCCCCACCACCGAAGCCCAGAAACCGTCCTGGTCCCAGCGAAGGAGGTAGCCGGTGAACGCCAGCACGATAACGAGGAGGAGGAGTACCACCCCGACAACCCAGTTGAGCTCGCGCGGGGCCTTGTAGCCGCCGCTGAAGAAAACCTGGGCCATATGCAGGCCGATCATGGCGAGCAGGAAGTTGGCCGACCAGTAGTGGATGCCCCTGATCATCCACCCGAAGTACGCCTCGTTCTGGATGTAGTACGCCGAGTTCCACGCATGGTCCGTGGTCGGCACGTAATAGAAGAGCAGCAGGATGCCGGTCAGGAATTGTAGCGAGATAAGGAAGAGCGTCGCGCTACCCAGGGTGTAGATCCAGGCCCCCCTCTTCGGGACCGGCTCGTACAGGAAGTGCTCCATCATCGTAACGATCCCGGCGCGATGCTCCAGCCAGTCCGTGACGAACTTGCCCGCGTCTGCCGCTTGCGACCTTGCCTTGCTTATCGCGCCCATGCTCCTACCTGCTCTCTCTAGATCACGTACGGCTGCTGCTTGTTCAGCCCAGGCTCGATGTCGAACTCGTGCTTGATGTATACGTTCGCGTCTTCTCGCACCTCGAAGGTGTACCTGTACATACCCCGCGGCGGTGGTCCACCGACGTACCCGCCGTTTATGTCGTAGATGCCACCATGACACGGGCAGAGGAACTCGCCCTTGCCCTCCACATAAACCCAGCGGACCGGGCAGCCGAGGTGCGCGCACGAACTAGACAGGACGTTCAGGTTCTCCGTGACCTCCTTGATCTGGTCCTCGCTCAGAGGCGGCTGCACACCCCCCTCCTCGACGAAGCTCGGGACCCTGACCTGCTCCTCTCCGCCCTCGGTGACGTGGCGCCAGGAGAGCCAGACGGCGTTGGGGATGATCTCCCCCTCCGTCTCGACCGCCTCCTCGTTCTCGATTATGTCCTTCTCGCTATAAATCTGATTGACGGGGAACTCGACAGTGAAGACCTTGGGCTCCTCGGCCGTCACCTCGCCTATCGGACCTACCTTGAACCAGTCGTTCGGGACGTCGGATTGTCCGCGCACGTTCACGTCTATGATTGGTCCCAGCACGAACGCCACCGGCGGTATCGTGAGAAGCGCACCTACTATGGTTCCCAAGACCCCGAAGCCCAGGAAATCCCCCCGGGTCATCGGGTCTTTCTGTAGCTCTGCCAACCTGTGCCCCTTCTAGCCTTCGGTGAGGCTATCTTCCGAACCCGCTCGGCGGCTCCTCTGCCTCCACCGAGAATGCGGGTTGATTATAAACCGTGTACGGAACCCTGGAGTTGGATTTCATCCAGCCCATCCCGAGCGCCGTCGAGGCCGCGATAATCCCCAGAGAAAGCAGCACGACCCTGTAAGCGGTCCCCGGACTCCCGTACCTGAAACGGAGCCGTCCACGAACGTAGGTCAGGAGCGCCCCGAAGGTGGCCAGCACCATTATCAGCAGCATGATGTAGCGCATGTACAGGAACGGGAAGTCGGCGAGCGGGGAGATCGCATAGAGCCCGGCCACGGCGGCGATGAGCCCGAAGATCTGTATGGGACGCCTTGTCCCGCGATCCGGATGCCTGCCGGCCCCCATATACATGGCGATGTTCGAGAGCACGAAGAGCGCGACGACCATGATGAGCAGGATTATAAGCAGGGTGTTGGCGGTGGAGCCTTCGCCGGCACCTGTTCCCATGAGGTTCTCGTACGGCCGGGCCGAACCGGGAAGGGGCTCGCCGCTGCCGCGGTAGTCGCCGTTCTTGAGCGAGTAGGCGATGGCGAAGCCACCGATGGGCTGAAGAAGCAGGAAACCCACTCCCCAGGTCAGGCCGACGGAGGTCGACCAGTCGTAGAAGGCCTTGTCTTCCGGGCTTTTGGCCCTGATGTAGTGGAAGGCCGCCCAGGCCGCGAGCGCGAAGGCGGGCCAGGAGAGGTTTGCGAAGGTGCGGTGCAGGATCTCTTCGACGAACGTCGGGTTGAAGATGCCCTGAAGTGCCAGCCCGAAGGAACCGATGTTGCCGCTGCCCAGCGGGACGGCGTTCGGGCCGCCACCGTTGGTCATGTAGGAGTCGATCCCGCTCATAAAAACCATCCACATCCAGATGCCCGCCCCCATGGAGAAACCGAGGAGGGCGTGACGCCGCTTCTTGAGGACGCTGAAGCGATCCCACTTGTAGTAATAGGAGTACATCCCCCACAACGCGAGGAACATGGAGAGCATCGCGAGAACGATGATGTAGAAAAACTGCGTGAAGAGCGCCGACGTCAGCTGCGGATAGAAGCCAACGAGCAGCACCACGAAGAGAACGGCGAACGTCGCCCCGCTGGAGAAGGTAAGGACGTTGAACCGCACCATGGAGTGAGCGAGACGGTCCATACGGGGGCTGCCGGTTCGTGCCCCCCACGCCTGCAAGACGGGAGCGGCGATGGCGAAGCCCACGAAGAGCTCTGCAAAGAACATGTGAACGAGCATAGTCAGACCAGTGAAGACCCTGATGCCGCCAACGCGACTAAAATTCTCCGCCACTTCCACCTGGGCCAGAAGCAGTTCCAGGCCTGTAAGAGAGATCCAACCCATACGCTATAAAGCTCCTTCTAGGCTTCCTTGGGGCGGGCAATCGACTGACGCTCCCCCTGGCCCGCGCGATGTATCGACGCTTGTGCTACCGCCCGCGGCTCCAGGCGCCTGTCCACTATAAAGTAGCTACCTCCGGAGCCCTGAATGCTCTCCCGGAGCGGCCGGATGAGCCGGCGCTCCCTCGTAGCGGCGAAGACCAGCACCTTCCCCAGCTCGAACTGGTCGTTCCAGGCCCCCGAATCTTCTCGTGGCGCCCCCATATCCGTAAGTATGGGCTGCACCCCGACCCTCGTGAAAGAACCGGCTATCAGGACAGCGGCGAGAGAGATGAAGACCATGAACGTGGGTACCCCGATGGATGGCACTATGGCCGCGAAGAAGATGCCGAGAATGATAAAAGAGATCGCGAACCCGATCGGGACCTCGAGGCCGCGCCTGTCGTCCGGCACGACGATGTATCGCGTCCCTTCCGGGAAGGGCTCGGGCTCATCCTCGTCCGAGCGCTTCACGACGACCGTAAGGTCGTCCTTGCTCACGCCAAGCTCCCGAACCTCCTTGACCACCCGGTTGAGGGGGGTCCCGTCGTCGAGGATCCCTACAACGGTGTATTCGGTGCTCTGCCCCCTAGGGCGCCGCTCCGCTGCGTCCTGCCCTTTTTCCAAAACGCTACCCCCAACCCATCTTCATAGGAGCACTCTCTAGTTGTCGTCCGTATCCGGCTGCTGCTTGATAACGGCAGCAGCATACCTTGCCGCGTCCCGACACACCAGCCCCACAAAGAAAGCGAGGTGCCGGGTTCACATCTTCCCAGCACGTGCCGATCCACCGCTGTGAAATCATGCCTATTTCGTCCAATCAATTGGGATAGACTTCGTTCAGTGGATACGCGTAATTACAAGAAGCCGCTCGGATATGAGGAGTTTCGCCCCGACGATCAGCAAGAGGAACCGGGGCTTGGTTCGTGGATCAAGCGCAACCCCTGGCTTCTCATGAGGCTTTTCATGGTACTCGTCTTCTCTTTCGGGGCGTCTACCACGGCCGTGAACTTTTCTTACGGCCTGAAGATAAACCCAATCGAGCTCTCGGCCGAGGAACTCAACCAGGGCCTGCTGCCGACCGAGGCGCGGCTCGGAGACTACGTCGAAATAACGGGAACTCCAGAATTCGGGGAGGATCCCGGCCGGATCGGCACCGAGGAGTCCGGGATCGGGTTCGTTCAGCGGTACAGCGTCGCCTATTTCTATTTCGGCCTCCAGGAGACGGGCGACAACCTCCTCATACAAACCGTCCAGAACCCGCCGGACGTTACGCAAGACGGCGAGCAGGTGTGGAGCGGCCAGCTCTCGAACGTGAGCTCCGCGATCTTTCAGGACACCACCCAGAGGGGTCTGGGATCGACGGGGCTGACGACACGGGGAGACGTTCCGATCATAGAGACCGGGGAGACGCCCGATTACCACCGTCAGATCTTCCCGGCTTACTCGGCCATCATAGGTTTGTGGGTCCTCTCCGTGGCCTGGTTGATCTGGAAGAGGAACAAACCTATCGCTGGAGCCTAGATCCTGTTTGACGGCTCGTGTCGTCGTCGGGCTTCGGGATGCCAAGGCGTTTACGAGCACAGCCGAGAAGACTTCGCCTTGGAAGGGTAGGTGTACGTGCAAGATCCAGGAGTGGCAGGGAGGGACCCTATCGATGGCGTGACGCCGCCGGCCGACCCGGCGGTGATCTCTACCAGGGGCCTGTCCAAGTCCTACCGGCGAGTTCACGCGCTGAAGCCGCTGGACCTCACCGTGTCCAGAGGCTCTATCTTTAGCTTCCTGGGGCCGAACGGGGCGGGCAAGACCACCGCGATAAAGCTGCTGCTCGGGCTCGCCCGGCCTACCTCGGGTGCGGGGACCGTCTTTGGTAAGGACATCGCCACCGAGGGCGTGGAGATACGCAGCCGGGTGGGCTACCTCGCTCAGGAGCCCCGTTTCTACGACTTCATGACCGCCAGGGAGACCCTTCGCTTTACGGCGCGCTTCTTCTATTCCGGCCCGGACAAGGCTATAGAAAGACGGATCGGCGAGTCGCTCGAGCTTGTCGGCCTCGAGAACAAGGCGGATAGGAAGGTCAGGGGCTTCTCCGGTGGCGAGCGCCAGAGGCTCGGACTGGCGCAGGCCCAGATCAACGACCCGGAGCTTCTGATCCTGGACGAGCCCGCCGCGTCGCTGGACCCGATGGGCCGCCGGGACGTCCTTTCGATCATGGAGAGCTTCAAGGAACGAGCGACCATCTTCTATTCGACCCACATCCTCTCGGATGTGCAGCGCGTTTCGGACGCGGTGGCGATCCTCAAGGACGGGAAGCTGCTCGCTCATGCCCCCACCGAGGAGCTTCTGTCTGGCCGTACCGCCGGCACCACAGCCTACGAACTGCTCCTGAGATCACCTGACAGGGAGGCTGCGGAGAGCCTTGCAAGAGTTCGCTCGCAGGTCCGTGGCTTGCCGTGGGTATCCTCGTTGGAGGAAGAGCCCGACACGGGCGACGTCCGGTGGGTAGTGCGCGTGACGGACGAGGCGGCGGCCGAGGAGGAACTGCTCCGGCTGGTGCTGAGACAGCGGGGCATGCGGGTCGTTGGCTTCGGGCAACAACGGCGCAGCTTGGAGGAGGCTTTCTTCGGGCTGGTAGAGGGAGGCGACGGGGATGGCAACTAGGGGTTCGTCGCAGGCCGGAAAGTATGCCGGGGACTCTGCGAAGCAGGGGGCATCCGGAGGCACGACGCGGGATCTCCTCGTGCCGCACCCGTCGCGGGGGGCGTTCGGAGGCTTCAGGAACCTCGCGGGCAAGGAGAACAAAGACTGGGTCTCGGACTTCTCGTGGCTGGTGCATAGTGTGATCTGGCTCGTCCTCGTTGCCGGGACACCGCTCATCGTCTCCTTCGTGCGAACCCGCATCTCGCCCGACGTGACCCCGAAGGACGTGAACGATACGGCAGCACTCCTGTTCTTCGTGATGTCGAGCATCAGCATCGTGATCGCGGTAATCGTCAGGACGCAGGGCGCGATTATCGGCGAGAAACAGCTCGGGACCGCCGCCTGGGTCCTCTCCAAGCCAGCCTCTCGCAAGGCGTTCGTGCTAGCCAAGCTCGCGGTGAACGCGCGCTGGCTCGCGGTGCTGACGGTCCTGGTACCGGCGGTGGTGGTCTTCGTCTCGCTGCCGAGCATTTCGGGCCTGCCCCTGCCGCTTCTACCCTTCCTGGGCGGCGTGGGGATGATGTTGCTATCCCTCGCCTTCTACCTCGCCCTATCGCTGCTGCTCGGCACGATCTTCGAGAGCCGGGGACCGGTGGCCGGTAGCGTGTTCGGCTTCCTGGTCGGCGGCTTCCTGCTCTCCAACTACGCCGGGTGGCTCGTGGCGATCTTCCCCTGGCTCTTCTTCGAGAACGCCTACAACCTGTCCGAGCAGGGATGGATGCCAACGACGGGCGTTATCTCGGTCGCCGCCACCGCCGTATGGTCCGTCGTGTTCGTCGCCCTATCTCTCTGGCGGTTCGAACGCGCGGAGGTCTGAAACAAGCTTCCATTAACACCGGCCCCTCCCGCCGCGTGCGTCAGAGCATGGTGGGTACTCCGGAACCTTCTGGGCGGGGGCGGAAGCGCTGTCGCCTCAAATCGAGAGCTCCCGCTTTTGCGGTACGTGCGGTGAGTGGGGGACTTCCAGACTAGACACTCCCTGGCTCGCTGTCTATATTGGCCTGGCACATAGCTTGTGCTAGGTGGAACAGGCCATCGAGGGGCGCCAGAGGGGAGCAGGTAGAGCATCTTGGACCGTTTTTTCGAGTTTACACAGCGGGGGACGAACCTACGCACGGAGGTCGTGGCAGGGCTGACGACCTTTATGACGATGGCTTACATTATCTTCGTCAACCCCGCGATCCTCGGCACCGAGGGGACCGGGCTCTCCGTTGAGGGAGTGTTCGTCGCGACCTGTCTTGCGGCGGCGGCGGCGAGCATAGCGATGGGCGTGGTAGCCAACTTCCCGGTCGCGCTCGCCTCGGGGCTCGGCCTGAACGCGGTGGTGGCGTTCACCCTGATCCTGGGTCTCGGCATACCGTGGCAGACGGCGATGGCCGCCGTGATAGTGGAGGGCTTGTTCGTGACGCTGCTCGTGCTCACCAACCTGCGTGAGGCGGTCTTGAACGCGATCCCGCTCTCCCTCAAGTTCGCGATAGCGGTGGGGATCGGGCTGTTTATAGCTTTTATCGGCCTCAAGAACGCGGGCATCGTCGTTGCGGACCCGGTGACGTACCTGAAGCTCGGCGACTTCACTCAAGGACCGGTCCTGCTCGCCCTCTTCGGGCTCGCGCTCACGCTCGCGCTCGTGGCGCGGGGCATGAGGGGAGGGTTGATCTTCGGCATCCTCCTCACGGCGGTGCTCGGGATGATCGTCGGGGTGGTGCCGCTGCCGAGCGGGATCGTGAGCTTCAACCTTGACACTTCTACCATCGGGGGCGGGGTGCTGGCGCTGCCGGACGTACTGCAGCTCGCGCTGCTACCCGTGATCTTCGCGCTCTTCATGACCGACTTCTTCGACACCATGGGGACCGTGATCGCGGTCGGCCAGGAGGCGAAGCTCCTCGACGAGGATGGACGCCTCCCGAACGCGAAGAGGGTGCTGCTCGTCGACTCTCTCGCTGCCGTCGGGGGCGGGGCGATGGGCGCGAGCAGCGTAACGAGCTACATAGAGAGCGGTTCGGGGGTTGCGGAGGGCGGACGCACCGGGATGACGAGCGTGGTCGTCGGCGTGCTGTTCCTTCTAGCGCTGCCTTTCTCGCCGCTCGTTAGCGTCATCGGGGGGAGCGTGCCCATCCCCGGCGGGGCGGAGGGGGCCGAGATCTTCGTGTCGCCCGTCACGGCGCCCGCGCTCATCGTGGTCGGTTTTCTGATGATGACCTCGGTGCGGTTCATACCCTGGGACCGCTCGGACGAGGCGATACCGGCCTTCCTGACCATCCTGACCCTCCCCCTGACCTTCAACATCTCCTACGGGATCGGCTTCGGCTTCATCTCCTACGTCCTTATAAAGCTCGCCAAGGGGAAGCCGCGCGAGGTACACCCGCTGCTGTACGTAGCTGCGGCGCTCTTCGCCGTTGCCTTCCTGGTGCCGGCGCTGCAGCAATGAAGCGTTCGCCTCGGGGTAGATCCAGGGCGTAGCGGAGGCACTCCCCTCTCTCGCAAGGATGACGGCTCCTCCTACCCACGCGGGAAGAACGATGCGCGTAGGCGCGCTCGGGTCAGAGGCTCGAACGGAGATGGTATCCGCACCGGCCCGTTGATCCTGCTATCGGGGCGTAAGCATCGTATGTCCGCCCGGCCGTCGAGAGCAGGAGCCTCGCGGGATCGTTCCGGAGCGCGGGAAGGTCGAGGTATCCGTGAGGGCGCGTTTATGTCCTTCGTCGCGCGGGTAGAAGCGATAGCGCGAAACACGGCGCTGGTCTATATTAGCCGAGGCCGGCGCTTCAGAGTATTACGGTAGGGGGGAGGTGAGAGACCGTGGGTATCTTGGCTTGGATCATAGTGGGGCTCGTAGCGGGCATACTTGCAAAGATCGCCATGCCGGGGCCGGATCCTGGTGGCGTGATCCTGACCATCATCATAGGAATAGCGGGAGCCGCGATAGGTGGTCTGATCGTGAACGCACTTCTGGGACGTCCGGGGGTGACGGGGTTTGATCTCCCTACCGTGCTGGTAGCGACGCTAGGGGCCGTCCTCCTGCTGGCCGTTTATCGGTTTGTCACGCGCCGGGTGGTGTAGGCAACAACTTGAGCTAGACAGTTATTACCAAACGACGAGAGTCGGTTTTCTACGAAAGGAGCAACAGCGTGAGCGAGCAGAGGACGCAGCAGCAGAGGCAGGACAGCCCACTCCAGACGGATCGTGGCGGCACGCGCATAGAAGACAGCGTCGTAGCCAAGATCGCGGGTATCGCGG
Source organism: uncultured Rubrobacteraceae bacterium (assembly GCA_902806105.1). The sequence continues at coordinate 30,370 of CADCVI010000096.1, forward strand.
CGCAGGAGGTAGACGGCGTTCGTATGGGCGGCAGCACCTCCCAGTCCGTCGGCGGCCTGCTGAGCTCGTTGCCCGGTGTGAGCGGCGGGAGCAGCGAATCCCGTGGCGTATCTGTCGAGGTCGGTGAGGTCGAGGCAGCGGTGGACATCACGGCGACCGTCGCATACGGCAGGTCCATCCCGCAGGTCTCCGAGGCCGTGCGCCGGAACGTCGTCAACCGGGTCGAGAACCTCGTGGGCCTGAGGGTCACCGAGGTCAACATCACCGTCAACGACGTCTTCTTCCCGGAGCAGGAGCGCCAGCAGCAGCAACAGCAGCAGCAGAAGCAGATCGAGCAGCAGCAACAGCAGCAGCAAGAGCAGAGGGTCAGGTAAGCAAGCGAGTTAAGAGAGGATCGTCTTGATCGACGACCTACAGCTGGCGAGGGCCGCGCGAGAAGCGGCCCTCGCCACGACCGGGGTTCACTCCATGGGGCCCGGTCGGTACGCCGAGGCAGCCACATACGGGGCAGGAGAGAAGGTTACCGGGGTGGTCGTGGATCCTGACGAGGTGCGGGTACACATCATTGCTCGTTACCCGCTCGTGGAGCCGCTCCCCGCCCTCGCGGAGCGCGTAAGGGAGAAGGTGGCCCTGAGATCCGAGGGACGGCCGACGATGGTCATCGTCGAGGACCTGGAGGTGGAGCAGAATGAGAATCTTTAACCGGATAATCGTGGTGCTCCTCCTAGCCGGTCTCGTCGCGCTCGGTATCGCGACCGTGTTCTACGCCTTCGACCTCGCGGGATACAGGCTAGCGAACGTGCCGCGCGCTCTGGGGCTGGATGGTTTTGCGCAGAGCCTGAGCCGTTTCGTCGGCAACGTAGAGAGCGGCAACTTGAACCCCCTGGATTACATCGTCCTGGGCGCCATCGCGCTCCTCGGGCTCATCCTGCTGATCCTGGAGTTCAAACCTCCTACCCCCCGCCGGGTGAGCATGCAGGAGGGGACTTACATCACGCGTAGCGCCGTGAGGGACGAGGTGGCCACCGCCACGGATAGTAATCCGGAGGTGCTCCAGTCCGATGTCGATGTCGAAGCCCAGAGAAGGCCGGGGGCCAGGGTAGATGTGACCGCCAGCGTACGCCGGGGGGAGGACACGAGCCGCTTGCAGTCCGAAGTCCGCAACTCCGTACAACAGCACCTGGGTCGGGTCGGGGTACCGGTCAGCAACCTCAAGGTCCGCATCGCCGAGTCCGATCCGCGCCAGACGCAGACGAGGGTTAAGTAATGAACGGTTTCAATCGCTTCATCATGCTGGTAATTTCTCTGCTCTTGATCGTCGTCCCCGTGCTCCTGCTACTCATCGCCCTCGGGGTGTTTTCGGCGGACCAGATCAACGCGGTCACCGGGTACCGGAGCGCCGTGAACGGCCTGGGGAGCCTGGTCTCGAACTTCGATTTCGCGCAGGGGACGCGGGTCATCATCGGCCTGGTAGGTGCCCTGCTGGCGCTGATAGCCGGATATCTCCTCCTTCGGGAGCTGACGTTCGGACGCCCGGTAGCCAGGAAGACCCTTCTGGACGATACGCCGGGCCGGGAGACCGCCATTACGGCGGCCGCGGTGCGCCACCTCGCGGAGGGTGCGGCACGCGAGGTCGGTGCGGAATCGCCCTCCTGCTCCCTAGCGTCCAAGAACGGCCGCTACGACGTGGCCTGTGACATCCGAGTGCCCAGGTCTCGCAACTTCGCGGAGACGGCTACCCGGAGCCGGGAGAACGTGCGCCGGGTCCTCGGTGAACAGCGCGTGCCCCTGAACAACGTGGAAGTCACGGTGCAGGGTAGCACCGCATCCCAAGGATAAGGAGAGAGATGAGCACCTGGACCTACAAGCAGTGGGGTGCCCTGATAGGGGCACTCGTAATGTTCTCCATAGCCCTCGTAGGCATCGGCGAGACTGCGCTAGTAGTGGTCTTCGGAATTATTGGCTACTTCGTGGGCAAGTTTCTGGACGGTGAGCTGGATGTCCAGGATATTCAACAGCGCGCACAGAGGCGTATGAACGGCGGCTGAGCCGACCGGGTTAGTCCACGCAGAACATCTAAACCCCGTCCTGAAGAGCGCCAACTCTTCAGGACGGGGTTTTCGGCTACCTGCATACTTTGGAGGAAGCAGGTAGCCGCGTTTGTAGTGTGTAGATCCTTGTCAGAGGCTGGACACCGGGGAGACGAGCCGTCGCTCCTCGATCACGGCATCGGAAGGCCGAGAATCCACATTGCTCCCGAAGGTAGGGCCTGAGCGCGAGAACACCGCTGCCTCTACTCCTCTTCTACTTTGTCCCGGGCATCTACTGACAACCCCCAGGACGCCCGGCGTCCGGACGCCGTACTTGTCGTGCCGAGGAGGTTGCGGGTGCCGAAGGTTGAGCCTGCACGTTGTTTGGGAGGATCGGCGCGTCAGGGGTATGCCGGGTGATGGGCGGGGGTACTATCGAAGTAGATCGACGGGATCGTGAAGATGAGTCGGACCTGTAGACCGGCCCAGTAGGGTTCCGGGCCGGTCTGTGCGTAAGGCCTACCTCACGATGATGCGCCTTGCGTTCGTGGACGGGGCTGGTAGAGGCCCAGCGTTGCTCTAGCCGTTCGAGATTTTTGATAGGGCTGGGGCAGTTGTTCTTATCTGTGAAGCGGGGCAGCGACTCCCCTCGGAGCGTAGAGGTGGAGGCTCTAACGTTGTCGGTATGCCTCGATGTCTTCTAGCTGTGCCGCAACCCAATCCTCGATGGTATTCTCGTGGACCTGGCGTTTGAGCGCGCTGGCGCGGCGCCGCTTCTCCCCTTCCGGCATGGTGAGGGCGGCGTAGATGGCTTCCGCCCCTTCGTCGAGATCGAAGGGGTTGACCGTGATGGCGAACTCGCCCAGTTCCTCGTGGGCACCGGCGTTCTCGGAGAGGATGAGGACGCCGTCTTTCTAGTTGACGACGGCGGCCTCCTTGGCGACCAGGTTCATGCCGTCACGGACGGCGTTGACGAGCAGCACATCGTAAGCCTTGTATGCGGCGACGGAGCGGGGAAAGTTGTCCTCCATCGAGAGGACTATGGGCTCCCAGGAGGGGGTCCCATGGCCCTCGTTGACCTCCTCGACGGCCTTCTCGATCTCCCCGGCGTACCTGGCGTACTCGGGTATCCCGCCCCGGGAGGGCTGGAGGCCGGCGAGGAAGGTGACCTCGCCCTTCATCTCGGGGTGGCGATCGAGCATCCTGCCGTAGGCCCGAAAGCCGCGTATGACGTTCTTGGAGAGGTCCATGCGATCTATACGCAGGATGAGCCTGCCGGGGAGATCCGTCACAGAACTCTCCTGCTCAAGAACGGCCTCGCTCGCCGCCAGATCCTCGAACTCCCCGGGGTCGATGGAGATGGGGTAGGCGCGGACCCACACCTCCCGGCCCTCGTACCTGACGACGCCCTTCTCCTCGTCGATCTCGGCCCCGAGGACCTCGTGGGCTGTCCGCAGGAAGTTTCTTGCGTAGCGGTGCGTGTGAAAGGCGACGACGTTGGCCCGGAGTAGGCTGTCGAGCACGCCCTCCCGAACGTACCGGGGCAGGACGCGCCATCCCTCCGGGTCGGGCCACGGGATGTGAACGAAGAGCGAGACGAACGGGCCCTCCCCGAGGCGCTCGCGCAGGAGGAGGGGGACCATGTAGAGCTGATAGTCGTGGATGAGTATGACGGGCTCTCCCCCACCTTGCGGGCTTCCCCGAAGCACACGCTCGACGGCAGCGGCGAAGTTCTCGTTTACGGGGAGGTAGCCCTCCTCCCAAGCCCGGCGGGTCTCGTCGCCCAGAGCCGGGGCGTAGGGGAGGTCGTAGAGGCCGTGCTGGACGAACCAGATCAGCGGGTTCGCGAGGGTGTTGTACATGAGGTCATACGCGTCACCCTCGTGCTCGACGAACGCCAACCGCAGGTCCTCGACCTCGTACGGAACCTCGCGGCTCTCGTGGGCGACGCGGACATCCTCGTCGCTCGTGGCCGAGGCGATCCAGACTGCCTCCTCCTGATGGCGGGAGACGGCGTTCAAGGCCGTTACGAGGCCGCCGGCGCCCCGCGAGTAGGTGCGCCCCCCGGACCCGTCGCGCGCGAACTCCACGGGGCCACGGTTCGAGACGATCACGACGGGCGCGTTGGACCTATTTCCGGCACTACCGGTACCCTGTGCGGCCATCTCTCCTACGGTCCTCCCGGCGTTTGTTCCGTTCTGCGGACGTTAGACGTTCAGCAGATTGGCGAAGAGCTTCAGGTCGTCGCGGAGCAGGCGGGGGGTGAGGTAGTGCTCGCGGACGTGCTCCTTGCCGTGGCGGCCCATCTGGCGGGAGAACTCGGGGTCCTTGAGGAGCTTGGTGCAGGCCGCAGCGGCCTCCGGGACGTTGTCCACGAGGATTCCTCCCCCCTGGTTCACCTGCATCGGGATGCCCCCGACCCTGCCCGCGACGAGCGGCCGGGCCTTCCACAGGGCCTCCGTCACAACGAGCCCGAAGCCCTCGCGGATGGACTTCTGGATCACCACGTCCGCGAGGCTCTGGAAGGCGTTGACCTCGATGGCGCCGACGTTCGTGAGGTTCGAGAAGAGGTAGATGTCGCTGTCCCCCGCCGCGTAGTTCACGGTCTTGTACCAGTAATCCCAGCCCTCGGGATCGTCGTGGGCCATGGAGCCGACGAGGACGAGCTGAACCTCGGGGACTTCTTCCTTGACCAGGCGATACGCATCTATAACCCCCAGAGGGTCCTTCCAGGGGTCGAAGCGCGAGACCTGGAGGAGGAACGGCCTCTCCGGGTCGACACCGAACTGGTTCGTTATGAAGCGGGCGTCGTCAGCGGAGAGCGCCATGTTCTTCGGGCTCAGGGGGTCTATGGCGGGGGGAATGATGACGAGACCCGGCAGCTCGACGTCGGGCGGGGTGTACTGCTGCATCGTGTAGATCTGCGCGTCATAGTCCTGGATGTACGGCGAAAGGTAGTTCAGGACTTTCTCGTTCGGGGTCGACGTATCGATGTGGCAGCGCCAGATCCACTTCGTCTCCGGCGTGAGCCCGCCGGAGAAGTGCTTGAGGAGGGCGGGCTGCGGGTCGTGGACGAAGACTATGTCCCATTCCTTGCTCGACCGCACGAGGGCCGCCGCCGACTCGCGGTTGTACTCCTCGTAGATCGCGCGGCTCTCCGTCGTCAGATCGTAAGAGGCGCCCTGCAGGGCGTTGTGGAAACCCTTGGTCACGTTGAAGAAGGGCTCCGCGCCGAGCATGACGCCCCACTCCGCCGCAACACCGGCGTCGCGCATGAGGGGTACCAGCGTATAAAGGATCTCCGCGACCCCGCCACCGAAGGCGGTCGCGTTGACGTGGAGTACCCGCGCGCCCTTCACGCGCTCGGAGAGGTCCTGGATCTCTTCGTAGAGCTCCTTGCGGATGATACTGCGGTAGTCGGCCAGCGATTTCTGACCGGCATTTACCTGCTGGAGCAAGACCCTCCCCATTGCGATAAACGAGCGTTTTTACTGCGTCGCATAGTATATGGGAAAGGAGAAGTAGCGCAAGCCGATAGCCGGGTACAAAAAACCTCGGCCGAAGGGCTTGGCGCTCCCTAGATACCGGAAGACATGCTGCGGACCATCCTCAGCCGAGTTCCCTCGGCGGTGGAATCCACGGTTACGTCGTCGACTAGGCCGCGAATCACGGTGAGGCCGAAGCCCCCGTGCTCGCCGGGCTTACCGGAGAGCTCCCCGACATCGAAGCCGCCGCCCGCGTCGGTGACGGTCACCTCGACGATACCCGGTAGGACGCGGTACTCGATGCGGAAGGAGCCAACCTCGGCGTGGCGCACCACGTTTGTCGCAGCCTCGGTCACGGCCAGCTTCAGGTCGTAGACGTCCTCAGGCCCGAACCCGGCGAGCTGGCCCGCGCACGAGACCACGAGCCTCCCGAGCAGTATGTACTCCGCGCTGCTCGGGATCTCGAGGACGATGGGCTCTGAGTCTCCGAACTTTTTCTCCTGTTGTTCTCTCATGGTTTCACAAGTCATTTGAATTCGCCTCCAGAAGTCTGGCAAGGCGTCGCAGTACGTGGCGACCGCGTGCCCAACTCCTTATCTCCGCGACCATCCCTACCCGGTCCCGACGGTCTCTAACCCGTGGGGGAGAAAAAGACGTATGAGGTAGCGTGTTCGGAGTTCAGGAGGGTTGGGAGGCACCGTCTGCTTCGTCGGTCTTTGCGCCCACGGCCTCCTCGTAGAGGCGCTCGGCCTCCTCTTCCTCCCTGCGACGCGCGGCCTCCGCCTCGCGCCGGGCATACCCGTCCTCCGAGCCGCTGCGCTCGAGGTAGGGCCTGAAGAGGTCCAT
>CADCVI010000097.1:0-3167 GCA_902806105.1 uncultured Rubrobacteraceae bacterium
AGAGTCCGCGTCGGACGAAGCTACGCCCTCGTCCCGGTAGCGGGCGGTCTCGGCGAGCAGCGCCTCGGCGGAATCCTCGTGGCCCGGGGCCAGGTTTACACGCGTCGTTCCGGACCGTGTGAGCCGTGCGCTCGTGCAGGGGCTACGTGCTCGTGTCTGTCCGAGCGCTCATTCGGGGACTGCTACCGCCCGGCGAGGTTGGAGGCGAGGAGTTGCGCTGCCTCCTTGACCGGGAGGGGTTTCGCGAAGTGGTAGCCCTGCCCGAACTCGCATCCCAGGTCCCGCAGCCGGATCAGCTGGTCGATCCTCTCGATACCTTCTGCGGTGATGTCCAGGTTCAGAGATTTAGCGAACGCGACGGTCGCGTGTACGATCGCCGTGTCCCCGGCGTCGCTCCCGAGCCCCTCGACGTACGAGCGGTCTATCTTCAGGGTATCCACGGGGAAGCGTTTGAGGTAGGAGAGGGAGGAGTAGCCCGTCCCGAAGTCGTCCATTGCTATCTTGATCCCCTTGGCCTTCAATTCACGCAGAGCGGTTACGGACGAGGCGTCGTGCATCATGATGCTCTCCGTGATCTCCAGCTTGAGATCCCCGGCCGCGAGACCGGAACGCTTTAGGGTCCGGAAGACCTCCTGCACGAGGTTGGGCTGCCGGAACTGGACGGCCGAGACGTTGACGTTCAGCGTGAGGGCCGGTTCGCCCCCGTGCTCGTCCTGCCACCGGCGAACCTGGCTGCAGGCTTCTTCGAGGACGTGACGGCCAATGTGGGTTATCAGGCCCGTCTGTTCTGCCAGCGGAATAAATTCGGCGGGAGGTAAGAGACCGTAGAGCGGATGCTGCCAGCGCACCAGTGCCTCCATTCCCCCTATCCTGCCGGTCGTCAGCGAGACCAACGGCTGGTAGTAGACCCTGAACTCCCCCTCCCTTACTGCCCGGCGTACTTCGGACTCCAGGATCAGACGACCCCCTGTCGAGCTCTCCGCACCCGGGTCGAAGACCCTGCAACGCGCCTTGCCCTTCTTCTTGGCTTCTTGCAGGGCCACGTTCGCCTCGCGCAGCAAGCTCTCGGGGGTGCTAAGCCCCGGAGCGCCGCTCGTGGCGACGCCGATGCTGGCGCAGACGAAGACCTCGCTCTCTCCCAGCAGAAAAGGAATCTCAATCAACCTCCTGATCTTCTCTGCGGCATCGAGCGCGGAGCTCTGGTCAGAGAGGCCCCCGAGGAGGATGATGAACTCGTCTCCGCCGAGCCTGGCCACCTCGGAGACGTCGGTGATACCGCCTGCCGCCGAGCGCAGCCGTTCGGCAACGCCGCAGAGCAACCGGTCTCCCGCTTCGTATCCGAGGCCCTGGTTGACCTCCTTGAAGTCGTCCAGGTCGACGAACAGGATCGTGGCCGGCGTGAGTCCGTCTGCGGATCGTTCGAGCGTTTCCTCGACCCTCTCCACGAAGAGTGGACGTGTGGGCAGTCCGGTCAGCGGATCGTGAAGGGCGCCGGGGTTCGCATCGCTGTCTCGGCGCCGCGTGCGCGCGTTCGAGTAGAGTAGATATGCCAGCGAAAGGACCGCTGCGAGGACGAGGATCGAGGCGCGCGCCACGCCCAGAACCTCCAACATGGCCACGGCGTACAGCAACGCCACCGCGGCCAGCACGGCAGCTGCGACCTGCGCCAACATCCGGCCCCTACTGTCAAACCTGCGCATCAACCGGACAGCCCCTCGATCGCGCATACCTCGCGGTCTCGTACCCGACCCCACTCCCATACCTTTTGCCCCGGCGAGTCAGTGCGATGTGCCCGAATCGCAACGCGGGCTTGCCGATGGCGTGGCTTTCACTACGGATGGCAGAGCCCCGGTTGTGCCACCCTCGCACGCGGCATCTGCACGGCCGCCTCGCCCTAACCCAGCAGCAGGTACAGGAGCGCCTTCTGGGCGTGCATCCTGTTCTCGGCCTGGTCGAAGACGCGGCTCCTCGGGCCATCTATCACGCCTGCCGTCACTTCTTCGCCCCGGTGGGCAGGGAGGCAGTGCAGGAAGATCGCGTCCTCCGCGGCGCGGGACATGAGGCCCTCGTTCACCTGATACGGGGCGAAAGCCTCCTTGCGCTCCTCGGCCTCGGCCTCCTGTCCCATGCTCGCCCAGACGTCGGTGTAGACGACCCGGGCCCCGTCGACGGCCTCCTCGGGATCTTCGGTGAGGGCAGGTGGCGTGCCGAGGGAGGAGGCGAGATCGACGACCTTCGCGTCTGGGGCATGGCCCTCGGGGTGGGCGATGGTGAGCTCGGCGCCGGTGAGGGCGCAGCCGATGGCGAGGGAGTGGGCGACGTTGTTCCCGTCGCCGACGTAGGCGATCTTCGTGCCCTCAAGCTCGCCGACCTCTTCGCGGACGGTCAGAAGGTCGGCGAGGGCCTGGCAGGGGTGATGGAGGTCCGAGAGGCCGTTTATGACGGGGACGTCGGCGGCGCGGGCGAGCTCCGCGAGGTCCTCGTGGTCGAAGGTACGGACCATGATCGCGTCGATGTAGCGGGCGAGGACGCGGCCGGTGTCCGAGGGGGTCTCGCGCTTGCCTATCTGGATCTCCTCGGGGCTTATGTGCAGCGCGTGGCCGCCGAGCTGGTACATCCCTACCTCGAACGAGACCCGCGTCCTGTTGGACGGCTTCTGGAAGACCATCGCGAGCGTCTTGCCGAAGAGGGCCCTGAAGGGGATCCGGCTCTTGCGCAAGGACTTGAGCCTGACCGCCTGATCCAGGATGAGGCGGATCTCCTCGGGGCCGAACTCCGCGAGCGACAGGCAGTCGCGGCCCGCGAGGGGCGAGGGATCCGACGGGCTGTCCTGCTGCGTCGGGTACATGGTCATGCTGCTCTACGCCACGGCCGACTGCGGCCGGGCGGCCCCGCCGGGGGAGAGGACGGTGCCCCCGCCGTCGCTACCAACGGCGGCCCCGACGGCATCGCGCAGGATGTCGAGGGCCTGGCGGATCTCGCTGCGCGTCACGGTGAGGGGCGGGGCGAGCCTGATCGTCGTCCCCCCGACGACGTTGACGAGCATCCCCGCCTCGACGCAACGCTCGAAGACTTCCTTCGCGAGCCCCGCGTCCCCGAGGTCGAGGCCGAGCAGGAGCCCCCTACCGCGTACCTCCGCACCCGCCACGCCCTCCGCGAGCACCGCT
>CADCVI010000097.1:3177-10320 GCA_902806105.1 uncultured Rubrobacteraceae bacterium
TCCAGAAACGCCGGGTCGTCGACGACCCCGAGCACGGCCCTGACCGCCGCCATCGCAAGGGGATTGCCGCCGAAGGTCGAGCCGTGATCCCCCGGGGAGAGTGCTGCGCATCCCTCTTTGGCGAGCACCGCACCGACCGGGAAGCCGCCGCCGAGGCCCTTGGCGCTCGCGAGCACGTCCGGGACGATGCTCGTCCCCTGGTAGGCGTAAAGGTATCCGGTGCGCCCCGCCCCCGTCTGGACCTCGTCGAAGATCAGCAGGGCGTCGTGCTCGTCGCAGAGCTCACGGAGCCCTTCGAGGAACCCTTCAGGCGCCTCGTTTATACCGCCCTCGCCCTGCACGGGCTCGACGAGCACGGCGGCGGTCCGGGGACCGACGGCCCCCCGCGCCGCCTCCAGGTCGCCGAAGGGGGCGTGAACGAAGCCGGGGAGCATGGGGCCGAAGCCGGTCTTGTAGGACTCCTGGGCCGTGGCGGTCAGGCCGCCGTAGGTGCGGCCGTGGAAGGACTTTGTGAAGGTCAGGACCTCGTGCTTGTCGGGGCCGTGAGCCTTGTGGGCGTGCAGGCGGGCGAGCTTTATGGCCCCCTCGACGGCCTCGGCGCCGGAGTTGCAGAAGAAGACCCGATCGAAGTCCGTGGCGCCGGTGAGCATAGCGGCTACCTCGGCCTGTAGCGGTTCTTCGTAGAGGTTCGAGCAGTGGATCAGCTCGCCCGCCTGCCCCTGTATCGCGCCGACGAGCGCGGGGTGAGCGTGGCCGAGGGAGTTTGTCGCGATGCCCGCTATGAAATCCAGGTAGCGGTTGCCGTCCTCGTCGAAGAGCCAGGACCCGCTGCCGCCCCTCGGGGCTATGCTCATCCGCTTGTAGGTCTCCATGAGTGCGTTCATGCGGCGACTCCCTTCGATATCAAAGTTCCTACTCGCTCCCCGGCGACGGCGCCCGCGAGCGTGCCCCGTCTGTTGCCGTTGACGATCCTGGCCTCCACGCCGCCCCTCGCGGCCTCCGCGGCCGCCCGGAGCTTCGGGACCATCCCCCCGACCGCGAGGCCCTTCTGGACGTATCCCTCGCAATCATCCGGCGCCAGAGAAGCGACGGCCTCCCCGTCGGCCAGGAGCCCGTCGACGTCCGTGAGGAAGAACAGGTGCCCGGCCCCGAGCCCGGCGGCGAGCGCCGCCGCCGCCGCGTCGGCGTTGACGTTGTAGGCCCCCTCGGGGCCGAGGCCGACCGGCGCGATCACCGGCACGAACCCCCCCGCCCACAGTGCCTCGACGAGGTTCCCGTCGACCTTCGTGACGCTCCCGACGCGCCCGAGGTTCGGGACCGGGGCGACGCGCAGGATCGGGCCGTCCGTCCCGGAGATGCCTGCCGCCGGTACCCCCAGGCCATACAGCTCCCGGACGAGGCCCTTGTTGACCTCCCCGGCGAAGACCATCTCGGCGACGGCCATCGTCTTCTCGTCCGTCACCCGAAGTCCCTCGCGAAACTCCGTGGTGATGCCGAGGGCGTCGAGCATCCGGGTGAGCTGCTTGCCGCCGCCGTGCACGAGCGCGACGGGCGTGCCCCCGGCGAGCAGGCCCGGCAGGTCCTCCAGCGCTCCGCCCGCGAGCGCCCCGCCCCCTATCTTCACGACCACCGGCCTCGTCGAGGGCCTCATCGCGGCGTTCACGAGCGGTAGCTCCCGTTGATCTTGACGTACTCGTACGTCAGGTCGCAGCCCCACGCCGTCGCCGAGGCGTCCCCCTCGGAGAGCCGCGCCGTGATCACGACCTCGTCCCCGGAGAGGGCTGCGTTCGCCTCCGCCGCGTCGTGCGCTGCGGGAGCCCCGCCCCCGAAGACCTTGACCGGCCCGAAGAAGAGATCCACGCCGTCCGGGTCGAACTCTTCGCCGGAGTAGCCCATCGCCGTGAGGACCCGGCCCCAGTTCGCGTCCTCGCCGTGGGCCGCCGCCTTGACAAGGCTGCTCCCGACGACCGAACGCGCCATCCGCGCCGCCGATCCCTCGCTCCGCGCCCCCTCGACGACGACCTCGACGAGCTTCGTCGCGCCCTCGCCGTCCCTCGCGATCTCCTTCGCAAGCTCCCGCATCACCCACTCGACCGCCCCCGCGAACGCCTCGTAACCTGGCGAGCCCTGCGAGATGGTCTCGTTTCCCGCAGCACCGTTGGCGAGGAGGAGCACCATGTCGTTCGGTGAGGTGTCGCCGTCCACGGTGACGCGGTTGAAGGTCCGCTCCGTGGCCCGGCTCAGGGTCTCCCGCAGGCAGCCCTCCTCGACCGCCGCGTCCGTCGTGACGAAGGCGAGCATGGTCGCCATGTTCGGGTGGATCATGCCGCTACCCTTGGCCGTCCCCCCGACGGTGACCGTCACCCCCCCGACCTCGACCGTCGCCGCGGCCTCCTTGGTGCGCGTGTCCGTCGTCAGGATGGCCTGCGCGAACGAGGTCCCGTCCGGCCCGAGGCTCGCCGCAGCGTCCCTGATACCCGCCTCGATGCGGTCCATCGGGAGGTGCTCCCCGATCACGCCGGTAGAAGCTACCGCTACCTCGTCCGCCCCAACCCCGAGCTCCTCCGCCACCAAGGCCTGCATCCGGCGCGCATCCTCCATCCCCCGCGGGCCGGTCGCCGCGTTGGCGATCCCGCTGTTCGCAACGACCGCCCGCACCCCTCCCTCGACGGCCCCACGCGTGACGAGCAGCGGCGCCGCCTTCAAAACGTTCGTCGTGCTCACGCAGGCCGCGCTCCCGCCCGGCGCCTCCGAGACCAACAGGCCGACGTCCGGCCGCCCCTCGTACCGCACCCGGGCCGCAACCCCCGACGCCACGAACCCCCGAGCCGCCGTCGCCCCGCCTTCTATGGGGCTTATTCTGGTTTCTGTATTTTTATTCATCATCGAGCGTCATTGTCGCAGGGGCGCACGAGGGGGTCAAGCGTTTTATGCAGGAACTTGAATAAATATCCGCAGGATGTTGTAATGCCGTTTATGGGTTTGAAAGCGGCGGTTTACGGTGGCAGCGGGTACACGGGCGGGGAGCTCTTGCGGCTCCTCTCGGGGCATCCGGAGGTAGGCGGGATAGAGGTTTCTTCGCGCCAGCACGCGGGGAAGGTCGTGGGGGAAGTTTATCCCGAGCTCGCGGTCAGGGAGCGGTTCGTGGAGGCCGGTGAGATCGAGGCTTCGTCGCTCGACGTGGCGTTCGTCGCCTACCCGCACATGGAGAGCGCGGGGCTGGTGAAGGAGCTTCTGGGGGCGGGGACCGGGCTCGTGGTCGACCTCTCGGCGGACTTCCGGCTGCCTGACGTGGAGATGTACGAGGAGTGGTACGGGCCGCATCCCGCGCCGGAGCTGCTCGCTGAGGCGCATTACGGGCTGCCGGAGGTTTACGGGTCCCCGGAGGGCGGGCGGCTCGTAGCCAACCCGGGGTGTTATCCGACGGCGGCGATCCTGGCCCTCGCGCCGGTCGTGAAGCGTCTCGCGGTCTCCTCGGTGGCGGTCAACGCGCTCTCCGGGGTGAGCGGGGCGGGGGCGAAGGCGACGCAGAAGACGCACTTCGTCAGCGCGAACGAGAACGTTTCGCCCTACGGGATGAGCGAGGGGTCGCCGCGTCACCGCCACACCCCCGAGATAGAGACCATGCTCAGGCGGTTCGCGCCGGGGGTTCCGGCGGTCACGTTCGTGCCGCACCTGTTGCCGATCTCGCGCGGGGAGCTTGAGACGATCTACGTCGACCTCCCGGACGGGGCGGAATTGCCGGAGGCCGGGGACGTCCTCGGGTGGTTCGCTGAGGACTACGACGGCTGGGAGTTTGTCGAGGCGCGGGCGGAGGTACCCCAGATCTCCCACGTCGTGGGGACGAACCGGGCGCGGCTCTCGGTGGCGGTAGACAAGAGGGCCGGGAGGCTCGTTCTGTTCTCCGCCCTGGACAACCTCCTCAAGGGGGCCTCCGGTGCCGCCGTGCAGAACATGAACCTGGCCCTCGGGTACGCGGAGACGACCGGGCTGGAGTACCTGAGATGAGCGTGGAGGACGGGGTGGGAAGGACGCAGGAAGGGGTAGACAAGGGCACCCGCCAGAACCTCATTCTCAGGCTCATCTCCGAGCAGTCCCTCGGGACGCAGGGGGACGTGGTCGGGGCGCTCGCCGGGGTCGGGGTCGAGGTAGCGCAGGCGACGGTGAGCCGGGATCTCGCGGAGCTCGGGGTGTTGAAGGTCGGCAACCGTTACCTGGCGCTGCCGCACGAGTCGAACATGGCCGGCATCGAGGTCCTGCCCAGCTTCGTGCTGCGGGTGACCGCCGCGCAGAATTCGGTAGTCGTCCACACGCGCGACGGGACCGCCGGCGCCGTCGCCAACGTCCTCGACAGGGTGAAGGGGCTGAAGATCGTGGGCACCGTCGCGGGCCTGGATACGGTCTTTGCGATCTCGCCCGACAACGAGGCCGCTGAAGAGGTCGCCGGCCTCATCGCCGACGTCTGCCGGGCGAAGACGCGCCCCGCGGGCACCATAGAGTAGTTGTCGGCGACGAGGCGTACGGCCGTGCCCTGCCGGGTGCGCCCCGGTACCCCCGAAGACCTGGGTTTCCTGTGGGAGATGCTCCACGAGGCCTCCGGGCACGGCGACGTCTCCGATCCCGCCCTTTCCCTGTACCTCGAAGGCTGGGGGAGACCCGGCGACGCTGCCGTAGTCGCCGTCGACCCATCGAGCGGCGAGGGGATAGGGGCCGCCTGGTACCGCCTGATGACCCCGGAGAGGCCCGGTTACGGCTTCGTGGATTCCTCGACGCCGGAGGTTGCAGTCGGGGTGGTCGCGGAGCATCGCGGCCGGGGCGTGGGAGGCGTACTGCTCCCCGCCCTCATGGACGCCGCCAGGGACGAGGGTTTCGGCGCGTTGAGCCTTAGCGTCCGGCGTGAGAACACGTTCGCCGTGAGGCTCTACGAGCGGAACGGTTTCGTCAGGGTCGCCGAGATTGGCTCCGAGCATCCCTCGTGGGCGATGAAGGTTGAGTTGTCCGGCGGGGAGGGATCGGGGCGGAAGCGCACTCTCAAGCTGAAGAAGCTCGGCGGGCGCATGGCGGTCTGCCGCCTGGAGCCCTCCTCCGTCGTACCGGCCTGGGCGACCGGCGCGGCGTTCTTCTCCATAACGCGCACGGCGGACGAGCTCTCGATCGTCTGCCCGGAAGGAGACGTCCCCGATGGGACAAGGCGAGAAGGGGGATGGCGCGTGCTGGCGCTGGAGGGACCGTTCGAGTTCTCGGAGGTCGGCGTGCTGGCGTCGGTGTTGGAACCTCTGGCCGAGGCCGGGGTGAGCATCTTCGCCCTCTCGACCTACGACACGGACTACGTGCTCGTCGGGGAAGAGGGGTTGGAACGGGCAATCTCGGCGCTCGTAGAGCGGGGTCACGAAGTCGTATGAGCTTTATTATCAGGTCGAAGATTCAGGAGGCAACATGCTAGAAGGCAAGAAGGTAGTGCTCGCTTACTCCGGGGGGCTGGATACCTCCGTGTGTCTGAAGTGGTTCGAGCTACAGGGGGCGGAGCCATACGCGCTGTATCTGGATCTGGGACAGGGCGAGCCGGCGGTCGACGTGAAAGCCAAGGCCATGAAGATAGGGGCGGCCGACGCGTTCGTGCGCGACGCGAAAAAGGAGTTCGCCGAGGAGTACGTGGCGCCAGCCATCCGGGCCAACGCCCTGTACGGCGGCAAGTACCCGCTCTTCACGGCGCTCGGGCGCCCGCTCATCGCGAAGAAGCTCGTCGAGGTCGCGCGGGAGGTCGGGGCGACGCACATCGCGCACGGGTCGACGGGGAAGGGGAACGATCAGGTGCGCTTCGACGTCACCACGGCCTCCATCGCCCCGGACCTCACGGTCGTCGCCCCGGTGCGCGACTGGAACATGAGCCGCCCGGAGGAGATGGCCTACGCCGAGGAGCACGGCATCCCGGTCTCCGTAACCAAGAAATCCCCCTACAGCGTCGACGAGAACCTCTTCGGCCGCTCCATCGAGGCAGGCCCCCTGGAAGACCCCGACCACGAGCCGACGAGCGACGTCTACGAGATGACGACCGATCCTGAGGATGCCCCGAACGAGGCCCAGTACGTCACCATCGGCTTCGAGGAGGGCCTGCCGGTAAGCCTCGACGGCGAATCCTTCCCGCTCGCCGAGCTTATCGCGGAGCTGAACACCATCGCGGGGGCCCACGGGGTCGGCAGGCTCGACATGATCGAGGATAGGCTCGTCGGCATAAAGAGCCGTGAGATCTACGAGTGCCCCGCCGCCCTGACCATCGTCCAGGCCCACAAGGAGCTGGAGTCGATGACCCTCACCAAGGACGTCCTCCGCTTCAAGGCAGCGGTCGAGCAGCGCTACGCCGAGCTTACGTACGAGGGCCTCTGGTTCACGCCGCTGAAGACCGCCCTCGACGCCTTCGTCGCGGAAACCCAGAAGACCGTCACCGGCAACGTCCGCCTCAAGCTCTACAAGGGCTCCTCGACCGTCGCCGGGCGTGTCGCCCCCCACGCCCTGTACAACAAGGAACTCGCCACCTACGACCCCAACAGCACCTTCGACGAAGCGGCGGCAGCTGGCTTTATCGCCCTCTGGGGCCTCCCGGCCCGCCAGTGGGCCGGGGTCAACGGCGGCGTCGAGATGGGCCAGAGTCCAGCCGCGAAGTAGCGGCGGGACGTTGTTGAAGCCCCGATCCAGCATCTCGCCCTCGGGAAGCCGCGTGAGCAGGATTCACGCGGCGCCTGACCGTCACCCATGCCTCCCGGCCTCCGGAGCCGTATCTTGAGGGCGGAGTTCGGCGGGGCGGTGCTGGAGCTCGTCCAGGGGGACATCACGGATCAGGGGACGGACGCTATCGTCAACGCCGCCAACTCGGGCCTGGCCGGTGGGGGAGGGGTGGATGGAGCGATCCACCGCGCCGGCGGCCCGAGGATCATGGAGGAATGCCGCAAGATAGGCGGCTGCCCCACCGGCCAGGCCCGCATAACCTCCGGCGGCAACCTGAAGGCCCGCCACGTCATCCACGCCGTCGGACCCATCTACCGGGACGGCGCCTCCGGCGAGAAAGACCAGCTCGCGAGCGCCTACCGCAACAGCCTGCGCCTTGCCGTCGACAACGGCCTGCGGAGCGTAGCGTTCCCCTCGCTC
>CADCVI010000098.1 GCA_902806105.1 uncultured Rubrobacteraceae bacterium
ATCTCTGGCGCCCGCCCCGCTCTCGAGGCTCTAGGTGAGCGGGTGGGGGCGCTCCTGGCGACGAGCGCCGTGGGGAACGGGCTCTTCGCCGGCAGCTCCTACGACCTCGGTATCTCCGGCGGCTTCTCCTCGCCCCTGGCCGTCGAGAAGCTGGCAGAGGCTGATGTTGTGCTCGCCTTCGGAGCATCGCTCAACCGCTGGACCACGCGCCACGGCGGGCTCTTCTCACCTTCGGCGCGAGTGGTACAGGTGGATCTTGATGAGGAGTCCATAGGCGTGCTGCATCGTGTCGACATCGGCGTCGTGGGCGACGTTGCGCAGGCTGCGCGGGCGATGGTCGAGGGCCTGGACCGGCGCGGAACACGAAAGATCGGCTTCCGGTCGCCAGGGATGGAGGAGGAGATCTCGGCTCGCCGGTGGCGGGACGAGCCGTACGAGGAGAGCGGAACAAGCGGATGCATCGACCCGCGGACCCTGAGCATCGCGCTCGACGACCTGCTGCCGGAGGAGCGGACCGTCTCGACCGACTCCGGGCACTTCCTCGGCTACCCCTCGATGTATCTCGCGGTCCCCGACGAGCGGGGCTTCGTCTTCCCCAATGCCTTCCAGTCCGTGGGCCTTGGTCTCGCCTGCGGGATCGGGGCCGCGGTCGGACGGCCCGACCGTGTCTCCGTCGCCGCCGTGGGCGATGGCGGGGCTCTTATGGCCCTGGGGGAGCTTGAGACCGCCGTTCGGTACGGGTTGCCGATGCTCGTCGTGGTCTACAACGATGCCGCGTATGGCGCCGAAGTTCATCACTTCGGGCCGATGGGGCGGCCGGTGGATCTGGCCCAGTTCCCCGAGACAGACTTCGCCGCGCTCGCGCGTGCCGCGGGGGGCGAGGGCCTGACCGTCCGGTGCCGGGAGGACCTCGCGCCTCTCAAGGGCTGGCTCGGGCGGCGCGACGGACCCATGGTGATCGACGCGAAGGTCGACCCCGGGACACGTGCCGGGTGGATCGAAGAGGCCTTTCGCGCCCACTAGATGAGAGACAAGAGAACCAGGAGGAGCCGTGCCCCAAGATAATTCCGTCGCATCACTCGTCGAGGCGCTGGCCGGGGGTGGTGTCGAGGTCGTCGATCTTACACAGCCCCTCAACGAGCGCACACCGATGATCCAGCTGCCCGAGCCGTTCGCGAACACGCCGGGGGTGAGGAAGCATGAGATCAGCTCCTACGACGATCGCGGCCCAGCGTGGGCGTGGAACTGGCTGGAGCTCGGCGAACACGCTGGCACGCACTTCGACGCCCCGATCCACTGGATCTCCGGCCGGGGGGGCCTCGACGTCTCGGAGGTCCCGCTCCGACACCTCGTGGCGCCAGCCATCGTGATCGACAGGCGCCAGGAGTGCGAGGCCGACCCTGACTACGTGCTCACAATCGAGGACATACAAGCCTTCGAGGCCGAGCACGGCTCGCTCCCCGAGGGCGGCTGGCTGCTCCTTCGCACCGGATGGGACGCCCGGGCCCACGACGTGGCGGCTTTCTTGAACGCGGGCTCCGGCATGCCCCGTTCCCCCGGCTTCGACGCCGAGTGCGCGCGCTGGATCGCCGAGGACTCGCTGCTCATCGGCGTCGGGGTAGAGACGGTCGGGATCGATGCGGGTGCTGCCGGAGGCTTCGAGCCCCCGTTCCCGGTCCACTACTATCTCCTGGGCGCGGGCAAGTATGGCGTTACGCAGCTCGCCAACCTTGACCTCCTGCCGCCGACCGGTGCGCTTTTTATCGTAGCCCCGCTTAAACTCACCGGTTGCACCGGAAGCCCCGTGCGCGCACTCGCGCTTGTGCCGCGAAGTTAGGCTAGGAGCAGCTCCTCGAAGCCCGCCTCGTCGAGGACAGGGACGCCGAGGGAGTTGGCCTTCTCTAGCTTGGAGCCTGCTTCTTCCCCGGCGAGCACGTAGTCGGTGTTCTTGCTCACGGAGGAGGTGAAGGTGCCGCCGGCCTCTTCGAGCTTCTCGACGAAGTAGCCTCTGGGGCGGCTCAGGGTACCGGTAATAACGACACGCTTGCCCGCGAGGGGGCCTCCCTGCGGACCCGTCGTCTCCTTTTCGAGGTCCAGGCCGGCGGCCTTGAGGCGGCGGGTGAGGTCCTGGTTGTCTTCGAGGGCGAAGTAGTCGACGACGGCGCGGGCCACGACCTCGCCGACGCCGTCTATCTCGGAGAGCGCTTCGACGGTTACGCCAGCGAGCAGGTCGTCGCCGCCGAAGCGCTGGGCGATGAGGTTCGCCGTTACGCTGCCGACGTGGCGGATGCCGAGCGCGTAGAGTACGCGGGAGAACGGCTGCTCCTTGCTCTTTTCGATGGAGCGGATGAGGTTTCCGGCGCTCTTCTGGGCGAAGCCTTCGAGCGGTTCGATCTCTTCCGCCTTCAGGTCGTAGAGCTCGGCGACGTCGCTCGCGAGGCCGAGGTCGAAGAGCTTCGTGGCGACCTTTTCGCCGAGGCCCTCGATGTCCATCGCGGCCTTCGTGGCCCAGTGGATGACGTGTTCGAGGGCCTGGGCGGGGCAGCGGGCGTTCACGCAGCGGGTGACAGCCTCGCCCTCGGGGCGGCTGACCGGCTCCCCGCAGACGGGGCAGAACTTCGGCATCTCGAACGTACGCTCGTCGCCGGTCCGCTCCTCGACGAGGGCACGGACGACCTGCGGGATCACGTCTCCGGCGCGTTCGACCACCACGAGGTCGCCGACGAGGATGTCCTTCTCCCTGACGTAGTCCTCGTTGTGCAGCGTGGCGCGCGAGATCGTCACGCCGCCGACGTTGACCGGCTCTAGCATGGCCTGCGGCGTCAGTGCCCCCGTGCGCCCGACGTTTATGATGATCTCCTTGAGGCGCGTCCTGGCGGACAGCGGCTCGAACTTGAACGCGATGGCCCAGCGCGGGGCCTTGGCGACCGAGCCCAGGGAGCGCTGCTGCTCGCGGGAATCGACCTTTACGACGACCCCGTCGATCTGGTACCCCACCGACTCGCGGTGTTCCACCCAGTACGCGCACTCCTCTGCGACCGACTCGATAGAGCCGTGGACCTTGTAGGGGTTGACGCGCAGCCCGTAGCCCTTGAGGGCGTCGAGGGCGGCCGAATGGCTCTCGTAGGGCTCGCCGCCCTCGCCTATCCCGTAGCAGAACATCGTGAGCGGACGTTCGGCGGTAATACCGGGGTCGAGCTGGCGGATGGACCCCGCCGCGAGGTTGCGCGGGTTGGCGAACGGCCTCTTCCCGCCGGCCTCCTGCCTCCCGTTGAACTCCTCGAAGCGGTCGAGGGGGATGTAGACCTCGCCGCGCGGCTCCAGGACGGGCGGCGGGTCGTCCGAGAGCTTGTCGGGGACGGCGCGTATGGTCCTCAGGTTGGCGGTCACGTCCTCGCCTATCGTGCCGTTGCCGCGCGTGGCGCCGCGGGTATAGCGGCCGTCCTCGTAGCGCAGGGAGACCGCGAGGCCGTCTATCTTCAGCTCCGTCACGTAGCGGAGCTTCGCGAGCTCCTCGTCCTCGCCGAGCAGGCGCCGGACCCGGGCATCCCACTCGTAGAGATCGTCGAGCTTGCGGGCGTTGGCGAGGGAGAGCATGGGGACGGCGTGGCGGACCTGCTCGAACCCTTCCAGGGGCTCGCCTCCCACCCTCTGCGTCGGAGAGTCCGGGGTAACCAGCTCGGGGTGCTCCCCTTCCAGGGTTTCGAGTTCGCGGTAGAGGGCGTCGTACTCGGCGTCGGGGATCTCGGGGGCATCCTCCACGTAGTAGCGGCGGTTGTGGTGGCGGATCAGGTCCCTCAGGCCCTCGATCCTGTCGCGTATGTCCATGCCCTCGGTCACGGGGCGATTATACGCATCGCGGGGCGGTCTCAAAACGGTCGCGTCCGCGCCCCCGGGGGGCGAATGTATACTCCGCTGACATGGTCAAGAAGATCAAAAAAGAGTTGCAGGACCCGGAGGTTTTCGAAGAGGTGCTCCGGGAGGAGATCTCGGTCTCCTCCGAGTTCGTGCTCCCGATCTCCGTGCTCGTCCTGCGCGTCGAGGGCGGTTGGAGCGACGAGGCCGCCCGCAGGGCCCTCGACGCCCTGCGGGCGGCCGACCTTGTCTGCCGACCCGAGCCCAACGAAATTCTCATCGCCCTCCCCAACACTACGACCCGCGACGCCCGGGTGGTCGAGAAGAGGCTCCGCGAGACTTTGCCAGAGGCCGTCGTCGGGGTCGCCCCGTTCACCAGCGGCGACACGGCGGGAGATCTGATCAAGCGAGCCCGGGTCTCCGGGGGTATCTGAAGCCCTCTTGACGCTACCGATGGTGCTCGAATCGAGGGTGGCGTACCACGGGTTGCGCCGGTCCGTGGGTGGCGTGAGCCACGCTTGATGCGTATCATGCCTCGAACGTGAGCGGCAGAGCGAGAGGGGGGAATAGCGCCCGGGTCCTCAAGGGCCTCTCGTTGCTCTACCTCTTCGGGTTGGGCATCGCCCTCCTGCTCGTCCACGGCGACTCCTACGAGCCCGCCGTCTCCTTCGTTCCGCTGTACCTGATCGCTGCCGTAATCGTGACGGCCGCCGTCGCCCTCCTGTTGCTCCCGACGAGGCAGTTCGGTGAGGGTTTCTGCGTGTTCTCCTACGCCCTCTACGCAGCCCTCGTGGCGGCGGCGACGTTCTTTACGGGTGGCGTCTCGAGCGAGCTCCACGCCCTCTTCGTCCCGCTGCTCTTCGCCCCCGCGCTCCACGGCTCCTGGAGAACTGGCCTGCCGGTAGTGCTGGCCGTGATCGTAAGCTACGCCCTCGCCATGCTCCCGGACATCCTCGACGCCGTGGAGGGCTCGGGCGGACCTGCGCTGGTCTTCTTCAGGCTCGCGACCTTCGCCCTGATCGGCGTCTTCGCTCTCTCCGTGGCGGGGAGGAGGGGGGCCTCCGAGACCGATGACGGTTACGCCCTCGACGAGGACGGGTCGATGCTGCTCGGGAAGGTCACCTCCGAGATCGAGGCGCGGCGGGGGGCTCCGGTCGGCGTTCTCCTCGTAGACCCCGGGCACGGGGTGGAGGACGTCGCCCTGCTCCTGGATCGGGTCCAGACCAGGATCGGGGAGCCCTTCCTCCTCGGGGAGGGCTCCGTTTTCGGGGTCGTGCTCGGCGGGGCGAACGAGGGTGCCGTCGAGAGCGCGGCGCGGCGGGCGCTGGCCGCGGCGGGCTCCCTGGGGGCCGAGGAGACACGGGCGGGGGCTGCGGTCTACCCGCGCGACGCGAGGACGGCCGGAGACCTGCTCGCCGCGGCCGGCCGAGCCCTGGAGACCGCCTTCGAGATCGAGAGTCCGAGCGCGATCGTCCTCGCGGGCAGGAGCACGGGAAGGACCGAGGGTACCGGTACCTACGGGGCCGCGCGCTAGAGCCCCGCGTTGCCCCTCTCCGAAACCATCCCGGGTCCTGGCTCGTACCGGGGTTTCGAGGGGCAATGTTATAATTGTCTTCAGGTTTGGGCTAGGT
Organism: uncultured Rubrobacteraceae bacterium; assembly: GCA_902806105.1. Next base: position 5,487 of record CADCVI010000098.1, read on the forward strand.
CTTCGACCCTTTGGGGGTAGGCGGAGGGTATGGGAAGGTTCACGAGGGTGGTTCGCGGCTTCTTCGGCAGGTTCCTCTCGGGTGTGGAGGGACGCAACCCCGAGGTACTCCTGGAGAACGCCGTCCAGGATGAGCTAGAAAATCTCAAAAGGCTCCAGGTCGCGACGGCCAGGACGATGGCTTACGAGAAGATGCTTTCGAGCGACGCTGCCGAGAAGAGCAAGGTTGCCACGGTCAAGGACCGTCAGGCCCGCGAGCTCACCTCCCGGGGGCAGCGGGAGGCTGCCATAGCGGTCCTCCAGCAGAAACAGGAAGCCGAAGCCCGCCTCACGGAGCTCGAAAGCAGGCTCATCGAGGCGCGGAGCAACTCCGAAGAGATGGAGAGGGCTTTCCGCGATCAGGAGCGCAGGTACAACGAGGTCGTCCGCGAGCGGGCGGCGCTCATGGAGGAGCACCAGCGCGCCAAGGCCCTTCGCGCCGCGAACGATGCTCGCGCCACCGTCTCGCTCACCGACTCCAGCCGCGACCTCGACAAGGCCCGCCAGGCCATAAAGCAGGCCTCCTTCGAGGCCCAGGCCGTCGGCGAGCTTGGCACCAGCGAGACGCAACGCCAGATCGCCGCCGCCGAGGTCGACCTCAAGCGCCTCGACGCCGAGCGCGAACTGGAGATGATGGAGATCCAGATGGGTATAAAGCCCGCGGGCTCCCTCGAGGATGGAGCCCGTAACCCGGAAGAACGAAAGGCGAAGCGTGGCGCAGGGGACGGTACGTAAGTGACCCGCGGGAGAAACGGCGGGTTTTCGCGGCTCGTGTATCGGCTCGCGCCGTTCGGAATGATTACGAGCCTGGGGGCTACGGCCGCCTATGCCGAGGCATGGCCTCTAGCGGTCGTCCTCGGTGCCGGGTCTCTGTTCGCCGGGAAGCGCCTCCTCGACCGCAAGGGGAACGAGCGGCGAGAGCTCTCTCGACGTTCGCGTCAGAACGTGGCCGAGCTCAGGCGGGTTGCCTGGACGGACAGGGTAGCGGCCCCGCAGATGAAGCGTTTGATCGCTCTTCAGGAGGGCGTACTGGAGAGCTTCGCGCTCGTACCGGAGGAGTACGGGCTGCTCCTCTCGGATGACCTGAACACCGTCGTGGACGAGGTTGAGATGTCGGCCCACCTCGCGCGGCGCAGGGCGGCTCTCAGGAAGCACCTCGAGAGCGTGGACCGGCGGGCCGTGCGGGGGCGGATAGCCGAGTTGAACGATGAGATCGGGGCGCTGGAAGAAGGTTCCGCGTTGCGGGCGTCGTTCGAGGCGGCGCTGGAGGGGCGGCGCGGTGAGCTCGCGGCGATCGACGCGGTACCGGAGGCGATAGGGACCATCAACGCGCAGCTCGAAGGGATCGAGGGGCTGCTCGGCAATCTGCGCGGCGAGCTTCTCGCCCTCGACCCGGGCCTCTCTCCCTACGCTCTGGAGTCCGGGCTCGTGTCGATCAAGGAGCGGGTTTCGTACTTCCGGCGGGGCCTCGACGAGGCGACGCGGAGCCTCGAAAAGAGCTTGCCGGAGGAGGCACCGGCACGATGAGCGAGCGCAAGGGATTCTTTGCCAGGTTGTTCGGGGGAGGGGGAGAGGACGAGGGGGAGACCCGCCTCTACTCCAACGAGGAGATCGGGTCTGGCGAGCGGCGCGACGAGCCCCCGCCCCGCGAGATCGAGCAGCACCCGTACGGTTTCACGGTCGAGCGGGCGGCGGAGATTATCGACGACCTGCCGCCGGACGTCTCTCCGGAGAGCGCCGTGCGCATAGTGCGCGGCACGCTGACGGCCGCCGGCATCCGGGTCGAGGACCTCGAACGTTCCACGCGCGCCAGGCAGACGAAGCTCCGGTCCGAGATAGGGCTCGCCCGGGGCCGGCAGGACGAGCTGCGGGAGAGGGCCGACGAGGTCATCCGCTCCCTCCAGGAGGAGATCCGCAAGGCCGAGCAGGCCCGCGACAACGGCGTCGCCGAGGAGGAGAGCAGGATCGAGCGCGCCACCGCTGGCCTCGGAGATATCAAGAGGGTCCGCCGCTTCTTCGACTTCGGTGTGGAGGAAGACGAGAACGAGCCCGCCGAGGTCGAGGCCATCCGCCCGGCTAGCGACGACACGCAGGTCTTCGCGCCCTTCGACGCCGACGACTCGGCGGAGGATGTCGACCGGACCCGGGTGCTCAGGCGTCCCGGTCCCTCGGAAGCGGACACCGACGCCGGTCAGAGGTGAGCCTGGGCCGCCGCTTCGGACGCCTGGCCCGGGGCTTCGTCTCCAGGAACATCGGAGAGGAGCGTTTCAAGGAGACGGTCCGCTTCGGCCGCGAGCGCGGCGAGACCCTGAAGGATGCTTTCGGAGCCGCGTGGCGCGGCGCGTCTGAGGAGTGGCGGGCCGCCGAACAGCGCCGCGCCGCCGAGCAGGAGTCCACCGCCGAGCAGGAGTCCGCCGACGAACGGACTTCCCCCGGGGAACACTCCTCGACGCGCGCCTCCTGGCGCCCCTCCGGGTCCTGGCGGGACGTGGCGCCGGGATACATCCCTCGGAAGTATCCGCCGGAGGTGCTCCTCGCCTATCACAAGCTCGGTCTCAGCCCCGGCGACGGGCTGGATGCCGCCAACAAGAAGAGGCGGGATCTCGTCAAGCGCCACCACCCCGACAGGTTCGCGGAGCCGGATAAGAGGGCGCGCGCCGAGCGGCTGACGGCGGAGATCAACGCCGCGCACGACGTCGTGGAGCGCTACCTGCTCGGGAGCTAGACAGCACCTCGTCCAGTACCTACGGATCAAAAACGAACTGCGTTGCCGTAGCTTCTCGCAGGAGGCAGGCGTCAGGGGAGAGTAATCCGGAGAGCCGGCTAGTGCGTGTCTCCCGACAGGACGGATTTTAGGCAGTCTGCACGTTTCTCGGCGTCAAGCGCCCGGCGGCGAGAAGTCGCCAGCATAGGTGTGGTGCGCTATCCGATATGAGGCACCGGCTTGCACTCAACCAAAGGCAGCCGAAGCGGGAAAGGAAAAGGAGTGAGGCTCGACGAGCGGGACCACAGGTCGTTGGTGCTCTGGGCTGCTGAGTGTGCCGAGCACGTCCTCCCGTGCTTCGAGGAGAAGTACCCGAAGGACGACCGGCCTCGGAATGCCGTCGAAGCGGGGCGTGCCTGGGTGCGTGGCGAGCTCTCCACGGGCGAAGCGCGTGCCGCGGCGTTTGCCGCCCACGCCGCCGCCAGAGACGCCGATGGAGCCGCGGCCCGTGCCGCGGCCCGCGCCGCCGGTCACGCCGCCGCGACCGCCCACGTCGCCGGTCATGCCGCACACGCCGCGACCTACGCCGCAGCGGCCTCCACCGACGCCGGAGTCTCCACTGGTTCCGCCGCTACCTCCAGCAGGGAGCGTGATCGGCAGTACCGACGCCTCCCGGAGCACCTCCGGCCGGTAGCGTTTCCGGCACGGAGCAACGACTGCTGAGGGCGTGCGAAGAGTTCCCTAGCGGCTATCGTGCCGGGCTACGGCTGATGTATTCCGTGCAGCGGAGGCGCCGGGCGGTTGCGACCGGCCCTTTACCTTCGGCATTGCGTGGACGATCCGCTGCCACTGCGAACGTCTAGTTTACTGCTACGGCTTACGCCAGGGGTATTGCAGCAGCCGGACCAGCTCGATCCATGAGACGCGGCCTAGCCGACCAGTTCCCCGCGGACGATGAGACGCTTGTCGAACTCCGGTATGGGGGTGCAGGTCTGAAGGGAGATGATCGTCTTGCCGGGGACCGGGTAGGTCACCCAGTAGTCTTCGGGGCGGACGGTGAGGAGGTCGTAGACCTTGAAGGTGAACTCCTTGCCGGCCAGGTTCTTCACGAAGATCTCGTCTCCCGGCTCCATCTTGTCGAGCTCGTAGAAGACGTAGGGGATTTTCGTGCGCATGTAGCCCAGGGCGTGGCCGACGACGACGGTGTTCGACCCGTCCTCCCAGGGGGCACCCGTGCCGTCGAGGTGGATGATGCCCTCCTGATCGAGCGCGACCTGGCTGTCGGCGGTCGGCACCGCGATGTCTTCCAGGCCGAGCTTCGGGATGCTCACCGTGATCTGTCCGTTCGAACCGGCGCCGTCCTGGGCGCTCGCGCGCCGCCCCGGGTCAGCCCGCTTGCCGTTCGGGTCTTCTCCTAGCAGGGTGCGGGCGTTCTCGACCTCGGTCGGCCGAATCTCCAGCGAGGCCGTCTCGGTCCTCGGGTACGCGGGCAGGGCCGCGAGGCCCAGCAGGGCGAGCGAGACGAGGAGCAGAGATAGCTTGAAGCTCTTGAACATCGCGCAGAATTATATAGCCCTTACCGAGAAACCATCGGGACGGCTGCTACTTTACGAGTTTGGCGCGGACGATGAGGCGTTTCTCGAAGGAGGGCTCGGGCCAGCAGGTCTGGAGGGAGATGATCTTCTTGCCCTCGACGGGCCTCGTGACCCAGATGTCGTCGGGGTCCACGACCATGCTCTCGTAGACGCGGTACTCGTAGGTCTCGCCGGCAGCATCCCGGACGCTCACGCGGTCGCCCTTCTGCATCTCTTCGAGATCCCGAAAGGCGTAGGTGACGCGGCTCTCGGCGTAGCCGATGGCGTGGGCGGCGATGTAGGTGTTCGAGCCCTTCTGGTAGGGGAAGCCGGTGCCGGAGAGGTGCATGATCCCCTCGCGATCTAGGTAAGACTGATCCGGCGAGTCCCCTACCTTGACGTCCTTCAGCCCGAGGCGGGGCACCGTGAGCTTGAGCTTGTTGCTCGGGGGCGCGGCCTTTTCCTCGGGAGCATCCTTCCCGGAGGATGGGTTCTCTCCCGCAGTATTCTCGTTCGGGACGTCCCTGTCCGGGACGGGTCCATCTTCGGGGGCGTCCTTGTCGGCCGGGCCGGGGAGCGCCGCGGTATTCTCGCCCCTCACCCTGGAGGACTCGTTCTCGGCGATGGCACGGGCCTCTTCCGGGGAGGCTGGTTCTGCGCGGGCGGTCGATAAGGGGCCGTAGGCCAGAAGGGCGGCGAGCGCCAGCAGCGCGGCGGTTGTTTTAACGGGATATCTTGTGATCGCGAACATCGTTCCTCCTCGCGCATGAGGTGCCGGGCCTCCGGGCGTTCCGGGCGCGCGGGCTTTTACGGTTAAAATATACCTATGAAAGTAGTGCCCCTGGTAGAGCAATTCAGCACATTTCTCGCGGACGACCCGAATACGTCTCCGCGCACGGCGGAATTCTACGAGGCCGACCTCAAGGAGTTCGGCCGTTTCCTGGCGGGGCGCGAGGTGGACGAGATAGAGGACGTCGGGGTGGGGCTCGTGATGGAGTTTCGCAACCACCTGCTCGAAGGGAAGAGGAAACGGTTCACCGTGTACCGCAAGGATGCCGCGGTCAGGCGCTTCCTCGACTGGGTACGCAACAGCACGGACTCGACCCTGGACTTCGACCCTATCGAGCCGATGCACCAGCCGTTGGACCAGCAGATCACCTTTCTGGAGGACGCGGAGGCCGAGCAGCTTCTTTCTTTCCCGCAGGGGAACCTGGCCGGGCTGCGGGACGCGGTGGTGATCCGGCTGATGCTCGATACCGGGGTGACGGTCGGGGAGATCCGAGTCCTCCTCAAGAGCGACGTCGACCTCGAAGCGTCCCAGGTTGGGCTCGGCGGTCCGGGCTCCCACCTCGCGCCGAGGGTCCGGCGCCTCACGCCGGAGACGGTCGGGACGGTCGAACGCTACCTCGCCGCGCGGCGCGACGAGACGCCTGAGCTGATAGTGGGGAGGGCCGCCCGGCCGGTGACGACCTCGAAGTCGCTCCAGAACGCGATCTGGAAGCGGTGCGACTCTGTCGGGATGTGGCGCGTCTCGCCGATGATCCTGCGCCACACCTTCGCTGTTAGGCTCCTGAGACGTGGTGCGACCCTGAACGAGCTGAAGGATGCCCTGGGGGTGCGAGATACTACCAACATCGGGGTATACAAGAAGTTCGTGTAGGCTACGGAACACGAGCGCTACGTAAGCATGGGAGGCCTCGAACTATGGCCGAAGGCAACAAGAACACGGAGAAGGACTTCAAGAGCAGTTCGGCGGAGATTATTGCGGATCTCCTCTCGGACCCGCGGGTCAAGCGGGGCCTGAGCTACCTTGGGGGCGACGAGTTCAAGACCGAGCGGGAGCGCATCCAGCAGGCCGCGAGCGAGCGGATCCGTAACATCCGCAACCGCTACCGCACCCGAAAGCGCGACCCCGAGACCGCCGTGCGCGAGCGCGACCTCAGCTTGCGGCTCGCCGAGGTCGAGGCCGAGGCTGCCGAGCTGCGCCTGCGGCTCGCGGAGCTTCTGGAGGAGGAGGGCAGGCTTCGGAGCGACCTCGAAGCGCTGTAGAGCGCGGTTCCCGAGGGGTAAGCAATAATGTTCACGTATAAGCGCATGTAGCAGGCGCGTAGCCTCTTGTGTTAACCCGTTGTTTCGTGTAAAACGGGGCGACTTCTGTACCCTGTTTCCCTGAGGAGGCGCGTTGACCACCCCCAAGACCGGCCTTTACGACCCCGCATACGAGCATGACGCCTGTGGACTAGGTTTCGTAGCGCGTATAGACGGCCGTAGGACCAGGGAGACGGTCGAAGAGGGGCTGGAGATTCTCGTCAACCTCGAGCACCGCGGGGCGAGCGGCAGCGACCCCGAGACCGGGGACGGGGCCGGGATCATGATCCAGCTCCCCGACGCTTTCTTCCGCAAGGAGTGCGAGGGCCTGGGCATCGAGCTGCCCTCCGAGGGCTCCTACGGTGTCGGGATGCTCTTCGAGGCCGGTGAGACCGAGGGCTCCGTGTGCGAGAGGGAGCTGGAGCGCATCGCCGCCGAGGAGGGCCAGAGGGTACTGGGCTTCCGGGAGGTGCCGGTCGACCCGTCCAAGGCCGGCAAGAACGCGCGGAGCGTGATGCCCCGCATCCGGCAGTTCTTTATAGAGGCCGGGGACGCGGAGGATCAGGACGCCTTCGAGCGGAAGCTGTACGTGATCCGCCGCCGGCTCCACAAGGACGTCGAGGAGACGCACGGTTGCTACGTGGTCAGCCTCTCTTCGAGGACCATCGTCTATAAGGGCCTCCTCAAGGGCCAGCAGCTCGCGCGGTTCTACGCGGACCTGCGCGACCCGTCCGTGACGAGCGCCATCGCCCTCGTTCACGAGCGGTTCTCGACGAACACCCTGGGCTCGTGGGAGCTCGCGCATCCCTACAGGTACGTGGCGCACAACGGCGAGATCAACACGCTGCGCGGCAACATGAATTGGATGCGTGCCCGCGAGAGCAGGATGGAGTCGCCCCTCTTCGGGGAGGACATGGAGAAGCTCTCGCCGGTCATCGCGCCGGGTCAGAGCGACTCCGCGACGTTCGACAACGCCCTGGAGCTCCTCTATCTCGGGGGGCGTTCGCTGCCGCACGCGGTCGCGATGATGATCCCGGAGGCCTGGGAGAACGACGGGCTCATGGAGCCCGAGCGCCGCGCCTTCTACCGTTACCACAGCGCGCTTATGGAGCCGTGGGACGGCCCGGCGGCGGTCGCGTTCACGGACGGCCGCACGATAGGGGCGACGCTCGACCGCAACGGTCTGAGGCCCGCCCGCTATATCGTGACGCGCGACGGCAGGGTCGTGATGGCATCGGAGGATGGCGCCCTGCGCGTCGAGCCATCGGAGATCGTCGAGCGGTGGCGCCTGCGTCCGGGGCGGATGCTCGTCGTGGACACCGAGAACAACGAGCTCCTGCACGATGCGGACGTCAAGGGGCCGCTCTTCGACCGCCAGCCCTACGGCGAGTGGGTCGAGGAGGGTGAGATCCACCTGAACGAGATGCCCGAGGCCGGGGCCGACGGGCGCCCCGAGCAGGCGGGGCTCTACGAGCGCCAGAGGGCGTTCGGCTACACGCTGGAGGACGAGAGGCTCATCCTCTCCCCGATGGCCCAGAACGGCAAGGAGCCCGACGGCTCGATGGGGACGGACACCCCGCTCGCAATCCTCTCCGAGAGGCCGCAGCTTCTCTTCTCGTACTTCAAGCAGCTCTTCGCCCAGGTGACCAACCCGCCGATCGACCCCCTGCGCGAGGAACTCGTGATGTCGCTAAAGATGTCGCTCGGCCCCGAGGGGAACCTCTTCGACGAGACGCCGGAGCACTGCCGGAGGCTCTTGCTCGACGGGCCCGTGCTCACGGGTTCTGAGCTGGAGAAGCTTCGCCACCTCGCCCAGGCGCCGTTCGCCGCGACCACCCTCTCGACGCTGTTCTCGGCGACCGGGGAGGGTGGGCTGGAGGAGGCGCTGACCGCCCTGTGCGAGGGAGCCGAGAGCGCCGTGCGCGGCGGCTCTACCGTGCTCGTCCTGAGCGACAGGGGCGTCGGGCCGCACCAGGCGCCGATACCGAGCCTGCTCGCTACCGCTGCCGTGCACCACCACCTCGTGCGTGCCGGTATCAGGACCAGCACGAGCCTCGTGGTGGAGACCGGGGAGGCCCGCGAGGTGCATCACTTCGCCGTTCTCGTCGGGTACGGGGCGACCGCGGTCTCGCCTTACCTCGCCTTCGAGACTATCGGGAGCATGATCGGTGAGGAGTGGTTCGGGGGCGTGAGCCGCGAGGAGGCCGAGAAAAACTACGTCAAGGCCGTCGGCAAGGGTCTTCTGAAGATCATCTCCAAGATGGGGATCTCGACGCTCTTCTCGTACTGCGGCGCCCAGATTTTCGAGGCGGTCGGCCTCGACGCGAGCCTAATAGACAAGCACTTCACCGGGACGGCCTCGCGCATCGGCGGGATCGACCTGACCGGCATCGAGCGCGAGGTGCTGGAGCGCCACACGCGCGCCTTCTCGGCGATCGAGGACGGGGTGCCGGAGCTCGATGCCGGGGGCGAGTACCAGCTCCGGGCGCAGGGCGAGTACCACCAGTGGAACGTGAACAGCATCGTGCCGCTCCAGCGCGCGGTGAAGACGGGCTCCTTCGAGACGTTCAAGGAGTACACCGACCACTTCAACAGCGAGGCCGCGCGCATGAGCACCCTGCGCGGGCTCTTCGACTTCAACCGGGCGGCGGAGCCCGTGCCGCTGGAGGAGGTCGAGTCTGCCAAGGACATCGTGTGGCGTTTCTCGACGGGGGCTATGTCTTTCGGCTCCATCTCCAAGGAGGCGCACGAGACGCTCGCGATCGCGATGAACCGCATCGGGGCGCAGAGCAACACCGGCGAGGGCGGCGAGGACCCGGAGAGGTTCACGCCCGACCCGAACGGAGACCTGAGAAGGAGCGCGACGAAGCAGGTCGCCTCCGGGCGCTTCGGGGTGACTGCGGAGTATCTCGTCAACTCGGACGTGTTGCAGATCAAGATGGCCCAGGGCTCCAAGCCCGGCGAGGGCGGGCAGCTTCCGGGCCACAAGGTCTCCGAGGATATCGCCAGGGTGCGCCACTCGACCGAAGGGGTCGGGCTCATCAGCCCGCCGCCGCACCACGACATCTACTCCATCGAGGACCTCGCGCAGCTCATTCACGACCTGAAGAACGTGAACCCCGAGGCCATGATCAGCGTGAAGCTCGTCGCTGAGGTCGGGGTCGGGACGGTCGCGGCCGGGGTCGCGAAGGCGAAGTCCGAGCATATAACCGTCGCCGGACACGACGGCGGTACGGGGGCATCGCCGCTCTCGTCCATCAAGCACGCGGGGCTGCCGTGGGAGCTCGGGCTCGCCGAGACCCAGCAGGTCCTCGTGCAGAACGGCCTGCGCGGCAGGATCAAGCTCCAGACCGACGGCCAGCTCAAGACGGGCCGGGACGTCGTGGTGGGGGCGCTCCTCGGGGCCGAGGCTTTCGCGTTCTCGACGGCTCCCCTGGTCGCGACGGGCTGCATCATGATGCGCGTATGTCACCTGAACACGTGCCCGGTCGGGATCGCGACTCAAGACCCGGAGCTCAGGAAGAGGTTCCAGGGGACGCCGGAGCACGTCATCAACTTTTTCTTCTTTATAGCCGAGGAGATCCGCCAGCTTATGGCCGAGCTCGGCTTCAGGAAGTTCGACGAGATGGTCGGCCGCGCGGACAAGCTGAAGACCTGGGAGGCGATGACGCGCTGGAAGGCGAAGGGTGTGGACCTCTCGCACCTCCTGCACCGCGTCGAGGTCGAGGAAGGCGTTGCGATCCACTCCTCCGGCGAGAAGCAGGAGCACGGCCTGGAGAACGCCCTCGACAACGAGCTCATCGAGCGCTCGAAGCCGGCGCTGGAGAACGGCGAGGCCGTGGAGATCGACACCCCCATTCGTAACGTCAACCGGACGGTCGGGGGGATGCTCTCCGGGGAGGTCGCGCGCCGCTACGGCCACGAGGGCCTCCCGGACGACACGATCCGCATCAACTTCGAGGGGGTCGCGGGCCAGTCCTTCGGGGCATGGCTCTCCAGGGGCATCTCCTTCAACCTCGCGGGGACGACGAACGACTACATCGGCAAGGGGCTCTCGGGCGGCAAGCTCGTCGTGGCGCCGCCGAAGGACGTGGGCTACGTGCCCGAGGAGTCTATCGTGGTCGGCAACGTGGCCCTCTACGGGGCGACGGAGGGCGAGGCCTACTTCCGCGGCATCGCGGGCGAGCGTTTCGCGGTCCGGAACTCCGGGGCGACGGCGGTCGTCGAGGGGGTCGGGGACCACGGGTGCGAGTACATGACCGGTGGGATCGTGGTAGTCCTCGGCGAGACCGGGCGCAACTTCGCGGCCGGGATGAGCGGCGGCGTCGCCTACGTCCTCGACGCCGAGGACAGGTTCCACAAGCTCTACAACCCCGAGATGGTCGGCCTGGAAGCCGTCGAGGCCGAGGAGGACTCCGCGCTCCTCAAGGGGCTCGTCGAGAAGCACCTGGAGACCACAGGGAGCACGGTCGCGAAGGAGCTGCTCGAAGATTGGCAGGTCTCCCTCTCCAAGTTCATCAAGGTCATGCCGAACGATCTCAAGCGGGTCCTCCAGGAACGCCAGGAGTCCGAGTTGGAGGTGGTGAAGTAATGGGGGACCCGAAGGGTTTCTTGAAGATAGGGCGCAAGCCCACCCCGAAGCGCAACGTCGTCGAGCGGATACAGGATTACCGCTACGTCTACGATCCGATGCCCGAGGACGACCTTCGGGAGCAGGCCTCCCGCTGCATGGATTGCGGCGTGCCGTTCTGCAACACGGGCTGCCCTCTGGGGAACCTCATCCCGGACTGGAACGACCTCGTGTACCGGGACTCCTGGCGCAGGGCCATAGACCGGCTCCACCTTACGAACAACTTCCCGGAGTTTACGGGGATGCTGTGCCCGGCGCCGTGCGAGTCGGCGTGCGTGCTCGCGATCAACGACAAGCCCGTGACGATAAAGGAGATAGAGCTCTCCATCATCAACCGGGCGTTCGACGAGGGCTGGGTCAAGGCGTCGCCGCCGCCGCCCGAGGCGCGGACGGGAAGAAAGGTCGCGATCGTGGGCTCGGGGCCCGCGGGGCTCGCGGCGGCCCAGCAGCTCAACCGGGCGGGGCACTCCGTCGTCGTCTTCGAGAAGGACGACAAGATCGGCGGCCTGCTGCGCTACGGCATCCCGGACTACAAGATCGAGAAGTGGGTCGTGGACCGCAGGGTCGCGATCATGGAAGAGGAAGGGATCGAGTTCCGGACGAACGCCCACGTCGGGCACGACCCGACGACGGAGGAGTTGAAGGCCGACTACGACGCGGTCGTGCTCGCCGTGGGGGCGCTCCAGGGGCGAGACCTCGACGTTCCGGGGCGTGAGCTGAACGGAATTCACCTCGCGATGGACTACCTCACCCAGCAGAACCGCAGGGTGATGGGGCTCCCGATCGAGGGGGAGGAGATCTCGGCGAGGGGCAAGAACGTGGTGATACTTGGCGGCGGCGACACGAGCGCCGACTGCCTCGGCAACTCTCACCGCGAGGAGGCTGCTTCCGTGAAGGTCCTGACCCACGGCCCGAAGCCCCCCGAGAACCCGGACCACATGACGTGGCCCGACTGGCCCCTGATCCTGCACACCTACCCCGCCCACGAGGAGGGCGGCGAGCGTGGCTGGAGCGTCGCGGTGACCGGCTTCTCCGGTTCGGACGGCAAGGTCGAGAGGATGCACGCGATCCAGACGGAGCGCAAGGACGGGAAGACGGAGTACATCGAGGGCTCCGAGCACGAGATAGAGTGCGACCTCGTCCTGCTCGCCATCGGCTTCACCGGCCCGGTGCGCGACAAGTTCATGGAGGACCTCGCGCTCGGCCAGAACGAGCGCGGCGCCATCCCGACGGCGAACGGCGGCTTCGCCACGGAGGAGACCGGCCTCTTCGTCGCCGGCGACGCCAAGCGGGGCGCCTCCCTCATAGTCTGGGCCATCGCCGAGGGCCGCAAGGCTGCCAGGGAGGCCGACGAGTTTCTCATGGGCCGTAGCCTGCTCCCCGGTTAGGTGCTCTCCGAGACGGGATTGAGGGCCGGGGCCGACGGCACCGGCTCTCGCTACACGCGCTTCGGCCGCGAGGAGTGGGCCGAGCTTCGCCAATCTACCCCGCTCGTGCTCAGCGAGGAAGACCTCGTGGCCCTGCGCGGGATCAACGAGAAGGTCTCCCTGGGGGAGGTCGAGGAGGTCTACCTGCCCCTGAGCAGGCTCCTGAACCTCCACGTCGGGGCCACGCAGAGGCTGCACGGGACTACCGCGGCCTTTCTCGGGAGGCCTGGGCCGAGCGCGCCGTACGTGATCGGCATCGCGGGGAGCGTCGCCGTCGGAAAGAGCACGACCGCCCGCATCCTCCAGGCCCTGCTCTCCTACTGGCCGGACCACCCGCGCGTGGACCTCGTGACCACCGACGGTTTCCTGTACCCCAACCGGGTGCTGGAGGAGCGGGGCCTCATGGAGCGCAAGGGGTTCCCGGAGAGCTACGACCTCAGACGCCTCCTGCGGTTCGTCGCGGACGTCAAGGCCGGGGCATCCGAGGTAGCGGCCCCCGTCTACTCGCACCTCTCCTACGACGTGATCCCGGGTGAGGCCCAGATCGTGCGCTCGCCGGACGTCCTGATCCTGGAAGGTCTGAACGTCTTGCAGACCTCCGACGGGCGCGGCGGCAAGCAGCCCCAGACCTTCGTCTCGGACCTCTTCGACTTCTCCATCTACGTGGACGCGCAGGAGGAGGACGTCGAGCGCTGGTACGTGGAGCGCTTCATGACGCTAAGGGGGACCGTCTTCGATCAGGAGGGCTCCTACTTCAAGCGCTACGCGGGGCTGTCCAGCGAGGAGTCCTATCGGACGGCCTCGGACATATGGGCCAGGATCAACGGCCCGAACTTGAGGGAGAACATCGCGACCACCCGCGAGCGCGCCCGCCTCGTGCTCGAAAAGGGCGAGGATCACTCCGTGCGGAGCGTCGTCCTTCGGAAGCTGTAGTACTCCCTGAGCGGGCCTACGAAGCCGGACGCGCCAGCACGATGAGGTGATCGCTCCCGGCGTCGAAGGGCTCCCCCTCGAAACCGCCGTACACCGCCTCGACCTCGAAGCCCGCGAGCCTCAGCATCAACTCCAGCTCCCCACGCCCGACGACCCGGATCTTTAGCCCGTGGCCACGCCTGCTCTCCAGAGCCCCGGACCTGCCGTAGAGCTCGTAGAAGAGCCGCATGTCGATAATCTGCGAGGCGTGGTCGTAATGAGAGACGCTGAAACGCTCCAACCTGCCCCCATCCGGTAGCCCGCGGGCGAGGTCGTGACGCAGTGCGGGGCCGCCGGGCGGGTTGCCGAGCTCGTCCGGCGAGAACGCGGAGACTTCTACGGCGAGCAGCCCGCCGGGCGCGAGGTGACCCCTGGCGTTTCGCAGGAACGCGAGCGCGTCGTCGATGGAGAGCAGGCACAGGAAGGAGTTGAAGGCGCAGATCCCCAGCCCGTACCTCTTTCCAAGGGAGGCGTCTCGCATGTCGCCCCGCATCCACTCTACTGCCGACCCCTTCTCACGCCCGTTCTCGACCATCCCCTCCGAAGCCTCGACCGCCGTAACCTCGTGTCCGCTTCCGGCCAGCGGAACCGCGAGACGCCCCGTACCCGCTCCCCATTCGACGACGGGCCCTTCCTCCCTCTCCGCCAGCGTCATCCAGAACGGGAGGTCATAGTCGTGGTCGTACTCTACGTCGTAGAGGTCGGACAGGGGATCGTACTCGGCCAAGGGACTGCTCCTTCCGGGATGCTACGGCCCTTGCTGGAGGGTCGTAGCGTCAGAGAAATGCGGTAGAAATTGCGGTACACCGCTCGACGTTCGAGTGGGTAAGAGGTACAATACATGACTGTAACAGTGCCGAATGGTGTAACGGCAGCACGAGTGACTCTGAATCACTTAGTCTTGGTTCGAATCCAGGTTCGGCAGCTTTATCGGGATCCTCACAATCCGAGTTCCCCCTGAACTTTCCCGCCCTCACGAGGCGGGCGCACGAGCTTCCAACGCGCGGGTTCTTCTCCCTCTGAGAGCGCCATTGGCGTCGAACGCCGTCTATCCGCGACGAGCACCGAGGGGATGAGTGTCCGTAGCGCGGAATGCGAAATGGTGATCCCGAAACCCATGGACAGGAAATCTGGCCCACGGTTGTCGTGAAGCCTCCCCGATCTACTCCGGCCATGCCACCCTGTTCTCCCCGCGGTGCCATCCTCGGCCCCTCCCGGTTTGACCGATTGTCGGTATTTTTGTTACTATAGATGGGGAAGGCGTCGATTTTGAAGTCGAATGTTCGAACCTCCCGCTCCGAGGTGGTTCGGTACTTCTTCTCCTTCAACACGGGTCGAAGAGAGGACCTTCGTTCTGGCGGAGAGGCCTCACTACCGTCGCAAGCCAAGAACGCATCGATTACTAGCGCGAAACCAACGTACATATGCCACCGAGAAACAAGACAGGGGTCCCATGTATACCCAGCACCCTAGAAGCGAGCGAGACGTTAGCCGCGACCGGCTACTGAAGCGGATGGCGGATGCCGGCGAGGGCGGCAACCCCAAGGAAGTGACGAGGGCCCTGGCCGACGCCAAAAACTGGTTGAGCGAGAACCACGTCGGCGATAATTCCGTCCGCAAAGCCCAGTTTCGACTGCTGAGGTCGTTCCCGCCAGTCCGCTAGCGTCTCGCCTGAGCCCTCCGAAGCTCCGCACAAGCTTCTCCAACCTTGTGTAACTATTGTGTCATATAATAGGTCTTACAAGGTGGAGGAAGAGAGCGGTGAGGAGGTGAAGGCACATGCGCGGAGGAACTTTGAGCCTGGTGGTGACGGTCGTGGTGGTGATCCTGCTGGTCTTGCTGGTACTGCAGCTTCTCTAATCTTCGAGGGGCTGTAGCGTTGCTGGATCGGCGAACGAAGGTAAGAGTGGACGCGTCGAGGGGGCACAGCGGGTAGGCCGGGAGCCCAGGGGTGACGGCGAGGACCGCTGGCCCCCTCATCGTGTGCGTCACATAGAAGACCCGGACGACCTTGAGGACATGGTCGAGCGAGGGGTGTGGCTGGCGGGTACCTTCGGGCTCCGGCTTTCTCGTGGACGGATGAGCGGGTACGAGGGTGTTGCGAGCGGGGAGATCACGAATAGAGCGCGCCGCGAGTCGACGGCGAGCGCCCCGGCACCCGCACGAGGTGGGGTGGTTGGTGCCGGAGGCATCGAGGGGCGGTCGGTGCTCGAACCATCGGCGGCCCCGTTGGTTTGTGGGAGTGGAGGGAGCTGCGCGTGCCCCGTTGGGTTTCTCGGCTGCGCGTGTACACCGAAGATGGTTGTTCCTCGTCGGATTCTTGTACCTAAGGCCAAAGACAGGGGCTCTCTCCGGCATCTAGAGTGCCTGTCGCGAGGAAACACACCCTTGCCCCCGGCGGTCTCCCTTCCATTTTTCTCACTCTCCCTCCGCCGGGGCCTCTGATCCCACGGCCGATGGTTGCGGCGGGGCAACGCGTCGGGCAGAACTCGTTCACGGTCGCGGAAACGAGTGCGTCCAACGCTTCCCGCGATGGTGTGGAAGCCAATGAAGGGGGTAAAGGGGGGGTGTGACCGTTTCAGCGTTCAGTGATACTTGCTCCTCGGGATGTTCTTGCGGTGATCCGCCACGCTGTTTCCCGAGGAGCCCATCCTGGCATGGAGGTGTCGTATTCCGTACGCACTCTCGCGCACCGGGGCGTTGGTCCCCAGGCGTCTCTCGCGTACTCGTCGCGCACGGCTTGCGTGATGCTGGGCTATCCTCCATAGCTTCGCGGACCTTCGAGCGCCGGGGTCATGTGGGTCTGCGGATCGCTCTAACAAAAACCTCGACCACGAAAGGAGGTGCGCCGGACTCCCCCAGCCGCTTCAGTGCTACGGGCAGCGTCCGGTAAACGCCATGGGTTTCTTTTACGCGCTCGCGATAGAGCATCTCGAGATGGTTTTGTATGCCCTCACGCTTCTCGCCGGCGTGGTGCCTGAGGCGCTAGCGGTGCTTCAGAGAAGGCGTAGGGGTGGTTTGAGCAGGAGGCGCAGGAGGAGAGGTGGGGGTATATTCGGGGCGCTCGGTATGCTGCTGCTCGTGTTCTTGTTCGGAGGGATCCTGATCCTGGTGCTCGGTGCCCTCGCGCTATTCAAGATCATCGGGGGCCGCAGGCGCTAGGAGTTCGATGGCCGAGGAGCGCTCGGATTTGGGGCCATCCTCGACGCGGCGCCAGTGGTCAGAGCGGCCGCAGCGTAACCCCTGCGGGGTCCGCGACGAGCAGGTGCCGGTCCGGGACGGTGCGCCACGCCGGGTCCCCGTCGAGGCGTTCGGAGGCGACCACGACCCTGTCGAGGGAGGAACTGCCGCTCTTGAGGTAGTAGAGCGAGTTGCCTGGGCCCTCGGTGGAGTATCGGGAGAAGACCAGCGCCTCCCCATCCGTCACGCCAACGTTGAGCGTGGCGGGAACCCTCAGACCCTCGCAGACCGCTGAAACCTTCTCTAGCGTCGCCGAGGTCGCATCGGCGAGGGTGGCGGCATCGCCCACCGCCGCCCTGCCGGCCCGGAGACGGTCGAGGAGGAGGGCGAAGATCGTCTCTGAGTCCGTGACGCCGAGGAGCCCGGAGTAGGACTCGTCGCTCAGGGTCTCGCGCAGGGGGCGCATCGCGCCGTGGCGGAAACCCTTGATGGCGCCGTTGTGGGCGAAGAGGTACGGGCCGGAGGCGAAGGGGGGGACGCCGCTCTCCTCGGCCGGGAGGCCGGGGGTCGCGCTCCGGACGGCGGCGAGGAACGTCCGGGAGCGGACCTTGGGGGCGATGCTGGCGAAGCTCCTGTCCGCCCACATCGGGGCGTTGGAGCGGTAGACCGCGGGCTCCCCGTCCACCTCCGGCACGTACCACCCGCAGCCGAAGCCGTCGGCGTTCACCACCCCGCTCAACATCTCCTCGGGCGCGTAGCTCTGGACCAGCAGCGAATGCTCCGGCTCCAGGACCAGCGAAGAGAGCCGGGTCTCTTCTCCCCCGAGGTACGCGACTATGCGGCACATTTCGGCCCGCCTGATCCTCTACCGCTCGGCTTCCTGGAGCAGGCTGGCCCAGGTTTGTCTTCGCTCGTTCGCGGCTCACCGGACCCCCCAAGCGTCCTCTCGACCGAGCAGGCCCGCTCCGGTGCCGTCATCCGTCGCACGCGCAGCGGAAGCCGACGAAGAGTTGGCGGCGGATGGGGTAGTCCCAGTTGCGGAAGGTGTTGCGGATGGAGCAGGGCCGGGTGGCCCAGGAGCCGCCGCGGAGCACCTTGTACTCCGGGCCGAAGAAGACCTCGGAGTACTCGCGGTAGGGGAAGGCCTCGAAGTTCGGGTAGGCGTGGAAGTCGGATGCGGTCCACTCCCAGACGTCCCCGATCATGCCGAGGGCTCCGCAGGCGCTCGCCCCGCCGGGGTAGGCCCCTACGGGCGCCGGGCGGAAGGCGAGCGCGTCCAGGTTCGCCCGGCCATCGTCCCGCGCGGGCACCTCGTCGCCCCAAGGATAAAGCCTCTTGGTACCCGACGAGGGGTCCCAGGAGGCCGCTTTCTCCCACTCCGCCTCCGTGGGGAGGCGCTTTCCGGCCCAGCGAGCGTAGGCGTCGGCCTCGTACCATGAGACGTGGACGACCGGACCGCTGGGATCGAGCGGCTCGTCGAAGCCGAACCTCTCCGTCCACCAGGAGTGCGGCTCGGGCTGGTACCAGTGCTTGGGCGCGGCTATGTTCTCCTTCTTTATGAACTCCCAGCCCACCTCGTTCCAGAGTTCGCGCCTCTCGTAGCCGCCGTCCTCCACGAAGGATGCGTATGCGGCGTTCGTGACGGGCGTCCTGTCGAGGAGGAAGCCGGGGAGGTCCAGGACGTGCGCGCCCCGCTCGTTGTCCAGGGCATGGGCGCGGTCCTCCGTGCCCATGACGAACTCCCCGCCCGGTACGCTTACCATCCGCGTACCGGGCGGGGTGGCGGGGCTCTCGGGGAGCTTCACGAGGCTCTCGGGACGGTAGCCCCGGCCCTTCATGAGCCCGAAGGTCTGGAGCAAGGTCTCGTTGTGCTGGGCCTCGTGCTGGAGGATCATGTTGTAGACGAAGCCGTCGCGGAGCAGCGGGTCGTCGCCTTCGAGATCGGCCTCCGCGAGTGTTTCTCGCACCATGCGGCGCACGGCTTCGAGGTAGACGTCGGCGCCCTCGCGGTCTAGGAGGTTCAGGGATGGGCGCTCTTCCCTGGGGTGGAGCGAGGCGTCGTACATGTCGTAGAGCTCGCGGTCGGAGAGTTCGCGGCCGTGGGCCTCCTTGAGTAGCCACAGCTCCTCGTAGTTGCCGATGTGCCCGTAGTCCCAGATCGGGGGGCTCATGATCGGGTCGTGCTGCGCGACGAGGTCTTCCTTCGAGACCCCTTCGAGCAGGAAGCGCGTCCTCTCCCGCGCTTCCTCCAGCATGCCTAGAAGACCTTGCTTGGATACTGCGTTTCGGGTTTCCATACCCCGAATGCTACACGGCGCCTACCGTTATTCAAAGGTCGGGATCGCTCACCGGCCCGCGGCCGAGGCCGTTGGTGAGCGATCCCGAACCGGCTCCGGAGGGCGTCTACCCCTCCGCCACCCGCAGCACGATCTTGCCGCGTCCGTGGCCGGAATCTAGGCGCTCGTGGGCCTTGCCGACCTCGTTCAACGGGAGCACCTCGTCGACGAGCGGCTTCACCTGGCCTCGCTCTATCAGGAGCGTTAGCTCGTCGAGGCGGGCCCGCTCGCGGGAGAGGAAGACGCCGTGGAGGGTCTGGTTGTTGAGGTACAGCGGGGTCAGGTCGCCCTCGGTGCCCAGGATCGTGGCGAGGCGGCCGAACGGTTTCGTGTACCCGATGCTGTTGATGATCGTGTCGCCGCCGGCGGTGTCGAAGACGGCGTCGACCCCCAATCCTTCCGAGGCTCCGAGGACGGCTTCCGTGAGGTCTCCCTGCGTGTAGTCGAGGGCGACGTCGGCGCCGAGGGCTTTGAGGGTCTCCTGGTTCTGCGGCCCGGCCGTGGCGAAGACGCGGGCACCGGCGGTCTTGGCGATCTGGATCGCGAACGAGCCCACGCCCCCGGCGCCGCCGTGGATCAGGACGGTCTCGCCGACTCTTATCTGCATCCTGCGGATCAGGGCCTCGTAGGCGGTCCCGCCGGCGAGTGGCACCGCCGCCGCCTCTTCGTGGGAGATGGAGGCGGGCTTCTTCGCGACGATGGCCGCCGGGGCGACGTTGTACTCGGCGTAGGAGCCGTTGGACCCCGGCCCGAAGAGCTCGGGGGTGTAGTACACCTCATCTCCTGCGGAGAAGTCCGTGACCCCCGGCCCTGCCTCCTCGACGACGCCGGAGATGTCGGCGCCCAGCACCATGGGCGCCTCCTGGCCCATCGCGTCGCCCATCGCCCTGAACTTGGCGTCCACCGGGTTCGTGCCGGCCGCGACCACGCGCACCAGCACCTGCCCCGGGCCGGCCTGCGGCCTCTCGACGTCCCTCTCCTCGAAAAGCTCCGGGCCCCCGAATTTCGGCGTTACCATGGCTCGCATACGAATACCTTTCTCTGGTACTTACGTCTGGCGTACTCAGGCACATGCTACACGCCATCGGGTCCCGAACATGTGGTTCTGTCCCCCCTCCGGCTCGATGCTATGCTGGCGGAAGAGAGGGACGTGGCCCCGTCGGGGTCCGGAGAGCTTCACAGAGGAGGCCTTATGCAGGGGACGACGCAGGAGGTAAGGAACCTTATAGGGGGGCGCTGGGAGGGCGCGAACGGCCACGAGACCGAGGCCGTCTACGACCCGGCAACGGGCAAGGTCCTCGCCGAAACCCCGCTCTCCACGAGGGAGGATCTCGACCGGGCGGTGAAGGCGGCCTCGGAAGCCTTCGGGCCCTGGGCGGCGACGCCGGTGATGGAGAGGGCGCGCCTTCTGTTCCGTTTCAAGATGCTGCTCGAGGAGCACTTCGAGGAGCTCAGGGACCTCGTGACGCTCGAAAACGGCAAGGATGCCAGGGATGCCGGCGGCGAGGTGAGGCGCGGCATCGAGGTCGTCGAGTTCGCCTGCGGGATGCCGACCCTGATGATGGGTGAGTCTCAGCGCGACGTCGCGCGGGGGATAGACAACGTCTCGTACCGCTACCCGCTCGGGGTGGTCGCCGCGATCACGCCCTTCAACTTCCCGTGCATGGTGCCGCTGTGGACGCTGCCCGTGGCGATAGGGGCCGGCAACGCCTACATCCTCAAGCCCTCGGAGAGGACGCCGCTCTCGGCGATGCGCCTCGCGGAGCTCCTGCTGGAGGCCGGGCTCCCCGAGGGGGTCCTGTCGATCGTCAACGGCGGCCGCGAGGCGGTGGACGCCATCCTGGAGCACCCCGGCATCGAGGCGGTCTCGTTCGTGGGCTCGAAGCCCGTGGCGGAGCACGTCTACACGGTCGGGGCGGCGCACGGCAAGAGGGTTCAGGCCCTCGCCGGGGCCAAAAACTCGATGATCGTGATGCCGGATGCGGTGCTTGAGAAGGCGGTGCCGAACATCGTGAGCAGCGCCTACGGCAACGCCGGGGAGCGCTGCCTCGCCGGGAGCGTCCTGGTGGCGGTCGGGGGCATCGCGGACGAGGTCGTCGAGAAGATCGGGGCTGCCGCCTCGGCCATGAAGGTCGGCCCCGGCTACGAGGAGGGCTCCGAGTTGACCCCGGTCATAAGGGACTCCCATCGCGACAAGGTCAGGAGCTACATCGACCTCGGAGAGGAAGAAGGGGCGACGGTCGCCCTGGACGGCAGGGAGCCGCCCCGGGAGGAGGGCTTCTTCGTGGGGCCGACCATCCTGGATCACGTCAAGGGCGAGATGCGGGTGGCCAGGGAGGAGATCTTCGGTCCCGTCCTCTCCGTGGTGCGCGTGGATTCCCTGGACGAGGCCATAGAGTTCACGAACGCTAGCCCGTTCGGGAACGCCTGCTCGATCTACACGGAGAATGGGGCTGCCGTGCGCCACTGGCGCGAGCGCGTGGAGGCCGGGATGCTCGGCGTCAACGTCGGCGTCGCGGCACCGATGGCGTTCTTCCCGTTCAACGGCATAAAAGACTCGTTCTACGGCGACCTGCACGCCACCGGCAAGGACGGGGTCCGCTTCTTCACGGAGAACAAGGTCGAGATAACGCGCTGGCTCTCGGAGCCAGGACCCACCCCCGACGTCCAACTCCCCACGGAGGCCGGAGCATAGAAGAGTAGCGCGGGAAGGTTCCCTTACGACAAGGCCGGTCCCGGTTGTTCGGGGCCGGCCTCTTCCTTGCCACGTTGACCGTGGGCTTTGCATCCTCTAGTCTTCTTTCAGGGAGAAGGTGTAAAGGGTGTTAAGGGAAGGGGTGAATCTTGCGTTACGCGACCGATCTTTTGACGGGCGGATTCCATGTCTAGCGCGGCGGCGCCGTCGCAGAGCGAGATCAAGAAGGTAGCCTTCGCCAGCTTTGTCGGGACGGCGATAGAGTGGTACGACTTCTTTCTCTACGGGACGGCGGCGGCGCTGGTCTTCCCGGCGCTCTTCTTCCCCGATTACAGCGCGACTGCCGGAACGCTGCTCGCGTTCTCGACCTACGCCGTCGGGTTCGCGGCCCGGCCCCTGGGCGGAATAGTCTTCGGGCACTTCGGGGACCGCATAGGGCGTAAGAGCATGCTGGTCCTCTCGCTCCTCATCATGGGGGTCGCGACGGCCCTTATAGGCATCCTGCCGACCTTCTCGCAGATCGGCGTCCTGGCCCCCATCCTGCTCGTGTCGCTCCGCTTCATGCAGGGCATAGGCGTCGGCGGTGAGTGGGGAGGGGCGGTCCTGATGGCGGTCGAGCACGCGCCGGAGGGCAAGCGCGGGTTCTACGGGAGCTGGCCGCAGATGGGGGTGCCGGCCGGCCTCCTCGTCGCCAACCTGGTCTTTATAGCGACCTCCGCGACCCTTCCCGGGGCCTGGGGCTGGCGAGTGCCGTTCCTCTTCAGCATCCTGCTCGTGGGTGTCGGGCTGTTTATCCGGCTGCGGCTGCTCGAGAGCCCGGCCTTCAAGAAGGTGCAGGACACGGGGACGGAGGCGAACATGCCGATCATCGACGTGCTGCGCACCTACCCCAAGAACGTGCTGCTGGCGATGGGGATGCGCCTCGCGGAGAACGGTACCTTCTACATCACCACCGTCTTCGTGCTGACATACATAACCGCGACCCTGGGCCTCGAACAGGGCGTCGGGTTGACGGGGGTGATCATCGCCTCGGCCATCGGGCTCGTCACGATCCCGCTCTTCGGGGCCCTCTCCGACCGGGTGGGCCGGCGGCCGGTCTACCTCTTCGGGGCGGTGTTCTCGATCCTCTTCGCCCTGCCGTTCTTCTGGCTGCTGAACACGGGCTCCGCCCCCCTGATCTGGCTCGCCATAATCCTCGGCTTCAACGTCGGCCACGACGCGATGTACGGTCCGCAGGCCGCGTTCTTCTCGGAGCTTTTCGGCACGCGGGTGCGCTACTCTGGCGCCTCCCTGGGCTACCAGCTCGCCTCGGTCCTGGCGGGCGGGTTCGCGCCCCTGATCGCCGTGGCCCTCCTAGCGGCTTACGGCTACGGGGCGGTGGCCGCCTACATGGCCGGGCTAGCCCTGATCACCACCGTCGCGGTGATCCTGGCCGCCGAGACCTACAGGGACGACATCAACGAGGACCAGGCCCAGGAGCAGCGGCTCATAGCCGAGAGCCAGAGGGCATAGGAGACGGTCCCTGCATCACGAACCGTCCTGAAGGAGCCACGCGCCACGCCGTAGATGGCGCGTGGCTCCTTCAGGACCTCCGATTCGAAGCTCGTGGCCCATCTGACGCCAGGGTAAGCCCTCGGCTCCGGCCTGGTCGAACGGGCTCGGAGAGGCACGAAAAAGCCGGCCGGAGCCCGTAAGCCCCGACCGGCGATAAGGATGGCTTCTTCTAGGCTCGGCGCCTGTTACCCACGAGCGCCCTGTATATGGCTAGCACGATGATGGCCCCAATCGTAGCGACGATGATCGTCCAGATAAAGCCCCCACTGCCGATCCCGATAAGGCTGGTAAGGAAGCCGCCCACGAAAGCGCCGACGATGCCGAGAAGGATCGTGACGATGATGCCGCCGGGATCGTCGCCCGGCATGATTAGCTTGCCAAGAGCGCCGGCGATTGCGCCTATGATGATCCACGTGATTATGCCCATTTTCGTGCCCTTCTGTGTTTGATAACACGTCCGAGACCGTCTATGCCCCCTCTTGTGGTCGGCAAACCTGTGCCGCGGCTTCCTGCTGCCCGGACATCGGAGGGTCGCGCGGTTCGAGATGGACCCGCGCGTTCCGGAATGACGGGGTTTGGGGACCTTCCGCGCCAGGCTCTCTGGAGCGGATCTTGCAGGTTCGGGGCCTCTTGGTTGCCGCAAGGACCGTGTACCCTGGCGGGAGGGCCGTCGCCGGTCTATCGTCTGTCGAACCTGGAGGCAGACCCGATCAGCAAGGGAGTTACCGCATGTCGCTCTACGCGTTGAACCTCTTCGACCTGGCCGAGAACGACCTGTACCGCCAGTACTCGCGCCGTTCCGTCTCGGCGGTCGGCAAGCACGGCGGCAAGGTCGTGGCGCTCGGGAAGCTCGACGGCGTCGTGGAGGGGGAAGCCGAGCCCCGAACCGCGATGGTCCTGGTGGAGTGGCCCTCGCGTGAGGCGTTCCGGGCCTTTCTCGACGACCCCGAACACGCGGACCTCCATCCCCTCCGCGAGGGAGGGACGGAGAACTATCTGTGGTGGCTCTACGAGAGCCTCGAAGACCTGCGCCCGCTCATAGGGGGACGGCGGGAGGGAAGCTCCTAGCGGGGGAGCGCGCCGTTCAGGGTGCCCAAGAGCCCAGGCCCGTGGTGTCCTCCAGGACCTGGCGGGCCTCCTCGAAGAAGTCGTAGGGGACGAGCACGTCCCTCGGGCCCGCGGAGAGGAAGTCCGGGATGTCGAAGCCCGCGCCCCGGCGGATAAGCGCCGGGATGTCGAAGTCTTCGAGGATACCCGTCATCATCATCGCCGAGGTCTCGTTCGGCGCCGAACCAACCTTGATCCACTCGTCCACGCGCATGAGTGTAGCGCGCCCGGAGGACGCCGGCCCGGTGGAGCGGCGACTTCTTTGATGGGAGCCTTCGGGGGGCGGCGGGGTCAGCGGCGCGAGCACACTGTCTCCGGGATCTCGGCGGCCGCCGTCCGTGGAACGGGCCGACGTGGTAGCCATGACCGGTGTCGCATCCGGGGTAGCGGAGGCGGGCGAGCTGGGCCGGGCTTTCGGCGATCTCGGGGTGCAGGCTCTCGGGGGCGAGGCTGGTCCCCTTCGGGGACCTCTCAACGTCCTCGGTGTGCGTGCCCTGCTCGGGCTGGCTATCTCCGCCGGTGGTGTTGGGGGAGGGCGTGATCCTTATTCGTGGGGGCGTCCGAAGAGCTCCTCGTACTCCGGCTTGAGTTGGCCGCGGACATCGTCCATCTCGCCCGTCGTGACCGCCTCCTGGAGGACGAGGGCCACGGCGCGGGCGTGACGGATGGCCTGGCTCTCGTCGACTCCCTCTTTCTCTGCGACCCTGCGGTAGAACTCGGCGAGCGCGAAGCCCTCGCGTCCGCCTTCCCCCCGCAGGGGATCTGCGAGATCGCCGGGGATCTGGGAGGCGAGGTTGTTGGGCTCGTTCCCCGCGAGCCGCTCCTTCAAGGTGGCGAGGGTCGCCCTTATCGCCTTCTCTGCCTCCTCGTGGCCACCGAGCTCACCCATCTCCAAGACCCTTTTGACGAACACGTCACGCTGCATGCGGCTGGATCCTCTCTGCCGTTGGCCTGCGACGAACCGGATACCCGGGGCCGGAGACGGCCAAACGGCGAGACGTAAGAGGGATGTTTTTCTGATATATAGCTCGGGCTATGGGATGGATCTCTACGGTAGCCGGTGTGGCTCTGATTTTCATCGGTCTTCTGGACGTCTTTTTTACGGTGCTCCACTACGATGGCTTCGGCTTCCTGAGCAGCCGCCTGTACAACAGGCTGTTCAACGCGTTCCGCTTCGTCACACGGCCCCTGCCCCGTAGATACCGGGCGCTGGGGCTCTCGTTCGCGGCCCCGCTTATGGTCCCGGTTACGATCATGGTCTGGATACTGCTGGTCGCCTTCGGGTACGCCCTCGTCTACTACGAGAGCATAAGCACGAAGACTTTCTACTTCTCCAGCCCCGGCCTCGAACCCACCTTCCTGGAGGCGCTCTACCTCAGCGGGACCGCCATCTCGACCGTCGGTTTCGGCGACATAACACCACAGAACACGCTCTACCAACTCATCACGATCTCGGAGGCCCTCGTGGGCTTCGGCCTCCTGACCCTCGCCATAACTTACGTTATCGGGGTCTACGGGGTGCTCCAGCAGCTTGGCGTCCTCTCCGCGGGCCTACACCACCAGGCCCAGGACTCCAGCG
Source organism: uncultured Rubrobacteraceae bacterium (assembly GCA_902806105.1). The sequence continues at coordinate 31,371 of CADCVI010000098.1, forward strand.
ACCCCCTGACCATTCTGAAGCCCCACTTCCCGAACGGCGAGCCCCGGGGCCTCGAGACGCACCTGATGTCCCTGCACCGGGGGCTCGTGGAGATCTACGAGGGCATTAGACGCTACCCCGTCGTCTACTACTATCATAGCCGCAGGGCCTACCGCTCCCTGCCCTACACCTTCCGCATGATCGGGGAGATGGCCGGAGCCCTTCGCTGGGGCCTGCCCGAGGACCACCCCGGCAGCCAGACCCCCTGGCTACCAACCCTCCTGACCGGCCTGGAAACCTTCACGGACTACTTCCAAGAGCGCTTCATCTCCAAGATCGTGGAGAAGCCCCCGAAACCGCTCCCCTTCGCCGAGTTCGAAGCGGCCCTGAACGACGACGACGAGCCCGCTGACCCGTGGCTTCTACGCTTCTTCGAGATGACCCGCTTCATGAGCGGCCTCGTCTGCCTCGAAGACTCGCCCGAACCGAAAGAGGCTTACAACCGCTATACCGAGTGGCTCCCCTTCGCCTACCGCAATCGGTCGTTCTTCGAAGCCTCCGCCAGGGACCTCGGCTACGAGCTCGAAGAGCTGTTCGAGGACCCCGGCGAGAGGCTGTTCTAGCCCATCGAGGCTCGGTGGCGGGCGGCTAGCTCGAAAGCTGCGCCGCCATGAGCATCAGGCCGCCGTCTACCACGAAAGATTGGCCGGTTGCATAAGATGCTTTGTCGGAGGCGAGAAAGACCACGAAGTCGGCGATCTCCCGGGCGTGTCCGGGGCGGCCGAGGGGCAGGTTAGGCTTCTCGATGGTGGCGGGGTCGGTGTCTTCGGCGCCGGTCATGGGGGTGGAGATCTCACCGGGCGCCACGGCGTTGACCCGGATGCCGTGACCGGCCAGCTCTATTGCCATGACCTTGGTGAGGAGCCCCAGGCCGCCCTTGGAGGAGCAGTACGCCGAGGCCCCTATGCGGGGGACGTGCTCGTGAACGCTGGTTATGTTCACGATGCGGCCGCCGGTACCGGCCTCGACCATCCTCCTGGCCGCCCTCTGCGAGCAGAGAAAGGCGCCGTCGAGGTTTGTCGACAGAACCTTGCGCCACTCCTCGTAAGGAAGCTCGAGGAAGTCGCCCGTGGCATCCCCCGTGCCCGCGTTGTTCACCAGGACGTCCAAGCCGCCCAGGGCGTCCGCGAGGTCGTCGATCACGCCCGCGGCGCCGGGGAGATCCGTGAGGTCGAGGTGCCTCACCTCCCCGCGGCGCCCCGAGCCCTCGACCGCCTCAAGCGTCTCCCGGGCCCCGGCCTCGTCCTCGTGGAAGGTGATCCCGACGTCGTACCCGGCCTCGGCCAGAGCCCTGGCCGTCTCCTGACCTATCCCCGAGTCCGAGGCCGTCACGATAGCGACGGGGCTCATCGATGTCCCCCGAAAAAGTCTTCAATCCCTGCGAGCTTCAATTGTTTTCCTCCCGGATGGAGAACATGCCGGACGCCCTTACCCCACGTCGCGCCGGCCAAACTCCCCCGGACCATGCCCCGAGAACTATCTCGCCAGCGGAGCATCGGACATCCCTAGCGGGGAGAATGTGCCTCCGCAGGGTAGGATCCTCGGTGGGACGCCGACACTCAGCCCTCGGAGGGCAACCCCCGGCAGCCGACGGTCATGAACACCTGTCGGGTACAACAAGGCCTTCAGACACGGCCGCGGAGGGCCTCATCCAGATCGCGAAGTAGCTCCCCGACGCGGCCCCCGCCAGGCGGTGCCGCGGGGTAGCGTTTGAGCACCTCCACGACGGCTGGTGCCGCGCGCCGGCTCGCGTGCTCAACGTGCTCGGCGCCCGCATCTCGATCATCGCCGGCGATGAGTTCGGCCGCTCTCGCCGCGTGGGCCGCTGCTCCGAGAATGTGCTTCACCTGGTGGGCGTCGGCCAGTGGATGCAAGTACGCAGCGGATGCCGCGCACATCGCTGCTCGCGCCGCATCGCTCGCGGCCGCGGTGTCCGCGTCTCGGGCCGCCTTGAGCGCCGCCCACGCGGTGTCGCGCAGTGTCTTCCCGCGCTCACCACCCCGGGCGAACGTCCATGCGGCGTCGATCGCGTCGCGAGGGCGGGGGTCGGCCGGGTGTGCTCTCTCGAAGATCTCCAGGACTTCCTGCGCGCTCCCAGCGGCGTAACTGGTGACCTCACGAAGGTCCTGCATGCTCAGAACGATCCCGCCGGTTTCGTTCGCCACGCTTACCCTCCTCGTCCCCCACACCGTACATCGCCACTCAGAAACGTAGCGCTCGGGAGCGCTACCCCGGATCGGCCGACCGTCATGACGTGTCAGCCGAGTACAGCTAGGGCCCCGGAACGCCTAGTTTTTCAGGATAGCCCGGAGCCTGAGGTCTACGTTGTTCCCTATGGCGTTGGAGATGGGGCAGACCTTCTCGGCCTCCTCCGCCGCGTCCTGAAACTGCCTCTGGGAGAGCCCGGAGACCGATTCCCGGATCTCCGGGTCGACCGTAGTGATCCTGAGCAGCTCCGCGTCAAGCGTCGCGACGGCTTCGACGTGATCTCGTCGATCCCGGCCCCCCGGCCCAGCCAGGGTGTGCGAGATCGCCATGGCGTAGCAGGAGGCGTGTGCGGCGGCCAGAAGCTACTCCGGGCTGGTCTTGCCGTCCGGCCGTTCCACCCTCGCGGCCCACGTTACGGGGAAATCCTGCATCGCCCCGCTCCCGACGGCGAAGGTCCCGCGCCCGCTCAGCAGGTTGCCCTCCCACTCCACGTAGGCCCTGCGCTCCGTCTGTGACATCCCGGAACCTCCTGCTTTCGTAAGCGTCTTATGCCGGGCCAACATGGCAAACGCCTGCATTACCGGACCCTGGCGGGCGCGGAGTTGGCCAAACCGTCACCAAATCTTCCAAAAAGTGCAAAAAACTAAAGCATTTTTCCTCACATGTCGATAATATGTACACAGAGCATGAACAAGTTCCGGAGGGGGGACGAGTTGCGGCGTATCGCGGTGATGTGTGTGGCGGTGTTTGCGGCCTTTGCGGTCCTCTTGACGGTCAGTCAGGATGCGGTTTCAGAGACGTACTCTCAGGTGGTCGACAACTCCGACGAGGGTCGTTTCGCGACCTCCAAGAGTTGGAAGTCGAGCGATGCCGGGCAGGGTATCAACGGGGGCGACTACCTCGTCGCCCGGCCCGCGAAGAAGGGGGCGCACGCCCTGTTCGAGGTCGCGATACCGAGCGACGGCGTGTATGCCGTTTACGCCCGGTGGCCCAAGGTGCGGGGCCTCAACGACCAGACACCCGTGGGCGTCGAAACTGCGTATGGTACGAAGTGGACGAAGGTCGACCAGCGCAAGGACGGCGGCGAGTGGGTGCGCATCGGCGAGTTCGAGATGCGCAAGGACCAGGAGTTTCCGATAAGGATCTCCCACAACACCAAGGGCAAGGGCAACGTCGCCGCCGACGCCGTAAAGGTCGAGAAGATCTCCTCCTACGAGGATGCGGCCGCCGTCGCCGGTACCGAGAGCGCGGCGCGGTCAGGGGAGACGCGGACGGCGAGCGCGACCGGCTCTCAGGTCGTTGCCAAAGCTAGGACCTATTTGGGAATACGGTACAGGTACGCCACCTGCACCACCACCCAGATGAGTTGCACTTGTCTGACGAAGAAAACCTTTGCCAAGTTCGGGATTACGCTGCCCATGACGGAAGCCGGGCAAGTCAGGTATGGGACGGCGGTCGCGAAGGCCAATCTACGTCCCGGTGACCTTGTGTACTTCAGGGAGAACGGCGGCTCGTACATCACCCACGTCGGCATTTACTCTGGTAAAGATGCGTACGGAAACCAGAAGATCGTCCACGCATCCAGCTACTTCGGCAAGGTGGTCGAGGGCCAGATGAAGTACATCCGCGGCTACGCAGGCGCAAGGAGACTCGTCTAGAAGCACCTAGTCAGCCCCCGTCTCGGTTTCTACGCACGCCCCTGGAGAAATGCCACGCACGTGGTGCTCCGGGGGTGTTGCTCTTGGCGAAGAGGGATAGGTTCGCGCAAGACATAGAGAGAGGTATCGGGTCGGCGCAGTCTGTTATGCCGATCGCTAGTAGTACAGGTCCGCGACGAGGAATGCTGCGGTTTCGGTGCTGGAGAGGGCGTCGGAGAAGTATGTGCCCTGGACCACCTCGCAGCCCATCTCCTTGAGCTGCATGAGCTGGCGGGGGGTGTCGACGCCGCGGGCGACGGCGGTGAGGTCCAGGGCGTGCGCCAGTCCCACGACGGCCGAGACGATCCGGCGGTCCTCCTCGCGCTCGTGAAAGTTCTTCACGAACGACGGGTCTATCTTGAGGGCGTCGAGGGGGAATCGCTTGAGCTCGGTTATGGAGGAGGAGCCGGCGCCGAAACCGTCGACGGCGAGCTTGACGCCGAGCTTCTTGAGGGCCCCGAGGGTAACGGCGGCGGAGGCCCCGTCTTCGTGGAGTATGCTCTCCTTGACCTCCAGCACGAGGCTTTCGGGCGGGAGGCCCGTTTCTTCGAGGACCTGTCCCACGACGCCCGAGAGGTTCGGGTGCATGAAGTGGCGGCTGGAGATGTTGACGCTTATGGTCAGGAGGTTGGCCGACGGGTAGCGTTCCTGCCAGGACCTCATCTGGCGGCAGGCCTCTCGCAGGATCCAGCGCTCTATAGAGAAGATCAGGCCGGACTCCTCGGCCACGGGGACGAAGTCCCGGGGGAGGAGGAGCCCGCGCTCGGGGTGGCGCCACCTGACGAGAGCCTCTGCCCCGACCATGCGGGACGTTGCGGTGCTGATCTCGGGCTGGTAGTGGAGGACGAACTGGTTCTCTTCTATGGCCCGGTTGAGCTCGTTCTCCAGCTCGAAGTGCCTGGTGGGGTTCTGAAGGATGTCCTCGGCGTAGACCTCGTAGCGGTTCTTGCCGCCGGCCTTCGCCCGGTACATCGCCGAGTCGGCGTTCTTGACGAGGACGGTCGGGTCGTGGCCGTCGGTGGGGTAGAAGCAGATGCCGATGCTCGTCGTGATGAGGAGCTCGTTGCCGTCAAGGTAGAACGGGGCCGCGATGGACCGGACGATGCGCTCGGCGACCACGGTTGCGGCCCGGGGGTTCTCGACCTCCGGCAGGATCACTGTGAACTCGTCGCCCGCGAGCCTGGCTACGACGTCGTACTCCCTGGC